>NZ_CP059736.1:312565-625130 GCF_000948975.2 Thalassomonas actiniarum
ATTCCAATATGTTACAACATGATGTTACTTATGCTCCGATTACCTTGCTGCTAAACTTTTGCCTCAGAATAGGGACATTATTATTTTGTATCATTTTCTTGACAGAAGTGACACTTAGTATTAACTGTAACGATCTAACTTAGGCGGGTGCTTTGTAGTAGTTAGATGTTTATTACTCTCTAACCTCGTTACAACCGTAGCAGCCCCAAAAAATAGCACTTAAACAGGTGCTAATACTTGAATTAACTACAATGGGATTAAGTCTTTGAAAGTTGGTAATACTTTCAAACTGAAAATACCGGCCCTGGATATGTTCAACGACATTCAAGTGGAGTAAACCCGCACGGATCAATTTGGCAAGCAAGCCATAGAAGCACTATTGCTGAATGAAGATGGTAAATACTGCTCAATTTTACCGGTATTTTCCGATCCGGGCAGAACCTGCAACAACTCCTACAGCTGTGGTGTCAGCAATGTAGCGGATTCGCAACGCGCCCTGGATAACGTTACCAATACGATTGCCAATTTCAAGTAAGCAAATTCCTTTACTTTGCCAGCCAGGCTGCCGATCTCCCTCGGCAGCCTTTTTTCTTGCCTTGCTGCTATAAGCCGCCGGCTAAATCGAGAAAATTGCCGGTGGAAAAAGAAGACTTTTCAGATGCCAGCCAATAGATGGCCTCCGCCACTTCCTCCGGCTGTCCGCCCCTTTGCATCGGAATTTTGCTTTGTAACCGTTCGATACGGCCCGGCTCGCCGCCATCGCTGTGCATCTCGGTATAAATAAGCCCGGGACGGACACAGTTTACCCTGATCCCTTCATCCGCCACTTCCAGTGACAAGCCTTTGGTTAAGGTATCTACCGCGCCTTTAGAGGCGGCATAATCTATATATTCATTGGGAGAGCCGCTACGGGCCGCCCCGGATGAGACATTGACTATCGTGCCGCCTTTACCGCCATGTTTTGTCGACATTCTTTTTACCGCTTCGCGGCAACATAAGAAATAGCCGGTAACATTGTTGGTTAATATCGCGTTGATACGCTCGGCGCTCATATCTTCCAGCCGCATTTGCGGTTTTAAGATACCGGCGTTATTGACCAGTACATCCGGGGGGCCGAATGCCTGATCTACCGTGGCAAACAAACGCTGCACGTCTTGTTCATCGCTGATATCAGCCTGAACCGCAATACAGCGTCCGCCCCCGGCGATAATAGCATTTGCCAGCGCCTCGGCAGGCGCCGATCTGGATTTATAATTGATACAAACCGCATAACCTTTACCGGCAAAAAGTTGTGCGCTCGCAGCGCCTATGCCGCGCCCGCCACCTGTGATAATCACTACTTTTTCAGCAGTCACAAAAACTCCTATTAATTTGAGATAATGAATTGAAAAGACTCAAGCTTAAATGCAGAAATAAACTATTGCTGACTGGCCCGGTATACTGCCAACTCTTTTAACAGCCAGTCCTGACTTTTCACCGGGGCCTGATTGCTGCAGTGAATTTTATAATGTTTACCGGACATTTTACTTTTAGTGGCAGAATATTTGATAAAATCTTCTGTTGATTCAATGTCATCTTTAAAGTATCGATATTTTTTACTGATATGTTTCACCGCCTCACTGCCATTGTGCATAGTGCCGTTTCTTTCATATTGACAGGAGGTGGTTTTAACCACATTTAATAAATGGTTAATTTCATCTTCTGTAGCGGCTTGGGCATGGTTTGCCATGCTAAAAAACAAGGTAGTGAACAGCGCAGCGAATACTTTAGCACTTCTCAATTCATGCTCTCCAATGGTATGTCCGGGTAAAAGCAGTTTTGTGTGTCATCATGCCCTGAGACTTCTAATGATTATTGTTATTAAGCTGATGAAGCCTAACCGAGTTGTTTTTACAATTCAATGCATTGAAATATAGGTTAACTTGCTTATTATCCTAATATCACTAAATGAAAGATAAAATCAGCGGATGAAAGTATGTCAGCAAACACAGCCCGAGACACGCCGGTAAAGGATTATTTAAAAAAGGGCAGCCTGATCCTGGCTGTGGCGGTGATCGCCGGCTTTGCCCTTGACTATATCTTTAATCTGACCCTGAGCCGGGCGCTGCCCAGTCACGAATACGGCGACTACAAGGTCGCCTTTGCCTTTGCTACCATAACCAGCGTATTAAGTTTATTGGGGGGCGACAGGGTTGCGCCCCTTATTTTATCCGGGCCGTTGTCGCAGGGAGATAACCGCAGTGTCTGGGAGTTTTTGCGTTTTTATCTTTTGATCACCGCAGCCCTTTCCCTGTTGGTGATCATCGGCACCGCCCTTGCCAGTTATTGGCATATCGGCTCAACCGATTTAGAACATCACCACCCGTTACTCTTGATGTCGCTGGCTATTCCCTTGATTTCAATCGGCGCCCTGTTAAGCCGTATCCTGCAAGCGGCGAAATTACTGGCGCTGTCAAACCTGCCCTGGCGCATTGGCCTGCCGTTGTTAAAAACCTTGCTGGTTTTATTGCTGGTCGCTACTTTGGCCGAAGTGGAATTATGGCACGTAGTTGCATCGGGCATTACCGCCGTGTGCCTTATCATCAGCTGGCAATGGTATAAGATCAGGCAATTAAATTTAATCCAACTGCAACGCGCCCCCGGCAGTTTTACCGGAAATAAGCTGTTAAAACTGTCGGTGCCTATGATGATGGCAATGTTGATCACCCTGGCGCTCAATCAGATAGATTTATTCCTGCTGGAAGTGTTGGCTCCCGAACATGAGGTGGGACTGTTTGCCGCGGCCGCCACCACCAGTCATATCTTGCCTGTGGTGCAAACCACCATCGCCGGTTTGTTCCTGCCGCTCATTGGTCCCGCGCTTGAAGGAAGTGCCGGGCGCGCCAGAGGCCTTTTTTGGCAAGGACAAAAGTTAATTACCGCCAGTATCTTATTCTTGCTGATAGCCCTGATTTTCGCCGGTTCCTGGCTGCTTTCTTTTTTCGGTCAGGATTATCTACAGGCAGAGCAGGCCCTGATCTATCTTGCTTTAGCCTACGCCTTATGGGGATTGGCAGCATTTGCTTCTACCTGGTTGCAATACGCCAATAAAGGCAGTTATGTTATCCGTATCGGCTGCGCTACCCTGGCAATAGATGCCGGGCTTAATTTTTGGCTGATCCCCTTATATGGCATTAATGGTGCTGCCCTGGCGACCCTGATTGCCATGGCTTTTGCCGCCCTGATGACCTGGGGTGTCTATTACAGGTTAATAGGCAGACATGCCGATAAAGCAATTGATGATAACAGTGCGATAAAGGCAAAATAAATTGTCAGGGTAAAAGCCGTGATTTTAATGTCTGCCAGATAACAGAGTATCAAGGACTAAATGCCATAGTCTCGTTCGACCTTAGCGATCCGAACTTTAAATGCGGCATACCAGTTTTCACGACCCTGTTTTTGCGCCTCAAGATGTTCGCCATTGGCTTTCCATTTTTTTATCGACTCTAGATCTGACCAATAAGATACGGTGATGCCGACATCTTCCCGGGCAGACTCAACGCCAAGAAACCCGGATTGCTGCGCGGCCAGTTGCAGCATTTTTTCCGCCATTTCCCCGTATCCTGAATCATCCGGGGTACGCAGGCTGGTAAAAATAACCGCATAATAAGGCGGTTTGGGGGTATTTGCGATAAGCATCATCGACACTCCAATATTATTGATGATTTACATCCGGCTTGAGCAAAGTTATCAAGCCGGATGTTTTTAACGGTGAGCTTTATTTCCTTCTGACAAGGAGATCATTCGATAATTTCCCGTTCCAGCACAGCAATCGCCTGGCCAGAGCCGCCATGTACTGTTGTGCCCACGGTTAAATTATTCAGTCGCCATCCTTCACTGGCGTATTCATTAAGCGCCTGGTCAAACTCAAACGGACCAACGGAGGCTTTTTTTGACCAACCGATGTCAAACTTCAACACGACTGACTGATATTCATATTTCTTCATGGCGGGTAATTCCTTATAGTCGAGGTCGTGAATATCAATATCAAATGCAGCGGCTAATGCCTTTTTTGACTGTAGTGATACAGTGCCTTCTTTCTCGATTCGCTGTATGGTTCTGATATTCAAACCGGAAGTGATCCCCAACTCTTCCTGGGACCAGGATCTGTTTGCTCTTAACTCAACAACCAGCTCTGAATCTATTTTCATTGATAACTACAACCTATAATAATGGGGCCGCCATATTAGCCCGGCGCCGATGTTTTTTCTTACGACTAACTTATGAAAAGTTACCGACAGTATGCCGATAACTATACGACAGTTAACAGTGTTTATACCCTGCCAAGCCCCGGAATTACTGGTTAGGAACAAAAGCAACAATACGCAAGGGGCCGCCGCTGCCGCCTTTGATTTTCATCGGCAAGGCAATGACGGTAGCACCGGTTGCCGGTAAACCATTAAGGTTGGCAACATTTTCAAAACCGGGAATATTATGGCTGAACAGGGTGACATGGCTTTGAAACTGAGTTGATTTGCCATAATCCAGACTTGGGGTGTCAAGGCCAACGGCTTTTATCTTACGTTTGCTGGCAATAAACTCGGCGGCTTTGGGATGAATACCGGGAAAGCTCAGTTCTTTAACTCCCTGCTCGCCGCGTTTTATAGTGCCCATATATTTTTTCTGATCGCCGTAGTAGCGGGCAAAGCCGGTATTAACCAGTAAAATACTGCCCGAAGGGATCTTGCCCTGTTTACTTTCCCAGGCCCGGATGTCGGCAACGGTGAGTTGATAGTCGCGGTTTTGAGCGGTTTTACTGCTGATATCGATGACCACCGCCGGGCCGATAAGTTGCTCTAAAGCAATTTGCTCGACACTTTGCTTCCCCTGATAAAAATGCACCGGGGAATCCAGGTGGGTACCGCCATGTTCGGCGGCGGCAAAATTATAGGCGGAATAAAAAAAACCGCCCGGGGTTTGTCCTTCAAAAACCGTGGTTTTTTTAAACGGCTCAGCGGTGGGCCAGTAAATGGAATGCTCGTTAAATTCATGGGTGAGATCGAGCCATTTGCCGTTACTAAAATCCTGGCTGTTGACATTAAAAACTGCGCTTAAGACCAGCAAGCACAAGGCCGTTAAGGTTTTTTGCCTGAAACCGGGCAAGGTATACTGCTTGTCCATAGTTTTCTCCTTGTTGTTTAAGCTAATCATAACCGAAATAAAGATCGCATCAACCAGTACAAGTGCAAAGAGGACAAGTGCGGATACCCAAACTTTGGTAAATCAGAGGGGGGGCAATTTGAGGATGTTCCATATTAATGCTGGGCTGCTCAACTGCTGCTCGCCAGGGGATAAACCGGGTGAATTTTTAACCTGGCTCAGCCATGAGCACAATAAACCCACCCGTTTTCTTTTGTGTAAAGCTTATTTCACCTTGCTTTTACGACGAAGTATAACCGAGCCGCTATGCAGCCGGTTTATTTTCTCCCGATAACCTATGACCTGGTATTTAAGCCAAAAATTAACATGCCTGATACCTTCACTGGTATCTGGTGTGATGCACTCCGGCTCTTGGGCAACGGCAGCAAGGCCATCAAAGATAAAGGCACATTCCTGACTGAATTGGCTGAAGTCGTCGCAAAGATCGAGCAGATCTCTTGCCCACTGCTCTGGGGTGACTTCCTGCGCGGCAGGATCTGAAGGGGTATCTGATTCAGACATGATACCGCCCTCCCTTAAGTGTTAACCGCACACAAGTATTGGCCCAGTCGTTATTTCCGGTATTGCTTGCATTGACATTATGGGTTGTTGGCTGGGATTGGGGGCTTGGTATATTTTCTGTTAAACTTTCTGTTAGGTAAGCTTTAACCGAGTGAAACTCTGGCATATCATTAGGGTTAGCCATGGTGGATACCTCGTTGATTAGTATCTGTTGTGGTTAGCTGCCGCTGAGTGCTCCAACACTCAGAGGTAGCGCTTAATTTTCCCCGGCGCTTTGCCGGTTAAGCAATTGCTCTTTATTTACTCTTACTCATTACAGGTAAAAAAACACCTCCGCTGGTTGTTGATAAATCGTTGTTTGACCTTTAAGGTATAGTACACAACACTATATAAATCCACAGTGTTCGAGGTGTTTTTGGTAGAAATTTTGGTGGGATGGCTGTCTATATTTCTCTTTAAAAAACAACAAGTAAATTCTGCAACTATGTTACATAGAGGTAAAGTGATGCCAGGTTAAGACTATGCTTTAAATTTACCTTTATTGCTACCGCTCATCACATGCTTGTAAGGTCGCTTCCGTGCGCTAAGCGAACGAAAATTATCAACAAAAGCTTAATACTTTTTCTCATGTTTAATCAGAAAAATGAGAGCTGTATTAAATAGCCGTATTTCCACCGAAAATAAGGGATAATCCCGTCTTTTAGCGGATAGTTACAAAGTCATAAAGTCATAACTTATTGATGATGCGTTGGTAAAAAGGTAAAGTTTAAATATTTAAGAATAATTTAGTCGACAATACTTCTGCCGTAAATGCGGGGTTTTTCCGGCTAATATAGCTTATGTAGACTCCCTCTGTGTCAACACTAAAATGCAGAGCAATTGCGAGCTTATGTACGAGTTCTATGCGTAGCTAACGCGACTCTTTGATATTTACGCATACTAGAAGCCAAATCTGTTAGGCGAGTTTTACAACTCTTACTATATTACTGACTTTTCTAGCTAATTTAAGTGCAATTTAGTGCGGAACGCTTTTAAGCTGCCATGTTTAATCGAACAGCTTTATATTCTGTTTTATTTCTTAACAATGAAAATGCAGTTCTAACCGTTTTGTTTGCCAGTGCAACAGCGGCGCACTTCTTTCCCCTTCGTTCAATAAGTGACTGCAACCAAATATCTTTTTGGCACCTGGCTTTTCGACGTGAAACCTGGTGTACATAGGTAAAAGCGCCTGTTACCAGTTGACTCCTTAACATACTATTTTTTACATGCTTACCGATAGTGCCAAGTTTTGCTTTTCCACCTGATGAATGCTGTATTGGTGTCAAACCAATACATGCCGCAGCGCCTTTTCCATCTTTAAATACACCAAGTTCATCAGTGCTAAATGCAATATATAAATTGATGGCATTGATAACCCCAACGCCTTCTAGTCTCGTTAGCTTTTTACACTCGGGATTCTCATCTAATAAGTCTCTCAAGCAATCATCAAACTTATTGATGACTTCGATACTGCTTAAATATTGAAGCCACATTTGTTCAAGGGCATGACGAAATGTCATGGTAAAACCATTTTCAGCATCTTCTAACGCACCAAATATAGCTCCTTTAAGGCCCCCATTCCTGGGGGTAACTCGTATGTTGAACTCAAGTAATAAAGCAGATAATTGATTGTTCAATGCCGTTTTTTGTTTAACAGACAGCTCACGCATACGGAGTATTGATTGAAGTTGTTGCTGTTCAATACTTTTACCTGACACAAACTTAATGCCAGGTAACATCGATGCTTGAAGGATAGCTAACGCATCATTTATATCTGTTTTTTGGTTTTGTCTGACTGAGTTTACTAATTTTGGCGAAATAAGCCGTGCATCATGCCCTAAACTAGTCGCCTTTCTTTTCCAATAGTTGGATGTACCACAAGCTTCGAATACCACAACAGATTTTTTCTGGGATGCTAACCATGCCGTAAATTTTAACGGTGTCATTTTAGTATTAGAAAGCACCTGATTTCTATAAAATACACAGACTTGGATAACATTTTTTGCCAAATCAACACCAACTGTAGTAATGTTGCTCATTATCGACTCCCGACCAGATTGAAAACAATTGCCTAGTAAGCATAGGAAGAGGGAGTCTAATTATCTGTTAGGTAACTCAATAAAGTATGCAATCACCTTTAGACAAAGTTGGCTCTTTTTATGTTTTTTTAGAGGCAATTCATTATGACGTAAATGAAGAGTCTTTATGGATTGAAGTTTCCTGTGCAAAACTAGCTGATGAAGTTTATCGTGCAAAACCTAAATCAGGTGATGAGACGGAAGATAGAATCGAAAAAGTATTGGATGGGTGCCGGGAGATAATTACTGACGAAAACAGTCCTCGCTATAGGATCAGTTTTGAGCATGTTTTCTACCACCAAGTTTGTGAAGAGTTTGATTATGATATGTCAAAAGAAAAATGCGATGATAATGGAGTTGTTGGAATCATCGAAGATTCATCACTATTGGCACATTTAAAAAATGATACTGAAGTATTTTGGCATTGTGAAAGATCCAAAATGTACGTAGTAGCAACATCAAGCAAATGGTTAAGAGTAGTAAGTTCAGAGCCTCCTGAAATAATGTTGGTGGAAAGCGTTACCTAACAAAGCGCAATCACGCGGAGCAATTTTCCGCTGCGCTTCAAATTGCCCGGTGTTGCGGGCGTTAGCTTCTGAAGTGGTATGAGCGATATAAACGAAATCCAAAGGCGAACCGATAAGAAAATATCTGATGCATTGTCCGCGTTGATGAGTAACGCCAAGTGGCGAAAGCTTTTAACTGAGATCGATGGAAAAGCATTTGGCCTTAAGTGGAAGTTTGTTAACAGTGATGAAATCTATACCGCACAAGTGCCGGTTTTACTGGAGAAAACTTTTGGTGACTGTTTACCTTACCCTTATGGCCCCTACAGAGAAATAGAATGGCTATTAATACCTATGGAATACAGTCATCCTAATTCAGACGAATATCGGCCACTGGCAAATAAAAGAAATAACTTGCAGTTTATTCGTAATGTAATTGATTGTCTGGGGCAATATCCTGTTGAGCTTTCAGGTGAGGGGTTAAAAATAATAGGGTATAAATGGCTGTAAAAGCTAACAAGAAAAATCACTCGGAGCAATTTTCCGTTGCTTCGCAACTACAAATCGCCCGGTGTTTAGGGCGTTAGTCGGCCACCACTAGTCAAGCTTAATTGTTGTAAAATAGCGGTGTTTGTGAATTAGGTTTGGTGGTTATGTCTTAATTCAAAATTCACGGTTTGGAGTGTAGTGGTGGTGGGTGCAGATAGCGTCTTCCATTTATCCCTCAAACCATTTTATAAATCGTTGGTGTGGTGCAAATACCCAGCATCCACTAACAAGGCAAAACGCCGGATGCAGCAAGCTGCCCCGGTGTTTGCAGCGTTATGTGTCATGAGGGATTGAATTGCAAATTGCCGGAATTGTTATAGTTTTGGTGGGCTTCTTGATAGGAGCACTAAACTGGGTATTGTTTATCAGGCGTAATATTCGAAAGGGAGGCCCATCGGCAGTACCTATTGTTGCTTTAGTATTTGTGTTATTGGGCAGCTTTACTATCGGTGAATCTGAAATTAAGCAGTATCTTTGGTTAATACTTTTCATTGATTTCACAGCATTACCTATGTTGTTACTTTTAGCATATAAATCGTTAAGAGAAAAAAGTGGCCAATCAAGTAACACATAACAAGCAAAATCACTCGGAGCTATTTTCCGTTGCTTCGCAACTACAAATCGCCCGGTGTTTAGGGCGTTAGTGCGTCAAGCAAAGCTTGATGCATCTTGCAGGGTGTAAGTCCCTGTCTGGTAAGGCTTAACCAGCCACCAGTATCGAGTGTTGCGCCTGTGGCGGAGTTTCACTGAAACGAACAATACAGGTGAAGCGTACACAGAGAATCATATAGGCCATAGGGGCTATCGTGGCCCTGAAGTGCTGGTATCGCTCCGAGAATTACCATCTGACTGACGAGGTTTGTAACGCCACCGAAGTCCATGCAAAGTAGCCGTTATTCATAGCAAACGAAAGGTGAGGCTACGGCGAGTCAGCGGGGTTATCAAGCCATGGCATGTATGAAGAGATGTATCAGGAACTTGAGAGATCCAAAGGTGTTCCATAAGGATGTGGTAGGAAAGTCTAGCTAACCGTCAGACGAACGATGACCCTTTGGAAGTCAGATCAGCCCGTAGTAGTCTGAGCAAGGGAAAGCCTTGTACATGGCGAAGGAGCTGACAGTTATACCAGGTATTAAGCAGAAACATAGGCCGGACAAAGTAGGGCCGGGATCACTATGACAACCGAACTTAATATCATCGCATTTAAAGCATATACCCACCCCAAGCACAGGTTTCAAAACTTATACGGATTACTAAGTAGCGACCGCCTGTATCAAAGCTGGGGTCAGCTCAACAAACAAGCTGCGCCAGGTATTGATGGGGTAACCATTAATGACTATCAGCAAAGCTTGCCAGAAAATATTAAGCGCTTAAGTGAGCAGCTCAAGCAGAAATGTTATCGAGCCAATGACATTAAGCGTATCTTTATTCCCAAGTCTAACGGCAAACAACGGCCATTAGGCCTGCCAACGGTAGATGATAAACTGGTGCAACAGAGTGTCAGCCAAATACTGCAAAGTATTTGGGAGCAAGACTTCCTGGTGAACAGTTATGGTTATCGACCAAATAAAAGTGCACATCAGGCAGTACATAGCCTGTCGTTGAATCTTCAATTCAAAGGTTATGGTTATGTTGTCGAGGCGGACATTAAAGGCTTCTTCGACAATCTCGATCATGGTTGGTTGCTGCGTATGCTCAAACAACGGATTGATGATAAAGCCTTACTGAAGCTAATCAGCCAATGGTTAAAAGCCCGGATAAAATCACCGGAAGGGGTCTTTGAAAAGCCTGCAAGCGGTAGCCCGCAGGGAGGTATTATCAGCCCTGTACTGGCGAACATTTATCTGCATTATGCTTTGGATTTGTGGTTTGAGAAGAAAGTAAAACCGAGGATGCGGGGAAGAGCCATGATGATCCGTTATGCGGATGATTTTGTCTGTGCCTTCCAATTTGCTCATGATGCTGAGCGCTTTTATGGGGTGCTTGCGAAACGACTAAAGAAATTCAATCTAGATATCGCACCGGAGAAAACCTCACTGATGACATTCAGTCGATTTAAACCTGGTAAGAGTCGCCACTTTGTTTTTCTTGGGTTTGAATTTTATTGGGGGATTGATGTCAAGGGTAAACGAAGGCTCAGAAGGCGCACGGCTCCGAAGAAGCAGAAAGCGATGATGAGCGAATATTACCAATGGATCAAAGCCAAACGTTCAATCAAATTGAGGGAATGGCTACCGCAACTAAAACGTAAATTAACGGGGTTTAGAAATTACTTTGGTTTACCGGATAACAGTCGTAGCTTGTCACGCTTATATAATTATGTGCTGCATAGCTTATATAAATGGCTAAACAGGCGTAGCGGCAGAAGAAGTTATAATTGGAGCAGTTTCAAGAAGATGTTAGAATATTTTCAAATTGAGTCACCAAAAGTCAGTAGTCGAAATGTTATTGTCGATTGGTACTAGGGTCGTGTTTTACACGAGTGAATATATAACTGAAGAGCCGGATGCGGTAGTTCCGCACGTCCGGATCTGTGTGGGGTCGGCCTGGTAACAGGTCGCTCTACCACGATAGTAAAAAGGAAAGTATGCATACATTTTTAGCTTTTTTATCATTGTCGTTGATTGCTACAACAGTATTTTCTGAAGAAATCCCGCGTACTAAAGATGGGAGGATGGGAACAAAATGCTTTCCTCAATATCAAGGTGAAACAGAAGAGGTTTGTAGTGTTACCATAGCCCAGTTGGTTATCACACCTGAAAGGTATCATGGGAAGAAAGTAATGGTTCACGGAGAGCTTTCCATGCATTTTGAAGGAACGGGTGTAAAATCTGGAGATCATAAAGTCTGGATCCAAACCGACGATATAGATAAGTATTCCAGTTTAGAAGGCAAACACGTTCTGGTTCAAGGTACTTATAATGGCTTGAAATTTGGGCATGGTGGTATGTGGGGAGGTGCAATTGAGAGTCCCTCCAGAATTGAATTCAGAGTTAAGATGTAGTTGTTACCTAACAAGTTTGTCAACGATCGCCCTTCGGACTGGACCTCCAAAAGCTGCGCTTTTTCCGGCCCGTTACAAAAACGTTATTTGCATATTGAGTCTCCATCAGGTTTTTATAATAATGAAAGGAAATGTAATTGTACTGAATGGTGCTTCTAGCTCAGGAAAAACAACATTGGCTAGACAGCTCCAATCAAAGCTCTCTGAAGTTTATTTACTTTGCTCTTTAGATGCATTTTGGGACATGACACCTTACGGGGTTTCTGCAGGATCTAAGAATTTTCCAAATATGAAACTTGCTTTAGCAAAATCTGTTAAAGCATTAGCCGAAACTGGCCACAATGTAATTGTAGATATAGTTTTTTGTGGTCAGAAGACATACTTGGAATTAACGAATGAACTTGAACTTTTTAACCTGAAAGTCATAAAAGTAGAATGCCCCTTAGTTGAGTTGGAAAAACGAGAATTAGCTCGAGGTGACCGTAAACTTGGGTTAGCTAAATCACAGTATGAAAGTGTTCATAATGAAGTCTTATACGATATGATTATCAATACCCATATAAACTCTACAGAGCAATGTGCCCAAAAAATCATCGATAGTATGAGTTAAATAGCACATAACAATCGCATCAAGAACGGACACAAAAAGCATGGCCTGTGCTCGTTCCTCGCAAAAGTATAGCCATGCGTATTGTGCCGCTTATGCGGGCGTTATGTTCCTTCAAGGAGTGATTTGTGAAGTGGGAAACTTTAATACCTGTAACAATAACCATTATCTTTGTTGTAATCGGATGGGTGGTAGCACATAAGCTCACTTCACAGCGTGATATTAAAAACAAACAAAGAGAAATAAGAATTCAGTATTTGCTAGAAGCCTATGAAGCTCTTATGGTTGCAGGAAGAAACAGGACAATCTTACCAAATTATGAGCAGGTAGAACGTGCTGTTTTTCTTCTCGAAATGTTTGGGACTCCAAGCCAGGTTGAACTTTCAAGGAAGTTTACGAAGGAGATGGCCGAGAACAACAACTCAAATTTTACTGAACTAGTGGTTGAAATCAGGAACTTCGTGAGGAATGAGCTTGATCTAAAACACCTTGGCCGAGATATTAATATTTTGCGAATAGATCCAATAAACCCGGAACATAACAAGTTAATTCAGCCGACCGCTAAAGCGTCGGCTGATTAAGGCGTTAAATTCATCCAATAGGTAGAGCAATGCTCAGTTTTGAAGAGTCAATAAAATCTGTATTAGAGCAGGCACAGGGAATTTCAATTGAATCGGAAGGTTCTATCTATGTCCGTTCTACAGAGGGAAATAACTATTTCGCCGGTCACGTAAGCTCAGATGGTGCTGTTTCAGAAGAAGTTGAGTTTGGCAGTGATATAGATAAAGCAATCTCATACTTTATGTCTGAGAGAAAAAAGAAAACCATGGTTAAGAGTACTACCTTTAATTTGGCGCCAAAATTTAACAAGTGCAAATTAACCAAGTCAGGACACCCAAACATTGAATATTTTTGTCCCATAAAGCACCTCAAATTTAACTGAAATAAATTATAGGTGGTGCACTTCTAAGTTGAACATGGGGGCTCTGGCTGCTTATTCAGTTTTTGGCTGTCCTGCTTTGCTTTGCTTTGCTTTGCTTTGCTCTGCTCTTTGCTTCATATTGAATTGTCTTAATCTCTCCTAAACCTCACTTGAAAAATAAAAACTCTTTTTAATCAATAGGTAATAAGCATAATGATTAAATAAGTTGTCAGCTATATGTATCCAGGCAGCTTGCGTATAAATAATTTGAAAAATTTTGCAACTACTTTCCATTGCTCGTTACTTACTGTGCAAACAATCTAGCGGAACAAATCGGAAAATAGTATGGAAAATAATGTAGAACAGCTTAGCCACTGGCTTAAAGACTTAGGCGACTTTCAACTCAATGATGAAGGCAATTGCTTTATGGTGTCAGAAAATAACGTGGAAGTGGCTATTCTTGGCCCTGAAAATGCCGACCGATTTTATATTAACTGTTTTCTTATAGAATTAAATGATGCCCAACGTGATGCTGTGTTTGAATTGGCTTTAAGCCTTAACTCATATCAAGAGAAAACGCGTGGAGCAACTATTGCCTTGGATCAGGTCAATAATAGGTTAAACCTTTGCTATAGATTGGAGTACCAACATTGTAATTATCAGGAATTTGTTAATATTTTAAGCAATCTGATTGAGCTAACAAAAAAATTTCAAGTGCAATTTATTGAATTAGGTCAGAACAGTACAGCACCGGCGATGCAATCAGCACCGGAAGATGCCTTGATGATGCGAGTTTAGGTTTATCTAAATTGCTACAAAGGCTATTTGCTTACAAGAGCCCACTTAAGGGTAACTAAAATTCGATAAAAAGGTAAAAATATGTGTGATTCAAAAGCTCCACTAGCTCCAATGCCAATGTCAAAGGCTCCAATGCCAATGTCAATGGCTCCAATGCCAATGCCAATGGCTCCAATGCCAATTAATAAGAGTGGGAATACTTTAGTCCCAGCTCCCCTACCCACACAAAATAAGGATGCTGACTCTTTACTTAGCCCTTCCCCTTTGACTTTGCCACCGCCGTTATTAGGTAAGAACGAATCAAAGGCGTTACATATTTCGCTATCTGCTCCTGTACTGCCTAATTCGAGTGATAGCTTGTCAGAAGCGGAAAAGTTGCAACAACAACATGGTCTTGTGTTCGAGGAAAGCGATGATAACTTCAGTGGGACAAGGAAGGAAATGCGTGCTCATCACCTTGCACATGGCAGTAAACTGCATACACATGCGGAGATAAATAATTATGTAAAAGCGAGTGGGTTGGAGAGTTTACATAACTCTCCTCGAACGGTCGCTATGGTGGATGAGTCATTGAGAACTATGCCGTCCAAAGATACAAGTTTATTGACAATACCAAAGTCTGAAAGGGCTGCAGCAATGAAAGAAATGTATAGTCAGATGCACTCCAGAATGGAAAAAATACAAGATACTATACAGCACCAGGTCAGAAATTTTGGTTTTGACCTTGGGATCGATCATTTGACACATAAAAAACATGATGGTGCTGAGCGCTTAGTGGCACGCTTTGAAACATTAATGAATCCGGCTAGAGTAATGACTAGCAACCATGAGAGATTTATACCAAATTCTGTGGGTACCAATCCTTTTGGAATAAAGGATCACGGTCAGATCATCTGCTGGAATGCTGCAACGGCAGCAATGTGCGGCTTCATCAATGAGAGTATGAATCACGGAGAAGCACAGCAAGGGGTGAGGGAGTGGCTGTCGGAAATCCGAACTGATGGTAAACAAGCTAACAAGGGAGGGGCGCACGATGCCCGTGGTTTTGCTTTCGCATTCGCAAAAGAGAGTGGCTACGATGTATCACCAGTCTACGACATGACCCCCTCAAAAGCAGATCTCAAGAAGCTAACGACTCAAGAAAAAATAGACCAAACAGCAACAGATAAAGCTAATTGGGATAAGATACTGAAAGAACACGTCAAACCAGGGGATATAATATACGATTCAACTGGTTCACATGTAATTAGCTACCTTGTTAAAGAAGATGGGTTGTTACAAGTTCAATCTAATGCTAAAGGGGTTGCTAAGCGGGACGTACAAATTACATCAGTGGACGAGATTACACCACCAAAACAATTTTTTATCTGTCGTCCTAATAGTGAAAGACTGGCTGCTCAAAACGAGGAAATTAGCCCTAACGACGAGAATTTTAAAGGATTAAAAACAACGACTCAAATCCATAAGGATTTGACTTTTGATCAACGTATGGCAATTAGAGATATCGGCCAAGCTATGCAACTAGGGGAGTCTGGAGACAGAGAAGAGCTATTGGAATTTGCATTCTCCAGAGCTTATAAAAAACACGAACATGATATAGATTACGTTAAAAGTGCAGTATCACTACATGCAAAAAATGCAGACGACATAGTGAAAAACCAAATGAAAGATTTCTGGGAACTGGACTTCCTTAATGAGGGTAACTATAAGAGTGCGCTTACGTTACTTCACGGATATTGTAACCTGGACGCAAGGGAGTCGAAATAATAGTAAAACTCAGGGGTCAGCAAGCCAATAGGATTATCTGTTTTGACTTTACGCTGACCCAGTTAGATTTCAGTTCGCGAGTCGCGGTGAAATTCAACCAAACAATATGAAAAATTTTGCAAAAGCATGTGCAAGCATGGACACCCAAACCTTGGTAAATGTGAAAAACTGAACTACCTTTGTGTCACGGTTATTTTTACTGGCAATGGTGTTTCAAAATTTGAAGATTTTAAGACTGCCCTTAATATTTATTAAGGGCAGTTCCGTGCGCATTGCAGACATTAGCAGTAGAAACTCCTTCATATATTTCCTAATGATTTTAAAAGCTTATTTATTGCTTCATGTCAAAGTTTAGGGATATTCGTTTGTGAATATCCCGTACTTTTGATACTTTTGCCAACCAGGGAAAAGGTATAAAATTTGACGAATCGTTTTTATTTGAGCATTCAATAACGCAGACGGCTATTTACCGGCTTAGCCTATGGGAGCTTAGGTATAATAACTAACTCTACATGTTTCTTAAAATCAATAACTTAAAAATAAGCAGATCCAGAAGTCACTTTAGGAAAGGAATATAGCTATGTGGATACTACAAAAAACATCAAGGATATTGTTTAGCAGTACACTATTGCTTTTAACCGCCTGTGGAGGCAGCGGAAATTCCGGGAATACAGGATTAGATACAACCCCGCCGGTTATTACCCTTCATGGTGACAGCACAATAACCTTGCCTCTGGGAAGAAGTTATAGTGAGCCAGGGGCAAGTGCTAACGATAATGAAGATGGCGTTGTTGAGGTTGCCATTTCAGGCGCTATTGATACCAGTACTTTAGGTAATTACACCCTTACCTATACCGCAAAAGACACTGCCGGCAATAGCGCGAGTATAACCCGTGATGTTATTGTCGCAGCTCCCAGACCTTTTATCACCACATGGGAAACCAATGTCAACGGTAAAGCCTTTTCAGACGATAATCAAATTATGATAGATACTGATGGCACGGGATATGACTATCAGGTCGACTGGGGTGACGGCACCGTTGATGAACATGTTACCGGTGATATCGTACACACTTACGCTGCACAAGGTACCTATACCGTGACAATAAACGGTAGTTTCCCTCAACTTTATTTTGAAGCACCTATTGACGAATACTATAACCTTTATAGCAGTGACCACAACAAGCTACGTTCAATCGAGCAATGGGGCGATATTCAGTGGCGGTCAATGCATCGTGCTTTTGCAGGCTGTAAATCCCTGGTCGGTAATGCAACGGATAAACCTGATTTGTCAAATGTGAGTAACATGAGCTCTATGTTTGAGGGGGCTGAAATATTTAATCAGGACCTAAGCAGCTGGGATGTTTCTAATGTCACGAATATGAGTGCTATGTTCTTTGAGGCCAAGGTCTTTAATCAGGCACTAAGCAGCTGGGATGTATCGAATGTTACCGACATGAGCGACATGTTCTTTCTTGCCGGGGCCTTCAATCAAGACCTAAACAGCTGGGATGTATCGAATGTTACCGATATGAACGGCATGTTTTCTTTTGCTGAGGCCTTCAATCAAGACCTAAACAGCTGGGATGTATCTAAGGTCACGAATATGGGCCATATGTTCTCTCAGGCCAAGGTCTTTAATCAGGATCTAAGCAACTGGGATGTATCGAATGTCACGGAAATGGGCGCTATGTTCTTTGAGGCCAAGGCCTTTAATCAGGATCTAAGCAACTGGGATGTATCCAATGTCATGTCTATGCACAGCATGTTCAGGAATGCCAGTAACTTCAACCAGGATCTAAGCAGTTGGGATGTATCAAATGCCACGAATCTGTTCTGGATGTTTGAGGGAGTAACACTTTCAACCGAGAATTATGACGCATTACTGACAGGTTGGCTTAACTTTCCTTTGCAGCACAATATTGCTTTTCACGCCGGCAATAGTCAATATTCAAATTCAGCACAAAGCGCCAGAGATGTTCTCACGGCTACCTATGGCTGGAACATCAGCGACGGTGGTGTTGCCAATTAAGTTGATCATGCAAAATGTGAATGTTCAGGCAGCGTTTTTTTTAAATGTAGACTGAGGTGATAAATATTGGGATCAATCCCTCAATATTTATCCTACATTATTTGCTGTTGGCTCCTAAAATGAGCGAAGTGCGTATGCCACATTGATTGCAGCTAATGTCTTGAAAGCGTCCATGCTTGCTAATTATTTGCGCTGGTCATATATCTGTAGCTGGTGAAAGTGCTAAAGCATCATCTACTTCAACTATCACATATTGACATCATAGGTTTTATTCATGACTTCAACAGAGATATTGTTATTTCGGTTGAAAGCAACAATTCGCTTGACCTTAAGTTGCTTACTTCGGACAAAATCAATAAAGGTTTTTGTGTAACTTGGTACTACCTTAGCAATGCTATTATCGTAAGGAATGTGAAGAAAGTCTGCTTGAAAAATAATCCCGCTGTCTTTGAAATATGCAAAGCTTTGTCTTTTTGAGTGCATATTTTCCAATACATAAAAATGTGCACCATCAATAATTTGCTCATGTTCAATTGTTTGAAACTTGAATCTGGCGATATCGTCAGCAAAGCGCGGGTAGGCCTTGATGGCAGAAATACTATATTCATCGGCAAGTATCTCAATACCCTGATCCACAAAGACTTTGAGACCATCAATTTGATCTCCGTGAGGATGGGTAACATAAACTGAGGTGATTTTCTTATTTGGAAACAGGTCAAGAATAAGCTTGATAGTTTTTTCTGCTAAATCGGAATCTTCAGTTGCACCATATACCGCAATTTTATCACCATTTACTTTAAACAAGCTATTTTGATAGGCTGAAGCATCGGTCACAAGATATAGGTCTTGTGCAATTTCTTTTGACACTAAAACCCCGTCCCATTTAGGGATTTTGGAGTCATATCCTTCTGGAACTTGAAGTTTGCCAGGGTCCACTCTATCAATGATTTCAAAGTGATCATTGAAGGTTATATAGGTTGGTTCTGTTGTTCCTTCAAAATATTTGTGTATGGTTCTGGCATAGGTTAAACCTCTAGTCGTTTGATAGTCACTATAGACAAAAACGCCACTTTGGCCCCCCTTGTTGATCGACACGAGCTGCAATGGATTGTGACTAAATTTATAATCGATAACATTATCGTCAGAAATTTTATGGGTGAGCGTTGTGTTTCCCGATATGCTGTCCTGGTGAAGTGTCATATTTTCCTCAATATTGGCTTCTTCAAAGAGAGGCCTTACTGCCAGAAAGTCGAAATTCATGACAATATGGTTTTTAAACATATCAAAGTAATCCATGCCTCTGCTGAGACTAGCTTTCCCTATGATCGTGGCACTTCTTTCATAAAAAAAGCTTTGTGTATCATTCTGCATTTTAACTCTGTCGTATAGCCGCCCACCTGCATAATAAAGGACATCGTTATCGTAAAAATGCTTTCTTGCCAGATCCACCTCAGCCGATCTTACCGACATGTATACGTTTGGTGTTTTATAGTCCCAATAATTAAGGTCTCTATATTGTTTGTTTGTGAAGTGCTGATTCAGTGCGAAGGCTTTAATTGACAGTGTTTTTTGATAGTGTGTTTTGAGCTTAGCGACAAACTCTTCTGCCTCTTCGGCTAATGCTGTTGGTATCGTGATGGTGAATAATGTCATGCAAGCAAATGCAAAGGTGCGTGAATAACGTGTTAGGTTAACTTTCATCGGTAATTCCTTATTGTTATTTAGGTTAGATCATCCGTGCCAAATAAAAAATGGTCAGTTTGGCGTAAAAATATTGTTGGACCAAGAGGCACAGGATGGCTAGCGCTTATCAACCAGACAGTCTTAATTAGGGCTAATATAGGTTTTCGTTTAACGTTAAAACAGGCAGGTTATGTAAAAATGCGAAGCGTGAAATTTTACAAAAGTTTACATGCGGTTTTGCTGAAATATTGTAGCTTGAACAATTAGGCTTCTACTCCCATGGAAAGAAGCTGCATATTTAACAGAAAATAAGGTAGCGCGAATGTCAGCTTAGAGGAACAAAACAGCCCTACAGAATAAGTGCCTTGATATCACTAAAGGGTCGGCTTTGTGGCATTCATTGCTCTTTAGTAAATGCTGAAAAAATTCCTTGAACCGATAATTTGGTATCATATTCATTCAGGGCCGTTCCGTGCCTTAGCTGATATTTGTTGCTTGTCATTGATATTGGCTGCTACGAGCGAGGCGCAGGCATTCTGGTAGAGTCGAATAATGATATAATGGCACTTGTTGTTTGAATTAGGTCAGTTAATGAAAACCATCGGAAAACTAGCTAAAGAGTTAGATATTAATGTTGAGACAATTCGCTTTTATGAACGTAAGGGACTGATTGAACAGCCTTTGAAGCCAGAAAATGGTTATCGTCTCTATAGTAATGCTATTGAACATCAGCTTAAATTCATTCTAAAAGCTAAAGCCTTGGGGTTTACACTTAATGAAATTTTGTCTCTTATGTCGCTTAGCGGGAACTGTGCTGATGTTGAGTTAATGGGATTGCAAAAACTCCAGCTTATTCGCAATAAAATTAACGACCTGCGGAGGTTGGAAAAAGTGATTCAGGAAATGACTGACTCCTGTAAATCAAATCAAGACCCTAATACCTGTCCCATTATCAATGCATTAAAATAGTCATTGACTCCGTACCAATATACGGAGTTTAAACTACCTGAAAAAGATTCAGGTATTTAGCTATGATTAACAAACTTTTGGATAAAGTTGGCTCTGGAGGAGTGTGGTTAGCGGCGCTAAGCTGCACCGCTTGTTTTCCTGCTCTGGGTTCTCTGGCCTCTGCTTTAGGACTTGGTTTCCTCTCTCATTTTGAAGGAATAGCCGTAAACACTGTATTGCCTTTGTTTGCTTCCCTCGCATTGCTGGTTAATTTGTATAACTGGTATCAATATAAAAATTTAATTAGAGGCATACTAAGTGTGATTGGCCCTATAGCGGTACTGTTGACACTTTACCCTTTGTGGCAATACGAGTGGAGCACATACCTATTTTATTTTAGCATCACTTTGATGGTGGTGATGTCTATTACAGATATTGTAAAGCCTGTTAGGGAGCCTGTATGCAAGCTGTAGAGCTAGAATCCAAAATCACTTGTCCAGAATGCGGATTTAGCAAAGTTGAGACCATGCCAACTAATGCTTGCCAGTGGTATTACGAATGTAAGGGGTGTAAAACACTGCTCAAGCCGCTTAAAGGTGATTGTTGCGTTTATTGCTCTTATGGCACGGTTAAATGCCCGCCTATTCAAGAAGGTGAAAGTTGCTGCAATAAGTCATAACCTGTCAATGTCGGTTTTTGCCCTTGAGTGCAATCTATGAGCCTAAAGGAGCCTAGGTTAACGCGCTTTCGGATCAATCGTTTTTGCCAATGCTGAAAAGGCTTTAATCTCGTCCAGGCCAAATTTTGTATGGACCCTTTTCGTTGCCGCTTGCTGATAAGCCAGACTCACTCCTTTTCTGCGGGCTGTTTTAGGCCTTATCGGCCTGGGGGTGAAACCACCGCCACAATTGGGACAGACATTTTCGAGGATCTCTGCTACGCACTGCTGACAAAAAGTACACTCATAAGTACAAATCATGGCATCGTCGGCATCCGGCGGCAAATCTTTATCGCAGTATTCACAGTTAGGCCGGATTTCCAGCATTTGGCTTTCTCCTTTTTTATTGGTATTGCCCGAATTTATGTCAGATAAGAAACTGTTTATTGCTCTGTGGCTGAATATGGGAGTATTCAATCATATAAAAGCATTTATATATAACACAGGCTGGCGAAAAATGATGAAATACTCGCCACAAAACTAGCCGCCAACAGTGCCAAGGGACTTTACCGTTTGCAGCCAGTGATTTCTTTGCTGGTCGTCGGCGAATATCATAGGGCCGAATAAGTTCACCTGGGCCTTGGCCACACCGCAAAATTGCAGGGTAAACCTGTCAAGCTGCTCTAATACCGGCAGTGCCTGCTCGGACAGAAAATATTCAGGGGCATCCATAGTAAAAATCAGCCTTGAGGTTTTTCCCTTTAACAGCTGTATCGGCTCAGGATCATCCCCTTCATATTTAAACGCAAAACCCGGCAGGAAAACCCGGTCAATCAAGCCTTTGAACTTAGCGGGTAAACCTCCCCACCAAACAGGTGATATCATCACGATATGATCCGCCGATAAAATAGCCTGTTGAAAATCAGCTAAACATTTTTCCAGCTGCTGCGCCTTATCATAACCGGTTTCCAAATTTTGATTAAAATCCATCTTCGCAAGGTCAAAGCGGTGAATATTGGCCTGCTCGCGGGCTTCAATCTCATAACTGTCGGCCAGTGCCCGGCAAAAACTCACGGCTTTAGGATTAGCGTTTAATAATAAAATATTTTTCATCTGCTCTTTCTCGTTACTTAGGATCAGGGTAAATAAACGAGCAAGAGTTTACCCTCTGCCCTTAAGGGCAGAGTCAAGTGTTATCGTCAGCAATAACCGGGCAGGAATCTATTGAGGCGATACATTTTTCAACTTGGCGGATATTGCCCGCAATTGTCGTCAGTTGCACTTCAAGCTCAACTTTGACCCTTTTGAGGAAGTGATTGATGTGCTGCCAGTCAACTTCTCCCTGGCGGTAAACAATCACATTTTTAAGTCTGGCCAAGGTAACACCGAGCCTTTTCGCCTCAAAAATTAAACGGAGTACTTCAACATCGCTCGCTGCATATACACGATAGCGCCCGCGGCGTTTAGGCGCAGGGATCAGGCCTTTTTCTTCATACAGCCTGATGGCTTTAATGGATAATCCGGTATTCTTTGAAACTTCACCGATAAACATAATTTTCCTTGGAATAATAAAGCCTTAAACTTTTAGCAGGCAACTTTACAACTAGTTATCGGCAATATCAGCCCGCCTGTTTAGCGGTTCTATCTTCTTTATACTCGGGCCATTTTTTATTGATATAATCCAGCCACTGACGCTCCAGTTGATGATTATCTTTGTTAAAGTGCCCTAAAAACTTAGCATTACACTTTGCCTGATCATCCCGGCAGCCGTTTGTTACCAATTTCAGCGCTTCAAAATAGGAACTCTTGCCGTAGGTTTCCAATAAAAATAAAGTGGCCGCCCCGGCACGGGAGTAATTAGGGCGCTTGGGATCCATGGCATGGGCAAAGCCGGCATTTTCTTTTAAAGACTTCACCAGGCGATCTTTCCAGGTGAGCATCTGCCCGGCAACAACCGTGGCCAGGCCTTCTTCAATCCAATAAGGCGACATGCTTTTTTCTTGTTCCTGTGCCAGTTCATCGTCGCTTTTTAGCAGGCATTGTTCACTGTCAAACTCTCCCCGCAGGGCATAGGCATAAGAATGCGCCAGTTCATGTTTTACCAGCTCGCGCAGTACCACAAAGTCGTGAGAGCGCTTGTCCCATTTATCCGGGTTGATCACCACCTGGTCGTTGGCGGTCAGCATAGACCCCACCACATACCAGGCTTTTTCCCAGTCAAGGTTGGTACCGGCAAGGCGTTCCCAATGGGCGCGGTCGGTTGCTACGTACAGGCGAAAGGCAGACTGGCGGTCCAGCTCAAAGAAGTTTTGTAATTCACTATCTAATGCTAAGGCCGAATCGGCAATTTCCGTTGCCAGCTGTTTATCTTGTGCATAGTGATAGATGGTAAAAGCGCCTTTACCCGCTTTTAATTCAATGGCCTGGAATTTGGGATCTTGCCAGCAATAGCTTGGTGTTTTAGCCATAACCGGCTCAGGAGCGGCTGCGTGTGTGTTTGCCAGTCCGTGAGCATGAGAAACATGAGTCATTAAACACAGGCCGATTGTTGCCATCAGCGGGCTGGCCAAAAAAGTTTTTACAAATGCATTCATCAATATATCCAATTATTATTTTACGCAGCTATACGCAGCTCTTGGTAAGTAAAAGTTGTGCGATTAAAAGGCAGTGACTGGTTTTATCGCCGATACCAACTGATGCCAGGTTGTCATCGCTGCCAGGTCATTGCCGTTTCTGTTAAATACCATATCAATTAGCATCGGATATCACTACGCTTTACATCCCGCTAATCAGTCGCTTCGTCGATAAATCAATGCAGCTTTTAGCGCTGATCAGTTATGATGATGAAGCAAATGATCAAACAGCCAAGTCCACATAATAAAAACAATGCGTTATCAATTTACCGATTTTGAATTTAACAGTACCAGTCTGGTATTGACAAAAAATGGCGAAACAATCGATATTCGCCACAACGAAGCCAAAGTACTGGCCCTCTTGCTTGAACAAAAAGACAATGTTCTGAGCAAAGAAGAAATCTTATCCCGGGTCTGGCAAGATAAAGTGGTGTCGGAGCAGGCCGTTTTTCAAAACATCAGCCACTTAAGAAACCTTTTTGGCAATCAGGCTATTAAGACCTTCCCCAAACGGGGTTATCAATGGCAGTTTGAAACGCAAATGCTTTTATCGGCTGTTAAGCCTGCTAATAGCCCTGACGAAACAGGGCAACAAGCCGTCCTTTCTGCACCGGAGAAAAAGCGGGCTTATTGGCCGTATGCGGTGCTGGCAGGCATTGTTTTACTAATGGTTGCACTAATGAACTGGCAAAATGAGCCGGTATTGCCAAAGACTGAGCCGGTCATAAAAATGGCTTATATCCCGATCACCGACAACCGGGACAACAGCATCACCCTAAAGGATGATGACCATTTTGATTTCACACCATTAACGCATCTGGATACGGCCTATTTTGAAGCCTCAGCCGAGCTTGAATACCCAAACCTGACAGATGAACACCCGTTTGTGTTAACCGGCCACAGCCGCATTTACGACGGGCAGACACATCTGGATTTCTTATTAAAAGGCCCTTATGGCCAGTGGCAGGGACAAATCACTGCTTTGTCAAAAGATGAGGCAATAAAACAAATGCAACAGCATTTACAGCAGCCTTTTATCTATGAATTGCTCAGCAGTGCCCAGGCCCCCGAGCTTAAGCAGGCTAATTTGCTGATTGCCCACCAGCAGGCGCCTGAGGATCTCATTGTTCTTGGCAATTTGATCACCACTTATATCGAAACCGGCGAACTTGAAAAAGCCATGGTGATGGCAGATAAGCTGGCCAGTATTGCTCTTAGCCAAAACTATGCCCAGCAAACCGGCAATGCTTACCTGCAGCAAAGCAGAATTTTAACCAGCAAGGAATTATTTGAGTTAAGCGCGCATAAGCTTGCTTTAGCAATTGAGCAGTTTGAGCACATCGGCGATTTAAAACGCCAGGCGGATGCCTGGCATGCACATTCCTGGCTTGACCATCAACAAGAGGATTACCCTGCCATTAAATCCAATTTACTCAAGGCGGCAAAGCTGGCTTTTGATGCCGGGGATAAAGCACGGGAGCTGGATGCCCTAACCTACCTGTCGGTAATGGCCCATAAACATCACCAGGAAAACGACAAGTACCTGTACCTGCAACAGGCTGAAAATAAGATGAAAGCGTATCAGCTGCCGGTATATCATTTTGCCAAAGTACCGTTTCATTACGCGATTTTCGCTAAAAAGCGAGCTGATAAAGAGCCGCATTTAAAACAAGTGCTCGAATTTACCGCGTTAACCCCGGATCACTGGGTGGCGCAGTCAAGCCGCGAGCAGCTGATGAAATATTATATCGACCAGAACCGCCTGAGCGAGGCCCGGGGTTTGGTTGACAGCCTGACAAGCGATAATGCCCACCGCTCTTACCTGAAAACCCTGTTGGCACAAGCCCGGCAGCAAACCGCGCTGTTTGTCAGCCATGCCCAGCGTACCTTCGAGCAAGCTCACCTGGCAGGAGAGCGGTCGCTGAGTTTAGATGTCGCCCTGTTATTGTGCTCTACCCCCGACAGCCAGGTAAACTATGACTTTTATTCGCAATACATTAATGAAAATGCCCCGCTGTATTGGCGGCGTGCCAATAAAAACAAGTTACTTGCCCTTAAGTTATAAGGAGCATAAGGTGTAGTTGGCAACAAAAAGGCAGGATCCCCCTGCCTTTTTGCTGCACTTGATCCCTGCAGTGTTAACCCTGTTTAAGGGTTAACCAGTTTAACTTCCAGTTATTATCAAGGGATTTTACCGTGACCGTGTTTTTACCTTTTTTAAGATAAACCGCTTTCCCCTGTTGGGTTTGCCACTCATGATAGCCACCGGTTTTCACCACCTGGTTTACCCCGGCTTTTTCATCATTGGCATAGAGCTCGAAACCTTTGGTATCACGCGGTGAAGCAACACGATATTCGAGTTGATAAAGCCCGGCTTTTGCCACTTCAACCTGATATTTAAGGCTGGCATTATCTGAAATGCCGCCAACCCCGGTGAAGTTATAGCCGCCGTCAATATCTGAAGTCTGTGTGAGCTCGCTGCCGCTGTAATCTGATGCCCATTGCGCCTCAACCCTGCCGGGCACATTGACCCAGCCAGCCTTGGTAGAAACCGGCTCGCTATAATGGCCTTGCTTATGGTATCTCACCGCTACTACCGTATAGTCGTATTTATAGGGACTGACATTACTGTCGGTATAGCTGGTTTGCGTTAAGTTACTTGCCAGTAATTTAAACATGCCGCCGGCAATTTCATTGCGGTAAACCCGGTAACTCTCGACATCGCTTTCTTTGCTTTTATCCCAGCTGATGGTCACAGCATCGCCGGTTTGCTGCAATGTGACATTGGTTAAGGCTTGCGGGAATTTGGGTTGTATATCGCGGCGTTTTTGCTCCTGCTCCTGGGCAAAGGTCAGCCTGGCCAAGAATCGCTTGCTGGCTTTTGACAGTTTTGGCGCCTTGCCGTCAAGGGCCAGGCGGAAACCGTCCACCCCGCCGGCAAAGTCTTCAGGGAAACTATTACGCTGCACCAATGGCCAGTGACTCCAATGCCAGCTGCTGCCGCGGATAGCACGGCTTTCACAGCTGCCTTCGAGGTTGGCAGAGCCATCGCTGCTTGCCTTGGAATAATCCCCGCTATAACAATCTGCCAGCATTTCGCGGATATTGCTCACCATATCGTGCAAGCCGAAAGGGTTGGCTTTATACATACCAACGATACTGGCATAACCTGAATGATCGGCACAATCGGCAATTTCCCCGGTCCAGTTGTAATAACTGGTGTTGCTGTCGCGCTGTAAAATATTTTCACCGCTGAGATCGCCGGTATTTTCATAGTCGCATACCAGGGTATTATCGCTGTCATCGCCAAAATAATAATTGGTTTTTGTTCCTGCCCTGGCGGCATATTCCCACTCGGCTTCCGAAGGCAAACGGTAGGGTTTGCCGGTTTCCTTTGCCAGCCATTTCACATAGGCGTTGGCGTCCTGCCAGGTAATACAGACCACGGGCTGGTATTCACTGGTATTTAAGGCATTGGTTTCCCAGTTACCTTTAGAGCCGGGTCTGAACCAGCCGTTTAACTCGTGCCGGCACTCCTGGGATGCCGGGTAGCTGGTGGCGCGGATAAACTGACGAAACTCGTTCACTGTGACTTCATATTTGCCCATGCTAAATTCTGGCATATCGACCTTATGTAGAGGTTGGGCGTTGTTATAATCCATAGAGCCCATCTCGAAACTTCCCGCAGGAATGGTGACCATCACAGGTTCTATCGGTCCGCCGGCATAAAGCGCATAGCTGTTTGCAGATAAACACAGGGCAATAAATAGTTTGTTTACTTTCATTTGAGCTTCCTTTTGTAAAGAGAGCCCAAGCATGAAAAAGCCGGGGTGGAAAATCCTATAAAAAAGCTAGATATTGCTTAAAATAGAAAAATTATAGATTTATAAGGTTTAACAACCGCTAAGTAAAATTATATAACCAACTGTTTTAACTTGTTTTTAAAGGCAGAGATGAAAATTAGGGAGCAGAGACGGAAAAATGTGATTGCAGCAGCCCGCAAAGTCAAAATGCGGTTAATTTAACCTGTCTCCCGGTCTACCAGGACCATAAACTTAAGCCGATATAATTAAAATACCAGCCATAAACCGTCAGCATCACCAGGGCGGATACAGAAATCAGGGAAAAATATCTGGCGCCAGCATGGGGCTCAAGCCGCCACATTTTTACAAGCTGCAATAACCCCAACAGGGAACAAATGGCAAACACCAGAGTAAAGGTACAGATAAACAGTGTTTGCCAGTTCAGCTGTCCGGCTTCTTCGGGAGACAAGCAAAATAAGGCTATCATCACGATAGCCAAAGATACGCTTGCCAAGGCCGGATATAAGCGCAGGCTGAGCCGCCCTTTTCCGGGCAGCTTACCCGAAATACTGTTTATCAACCAAACGGGAAGATATAGCAGGGTAAGCAGCACAGCAACCAAGGCCGATGCCAGCATAATTGGCATACCCCAGGCAGCAAAGGCGCTTGACTTGACATAATATTGCCCGTCAAACTCGAACACCTTGCCGTCAACCGATTCTTTGATAAAAATCCCGCTGGCATGGCTGTTGCCCGGCAAACGAAATTGTTGCTGCCCCACATGCAGCAACCTTTGCCCTTCGCCGATAACAGGTATCAGATCTATTTCGCTGTCGCGTGCTTCAATGATAATGGTATCCAAGGGATAACTGAGGCCGGAGAAGATTTCATTGCGGTTATTCACCATGCGGTAGTAGCCGCCGATCTCAGCATCAATACCCCCAACTTGTATCTGCCTGTCGGGAGGGTGATCTTTTGCCAGGTAGCGGGTGATGAGTGTCAGCAGGGTATGAATATGTACAGAGTCCGAGTTGACGACCAGAGCGTAACCCTGACCGATTGCCGGTGAATAACCATATGCGGCTAAAAAGCCGGCGATGGCGCCGCCGTGTCCTAACCAGAGCCGTCGGCTCTGGCTGCTGGAATAAAGCCCCAGGCCATAACCGTAATTAAGACCCGCCCGGGCTGCTAAAGTTGTACCCGGTTGTTCCATTTGCAGGATATCGGCGCTGCTGATATCTGCCAGAAGGTGCTGCCGGTTACGCGTTAACAGCAAATGGCCGAACAAGGCCAGCTCATATGCCCGGGTCTGTATGTTGCCGGCAGAGCGCAGATAAATGTCCCGGTAAGGCACGGCTTTTCCGCCGCTATACCCTTGGCTTAATTGCTGCTGTGGCCCGGATGACGGCCCCATAGTGGAGTGCTGCATCGCCAGCGGCTGTAAAATATGTTGCCTGATATAGTGCTCAAAACTCTGGCCGGAAAATTTTTCAATGATATAACCCAGTACGCCATAACCCGGGTTGGAATAGGCATGCCGTGTACCGGGTTGCCAGCGTACTCTTAAAGCGCCCGCATCCCGGTTGACGGCATCGAGCAGGCTGAGCCCGGGATCGGAAGTATTATAGATATTGCGAAAGTGCATATCGTCCAGCCCGGCGCTATGTTCCAGCAGATGCACCAGTTTAACCGGATGTGTTGCCTGCCAGGGATTATTTATTTTTACCTCCGGCGCCAGCTCAGCAAGCTTGTCCTGCAAAGTCAGCCGTCCTTGCCCGGCCAGCTGCATAATGGCCAGGGCGATAAAGGTTTTAGTGGTTGAGCCGCCCCGAAACAGGGTATCTTGTTCTACCGGCAACGCCTTATCTATATCCCGTGTTCCCAGGGCCTGCTGCCAATAAACCCCTTGTTCATCAAACAAGGCTATTTGCAGTCCGGGAATTTTTTCCAGGGCCAGCAAAAGTTCCAGTCGCTGTTTTAGCTGAGGCAAAGAGTGCGGGATTGAATGGGCGGAAGTGTGAAACGAATGGGCTGAGGTTTGCAGAGTTTGTGCTTGTCCGCTTTGCAGTCCACGGGCAGTAAGGCAAAGTAAAAAAATCCCCGTTATTAGCCCAAAAAGCCGTTTCATTAAAACTCCCATGGAGAACATTAGCTGATACACAACCCGCCAGTGATGCGCCGATA
Source organism: Thalassomonas actiniarum (assembly GCF_000948975.2). Lineage (GTDB taxonomy): Bacteria > Pseudomonadota > Gammaproteobacteria > Enterobacterales > Alteromonadaceae > Thalassomonas > Thalassomonas actiniarum. The sequence goes on from NZ_CP059736.1 coordinate 342,477, forward strand.
AAACACAAAACGGGCCGCAGCCCGCTTTTTACAACAAGGTCAGCCCGGCTGAATCTTTACGGGCAGGCATAGTTGGCTGCCCGAAAAAATCAGTCAGTGCTACTGACTCTCCTGAATTTCTTTCAGGTTGTCCAGGCCGGTTTGCAGATCGTCACCGATAATTTTTTCAAAATCCATAAACAAAAACATCAGGTTCATGGGGTAATCCATATGGCCGCTAAAGCCCCATTTGACCTTGGTTTGGTTACCGGAAACATCTTCGGTGATCATATAGGCGGGCTCGGTTGCCTCAAAGGGTTTAAGGAACCTTAATTCAAAGTCGATGCGGTGACCGTCTTGTATGGCGACGATTTCCTGCTCTCCCGTGCCCACTTCCTCGTGTTGAGAGTCCCAGGCGGAAACAAAACCGACTTCCCCGTCAATGCCCCGATAGCTCTTGGTCATATTGGGGTCGATATTGGCCCACTTGCTAAACTCATTTTGGTTCTTCAGGAAACGAATATAGTTAAACACCTGATCCTTAGGTTTATTAATCACCACTTCCCTTTCAACGTCGTAACTGGTTTTCACAAATATCGCCATGACCAGAGGAATGGCAATGATAGTGACTATTACTAACGCGATTTTTTTTAACATAAGAAATTCAACCTGTTATTGTTTTGCTCTAGTGTGGCCTAATAAGATTAAATTTTCAATTGCCAGGTTTGCAACATATCCCCGATAGTGACACTGCCCGTAAAGCAGTTAATAAAAAGCCAGCAATTTAACATTACTGGCTTAAGTGCTTTTTCGGGCTACAGGGCGAAGCTATTGGTAAACTTGCTGCCCGTTAAAACCCGGGACAGTATTTTTAATTGATGATGCCGCAAGAAGGACCTTGGGTAACCTTATAATAAGACGTTACGGTTCCTGAAACATCGCCAGAACCGCCACGACACAGATTCATAATCCTTTCGCCGACAACCTGAGAATAACTGGCGTCTGAGTAATAGGTAACTGTAAGCCAATAGCTTGCATATACATGAGAAGCATACGAAAATGATAAAGCTGCTACCGCTATAGCTGCGGCTTTTTTTAATACTGTTTTCATAAATAAATCCTTTCATTGTTACTAAATTAACCAGGGACAGAAAACAAAAGGTTAATTTTCTTAGTCAATTTTGCTACTGCACCCCTCCCTGAAAATTAACAATAATACAACAGTTTTTTATTGTAAAGCTTACATTTTTTTGTTTTTAAAACTGATGCTTGATCGGCTTATTCAGAAAACAATTTAAAAGCCAGCTGATGCTGCAAAACACAGCTGCGCTTGAAAGCCTTACCGGGCGGTCGATTTGCAACCATTAACCTGCCCCGCTTGCATGGAATTTAAACAATTCATTGCATACATACCAGCGAGTATGTAAAATCCTGGTTAAATAAACATTCTTTGTGGTATGTATAATGTCAAAGCAAAAAAATCCAGGTAAGCGTTACCTAACTGCCTTCCCGGCCCGAACATTCAGGCTAAGAAACTATCTCTTGTGTATGCTCTTAAGCTGCACCGCTTTTAGCTCAGTTGCAACATCGCAAGTCAATCGCCAGCCGGTACGGGCGGTTGCAGTAGAAACGGGTACTGTCTATGACTGGGCTTTCAGTGAAGGGGTCGCACAGGGCATTCGCCGTGAATACCTGAGCTTTGAAAAAGGCGGCAAAATCACCTTTATCGCCAGTGATGATAACCAGATCCCGCTGCGCGCCGGTAGCCGGGTTTATGGCCCTAAAGCCGGGGAGAAATTCGGCCAGTTGCTTGCCCGGGTTGACGAAAGGGCCGATATCGAATCGGTCCGTGAATTCGAAGCGGCTTTAAATGCTGCCCGCCTGCGCATTGCCCAGGCGGACTCCCAATTGAAACAGGTGGAAAATAACCTGCAGCTGGCCAAAAACAGCTTTGCCCGTAACGAGTCGGTCTGGAAAAAAAAGCTGATCCCAAAAGAAAAATATGAGGCTTCCCGTACCGAACTGTTAAATGCCAAAGAATCGTTAACCACTGCCAAAGCCGAATTGGCAACGGCCAAAAGCCAGGAGAAATCGGCCCTTGCCCAGCTGAATCAGGCCAAGGTTGCTCTTGAAAAAACCAGCATTTTTGCTCCTTTTGACGGGGTACTGCGTAAGGTCAACGTACGCCAGGGGGATTACTGGGGCGGTCCGGCGGCAGCCACCAGTGACCGCCAGCGGGAAGCCTCATCTGCCATGGTAGTGGTTGATACCAGGGAGTATGAAGTAACCCTTAATGTCCCTTATTATGCCGGTGACAAGTTACAGGAAAACCAGGCGGTATTTCTTAGCTGGAGCCCGGCCAAACTGCTGGCGGCGGCGAAAAGCGGCTTTAGCGGCGATCAGGTGACCCAGGGGGTTGTCTATTCCGTCAGCCCCAGTATTAATCTGGAACAAAGGGCGATAGAAGTGAAAGTACACACCCGCTCGGGTGCCGGATTATTAAAAGACGGTATGCATGTGACCGCCTGGATCATGGTGGCTAAAAAAGAAAATGTCACCCTGGTGCCCAACAGCGCCATCGTGACCCGCAATAATAAACCTTTTGTTTATGCGGTAACCGAGCAGAGCAAAGCCGAGCTGGTGGCAGTACAAACCGGTATCGAGGACTTAAACCAGGTAGAAATCACCCGGGGCCTTAGCGCCGGCATGCAGGTGATCACCGAAGGCAAACATAAAGTGGTGAACGGCAGCGATGTACGCCTGGTGCAGGAGTCCTTAAATGAATAAGTCTTCATTTGCCTATAAGCTGTTTGTCGAAAAAGTTATTTCCTCCTTATTATTGGGGGTCTTGCTGCTGGGCGGCGTACTGGCCTATAACGCCATGCTGAAAGAAAACAACCCGGATCTGGAAATCCCCCAGGCGCTTATCACGGTGGAATGGCCGGGGGCCGCCGCAGAGCAAATAGAAAAAGAAGTCACCAAGCCGCTAGAAGATGTGCTCAACGGTTTAAAGGGGTTGAAAAAGCTGCAAAGCGGCTCGCAATATTCTTTTGCCATCATTGCGGTAGAGTTTAATACCGATATTTCTATTTCCGATGCCATGGTACAGCTGCGCGCCAAAGTCGATGAAGGTCAGGCGGAATTCCCGCAGGCGGTCAAGAAACCGCTGATAGAGCAGGTTTCCGTTAATGACTCGCCGGTGATCGAATATATGCTCTACGGCGACCTTGACGACTATGCTTTTAGCCAGGTAGTAAAACGCATCGAAAAACGGCTGGAAGCGCAATCCGGCGTAAAAAAAGTTGAAAAAGGCGGCTATCGTGAAACCAGCGTACATGTGCGTCTGCTGCCCCACAGGTTACAGTCGCTGCGTATCTCCCCCAATATTGTGCACCAGCGCATTGAAGAAGCCAACCAGGATATGAGCTGGGGCGAATTTGACAACAGCGAAACCATTATCCAGCTGTACCTGGCGGGCCGCTTTGACAGTATTGAAAAATTACGGGCCTTACCGGTCTACCGTATGGGCGATAACCGGGTGGTGCGCCTGGAAGAAGTTGCTCTGGTATATAAGGGACTGGACAAGGTAAAGTCGGAAACCTACTTTTCCCAGCATGGCTCCCAGTTCACCCAGGGGGTGTCCCTTGGCGTGAAAAAGCGCCCCGGGGTCGATACCATTACCCTGATCAATGAAGTTAAAACCCTGATGGCACAGTTTGAGCAACAAAGTTTCTGGCCGCAGGGGCTTAAGGCCGCCGTCATCAGCGATGAAAGCGAGATCATCGAAGAGTCATTTAACAAAGTTTTCAACAATATCTGGCAGGCGATGCTGGCGGTGTTTATTATCTTAATGGTTCTGCTGACCTGGCGCGAAGCCCTGATTGCCGGGCTGGCAATTCCGCTGACCTTCCTCGGGGTACTGCTGGTGCTGGGTATGCTGGGTTATACTCTAAATACTATGGTGATCATCGGCATGGTGCTGGCGCTGGGTATGCTGGTGGATGTTTTTATCCTGGTGATGGAAGGCATGCATGATCACCTTTATGAGAAAAAAATGTCTTTTGCCGATGCCGCCATGGCAACGGTAAAAACCTATGCCATGCCGGCATTTTCCGGCCAGCTTACCACTATTTTGGCGATGGCGCCTATGATGGCTATCGGCGGCATCGACGGCAAGTTTATCCGTTTGATCCCGATCACTGCTGTCCTGTGCCTGATCTTCAGCTATATCATTGCCTTTGTGATCTGTATTTCCCTGTCGCAATTTTTATTGAAAAATACCGACAATGCCGGCCCCGGCCAGGTTGACCGTTTTGCCAGACTGGCCGGCGGCAAGCTGCGCGCCTGGCTGCTGAAAAATGCCCTGCAAAGCCGTAAACAGGCACTAAGCTGGCTGATGGCGGTGCTGGGAGTCTGGCTGGTGTCCATCTATTTGTTTACCACCCTGCCCTCCCTGCTCTATCCCAAGGCGGATGGCCGTAACCTGGCGATCACCATAGAGCTGGCGCCGGATGCCCCGCTGGAGAAAAGCCGTGAAGTGGCCAAACTCGCCGGTGACTATCTCAGGCAGCAGCCCTTTTTTGAAAATGTTGCCATGTACGTGGGGAAAAAGAGCCCGCGCGCCGTCGGCTCCATCACCGAACAGCTCTCCCTTAACGAAAGCCCTAACCTGATAGGTTTTTCTGCCTTGTTTGTACCAAAAGGCGAGCGGAACAAGTTGGGTTATCAATATGTTGAAAGCTTAAGGCAGGGGCTGGAGCAAACCTTGTATCATGTGCCCGGGATCACGGTTTTGTTTAAACCCGAAGTGGGCGGCTCCAGCAGCGACGACCCCCTGCAGCTGGTGTTGCAGGGAGCTGACATGGAAACCCTGAGCGAAATCGCCCGGCAGGTAGAGCACGAGTTGAGCGCTATCAAAGGAGTCACCGATGTCCGTAACAATCTGGGCCCGTGGAAAAGCCAGGTCAGGGTGATTGCCGATGCCGAAGCATTAAACTTCCACGGCATCACAGAGCAGGACTTTGCCAGCCAGTTGCGTCTTGCCACAGAAGCCGATGAATACGGTAAGTTCAAGATTGCCGGGGTTGAGGACGATTTAAAAATTCGTTTAAGCACTTATTGGGAAAGCCGGGGCGGCGAGATAGGCGGCCCGAGATCTATGGCGGAGATCAGCCTGATCAATATTTTCAGTCCGCAGGGACACCTGGTACCGGGAGGCAACCTGGCGGATTATGAATTAAGTGAAACGCCGCCGGTTTTTACCCATAACAAAACCCAACGCTCAATTACGGTAAAAGGCAAACTCGAAGGCATTACCGTCGGCGAGGTCATCCAACGCCTGCAACCCAGCATGGAAACCTTCGAACAAAGCTGGCCCCAGGGTTATAGCTATCACTTTGCCGGTGAGGCACAAAGTTCGGAAGAAACCTACGGTGCTGCCGGTATGGTGTTTGCTGTTGCCATCTTTATGGTGTTTGCCGTGCTTACCCTGGCGCTGAACTCCTTTAAACTGCCGCTGGTGGTACTGATCACTATACCTTTGGCGCTGATCGGTACCTTTACCGGCTTCTGGCTGTTCGGCATCGCATTTTCCTTCCCGGCCATGATAGGTTTGATCGCCCTGGTGGGCATAGTGGTCAACAATGCCATTGTGATGGTGGATACCATGAACAATCATCTGGATGACGGCAAACCCCTGGTGGAAGCCTGCGCCAGTGGCGCGGCAGACAGGCTAAGGCCTATTTTAGGCACTACGGTTACCACTATGGTCGGGCTTATTCCGCTGGCCTATAGCGATCCCATCTGGTTTCCCCTGTGTATGGCGATCATCTTTGGCCTGCTGGCATCAACCGTGGTGGCCATGATTGTCATTCCGACAATGTATATGTTAGTCTCGCACCAGCAGCAAACCGGGCCGGCTTAACGCCTGCCCCCGACAATACAAATTATGGCCAGAAAAACCAAAGAAGAAGCAGAACGTACCCGTAAAACCCTGATCCACGCCGCCTTAATGCATTTCAGCGAGCATGGTGTTGCCCACACCACGCTCAATGATATTTCCAAGGCGGCCGGAGTCACTAAGGGGGCGTTTTACTGGCACTTTAAAAACAAGCTGGAAATTTTTGAAGCCATAGTCGAGGCATATTCACAGCCCCTGGACGAAAAAGCCACCAATATGCTCGAGCAGGCGGAGGAGCCCCTGAGCGGGTTGTTTCAATCGCTGGCGTATTACGCCAGCGAAGTGGAGAAATCCCCCGAATTAATCGCTTTGTTTACCGTGTCGTTTTACAAATGCGAATATACCCGGGAGTTGACCCCTTTGCTCAAATTTGACCAGCAAGAAGTGGCCAAAACCAAGGACATTATCACCACGGCATTAAAAAAGTTACCGGATAACGGCTGGCAGAATAATCAAGAGGGTAATCCTGAACTTATAGCGACTATAGCCATAGACGCGGTGACGGGGACTTTAATGCGCTGGTGCCGGGACAGACAAGGCAGCCTATCCGGGCAAATTCTTGATGCCGCTAAAATAGTGTTATCCGGCAGCGGTATCCGCCCGGCCCTGCTGGAGCAAGCCGCAGCTTCGATTAATCCGGCTTAATAATAAGTGCAGATATCTTCTTTTTTGTTGGTCAGTGTTTTAACAAAGCACTTACCATGACTTTGTATTTAAGCCAGCCAACCGGCTCTGAAGGAAACCCCCGTAAGGACAAACAGCACCGAAAAAAGGGTTACCGGGATAATATGCAGCGCCATATCAAGCAGGTTGTCTGGTGATAGTTTCGGGATCACCCTGAACCTGGCGTCCAACGCGAACATGACCGTCAGCGCCAGCAAGCTTAATTTGACGGCAATGCCATGGGCCACCGGGTTAGACATATCAAACCATAAACCGACATCGGGCAGCAGGTGATGTGCCAGCATCAGGCCTGTTACGACCTGGATGATCAGCGCCGGCATGCCGATTTTTTCATAGGCGGATTCAAAGTCTAACAGCCGCTCCGGCGAGCGCTGTTTGAGCACCTTAGGCAAGATCACCATCGACAGTACGATATGTCCCCCGGTCCAAATTGTGGCCGCCAGCAAATGTAGCGCAAGTAAAAAACCGTACATTAGTTAATCCTTCCTGAATCTTGTTGGTTGTATAAATGTCGGCAGAGATGCTTGACTGCTTTCATCTGCCTGTTGCCGGTACCTAGCTGGATTACCAATATTGCGCCGGACTGAGTGATGCTGCACATTGAACCTTACCTTTGATATTTTTGAGTGCATCTTTTTTTAATTCCAGCGCCATCCAGGCCTGGGGATAGGCCAGCTCATAAGGCGGGCTGATGCCGTGGCCCGCCGCAAAACCGGTACGTGAATAATATTTGGGATCTCCGAGCACCAGCACAAACTCGCCACGGCGCGTTTTAAGGATATCTAGCCCCCGGCGAATAAGGGCCGAGCCTATGCCGCGACCCTGCTGATTGCTCAGTACCGCAAGCGGGGCAAGGATATAACCCTGGTGTTTATCTGCTCCTTCAACCGATACTGATGAAAAAAGAATATGGCCGACAATGTCGCCGTCTTGCTCTGCAACTAAAGAAAGCAGGGGCAAGGCGGTTTCATCTTCCAGCAGTTCAAGAGCCAGTTTCGCTACCGCTTCTGCTTCCTCTTCGGCAAATGTATCCCGGTGAAGCTGGAAAATATCCTGCTTATCTTGCTCGGTTGATGCTCTTATGTTCATGCACTTTCCTACAGACAGTAACTGTCGGTTTTTATTGTGCTACCAGTATGGATAATCCTGACAACCATAGAAGTTGTGCGCCATAACCTAATCTTTGATGGGTGCCGGGATTAGTCTGTTTTTTAATCGCTTTTGCCAGGGTAACGGTGAAATAGACGGCTATAAGCAAACAGGCCAGGGAAAATAATTTGAAATAGAGAGTAAAGCTTGACTCGAACAGGGCTAAAACCGGGGCAATGTAGAGGGACAGTAACATGATAAAACCTGCCCAAGAATGTATTTTACAAGCCGTTGTTGGATTTTTGGTGTAGGGATCTGCGTCCATAGGAAAAAAACCGGCGACTAGGGTCCCTAACCCATGGACAATAACCAAAGCCCCTATCGCCATCAGCAATATCGAATGAGTACCCGATGCAATCAAGTCGTAACCAAAAAGACAAAATAACACCGCCAGAGGATAATTATTGATGAGCGGCGAAAATTTTTCTGTCGGGCTGCCGACTGCGCCCAACTCGCTGCAAAATTGTTTTGCATGGTTATAACCCTGATAGCGCTTTGCAGCAATAAAAACACCGAACACTATCCAAACAGATGCCAACAGGCCGCAATAGCCATAAAAACTTTCGCTCACACAAGACTCCTTTTTGAAAACAAATATGGCAGGGTGCAGCCTGGCCAGATTCTTTTGACTGGGATTGAAACGCCAGTGGTATATTATTTCCCTTTTAGGGTTTGTTTTTCAAGATATTATCAACAAAATGATAAGGTTATTGGCATAACTGTCCCCACCTGTACATTTGCTGATTCAAGTTTGTCCGTGCCAGCCAAAATAACAATATCGAAGCTATAAAACTGCTGTACCTGTTTTAAGGCACAGCAGCTTTGCTTAAGGCTTTTTAACTAAGCCCGGATTTAGTTTTCGGCAGACAGGTTTGCTTCCGCCTGTTCAGGTGTGATAACCAGCTCTGCCTGATTGACAACAATACTGAGCTTTTGCCCGACCGGGAAACCGGCCAGGCGCAGCCATTTTCCCCTGAGTATCACACAGGGCTCAAGCTTGACCGGCACATAGTTGATGCCTATGCCGCGGGTTTTTGTCGCCGTGTTGCAAACCGTTTCCTGTACGGTAAGTTGCCGATAAATGGGATATTTTACTTTTGCCGAGGCGGGCTCTGGCGTATGATGACATTTAGCCATGACTTACTCCGTGTAGTTTGTTGTGGTTAGCGACCTCTGGGTGTGGAGGCACTCAGGGGTTGCGACTTAAGTTACTACTTTTGCTTGGTAGTAACGCCTGTTATTGCCGCTGTTCCTTGGTGGAACAGCTGCAATAAATGCTCTCCTTTAAGACTGGGATAGCATTATTAAGGAAAGACCAATTCAGGGGGAAATCAATAGTGAATTGGTCTTTTTTTGAGGATAAATTTGAACCGTTGTTTTCCTGGCAAATCCTGTTAAAAAGGGGATTAGTCGCCCTACTCTTTTCATCACCGGGAGCTATTGTTGGGGAGTTGAAGTAGCGGCAAATTCAATCATGGCTCCGCGCCGGGCAAGAAGTAGTCCCAGAGCGGTAAATCCAGGCTAAAAAAAGCCGGTCAGCGCTTAACTGACCGGCATTACAGCCAAAGCTGTGGTTTATTGCAGTAGTTTATTGCAACACAAGTAGCGGTTTAGAACATACAAAACTTCTTAGAAGGAATAGGGAATTTAACCTTAACACCTAACAAACTAAATGATTTATTCAGACCCGGTGTTGAAAAGCAGCCATTTGCATCCAGGTTACCGGTGATCGTATCCAAATGATCTGTTTTACAGGTTTTCCTGCCTTTACCGGCAACCTTAACTTTCGCACAGAACTCCACTTTCAGCTGAGTTTCGTGTTTTGCGGCAGCATTGCTACCATTGACTTCGCCGCGGTATTTACCGTCACCGTATATTTTAAAGGTTTTCCATTTGATAAGGCCGCCGCCGCCGAGCGATAAGTTGCCGGTGCTTAAGCCGTTTTTAGCGATGTAGTTACTAAACTTTTGTGCGAAGTGCGTCCCGGACGCATAGTTTAAATCCCCCATGACAAATCTGTGCGCTTTGTTGCCATATTTCATCGCGGCATTGTTAACGGTTAACCCGGCTTCTTTTAATTCTACCGTAGCTTCTTCTACCCTGCCGTCAACCAGGTGTATTGTTTGATGTGCTTCTGACGATAAAGTATCGACGGCGGTTGCACTGGTATTGCCGATAACGTCAATGGCATTTCCGGCAACATTGACTATGCCGGAAACGGGGATCAATGAGTTATCAACGGCCTGGCACAAATCAAAAGAGGCACTGCCCAGGTTGTGGCCTGCGATGTTGACGTTAATGCCGGTGTCTATGGTGGCGTTACACGAGTGCTCACTTGCTTCCAGTGTAAAGCCAATATCAGAGCCTTTGTAGCCAAAGTGGCCATCCATGGTAAAACCGTCTTTCACACCCGGCGTCTTGTAGTTCATGCTTTGTGAACCTTTTAAGAGAAAACCGTGATGGGAAAGGTCTGCTTTAAAGAAACTGTCGTAGCTGGAAAGGCCGTTGTCGTCGATATCCATATGACCGTAGATCTGCACATCAGGTGTTTGAAGACCTTTGAGCAGTTTTTTTATCCAGTTTCCGGCAATGCCGCCTTCAAGCGGATCGACGCTATTTGCCCAAAATGAGAATGACTTTTGCGCGCTGTTAAAGTTGACAGAGCCTTTTCCCAGGTTCATTGAAAAGCCAATGCCCGAGACATCACCGAGATCTACTTCCAAGGTGCCGTTGCCGGCAACCTGGGTATCTGAAGCCAGCTCTGTCAGTTTCTTGGATACTTTGTCGTTAAAACCTTGTCCGCCGCCCAGGCCATCATCGTTTTGGTCAAAGTCAACGTTGAATAGGCCATCGACAGAAATGGGGTACGGGGTAAATTTAACCTTACCGCCAAGCACTAAATGTCCGTCTTGATTGAATTTTTGCGAATCAAAGTTATCGCTGACTTCCCAGTGCTGACCGTTGAAGCTAGCCCCCTGCCAGCTGTTGCCATCCCATAAAGGATAATCGGCGTCAAATCCCAGGCGGCCGTGATAAGAAAGCCCTTGTGAGGTAAGCTGCACCGGGCTGGAGCTTAACGCACCTTTGGTAAATAAGTTGGTTTCAAAATAATAAAGCGGATCTTTCCAGTCTAAAACAAATTTAAAGCTGGCGGAGTTGCTACCGACCGAAGCTTCGATTGAGTCGGTTAACGCCATCTTGCCGCCGTCGGTATAAGATAAATCGAAAAAGGCCATGATGCGGTTGTCGGGTAAGCCAACTTTAACCTTGGCATAATCGTTTAAGATTGCGCCCTTGGCCACGGCAAAAGCAAAGCGGCTGCCGCTCATATTGTCGGTCAGCAAGTTGGCGCCGTCGAAACCCAGGTTAGGAATTTCCCGTAATTCACCGAAGAATTCACCGTTGTCAGAGATAATGACCTGGTAGCTATTGACGGTAAACCCTATGATCCCTTCTAAATCTCCGGCAACCGGCGAAAACTGCACCGAACCTTCGCATTGGTAATAGGCATTATGGCTGCTGTATTGATCTGAGATATCCAGCCAGCCATTGAAACAGGTAACATCCGCCTTAAAATTGTCAAGCTGGTAACGCATGGTATCGCCGGTTTGGCTCAGCGAGTTCGATGCTGCCGAGGTCAGAGTCTGTGACATCGCATTTTTTAAATCGGTTGACGGTAATTGATAGGCCGGCGCCGCAGCGGCTGAAAAAGAGCCGGCTGCCAGGGACAGGGCAACAGCCGCTGGCAAGGGATGCTTACGAACAAGTTTATACATAGATATTTCCTTAATGTGTATTTATCTGAATCGTTCATCTGTTAAAGCGAAAGAACTTTGCAGATCCCTTCAAAAAAAATGAAAAAACTTTTCAGCCGGTGAAATTTTGCACTTTCGCGGGCGTTTCGCGCGATATGATGAAATTTAATCGGCTATTTGCCCTTCTTAATCGGTTTAGGCAATTTAATCGCTCATCCGGAGCTGATATACTACTGCCCTGTTTAACGGAATATGTTTTTTATGACTCAGGATGTCACTACCCTCATCACACAAACACTCCACCACTGGCGATATGGCAATCAAGCCGCCAAGCTGGAGCTGGATGACTTAATCGTTCAGGAATTGCACCGGCTGGCGCGGGCCTATATGGCCAGGGAAAATACATCCCATACGCTACAGGCAACAGCGCTGGTAAATGAAGTTTTTTTGCGTCTGGCGCAAGTGGATGTCGATTGGCAAGATAAAAAGCACTTTATGGCCATTGCCGCTAAAACCATGCGCCGTATTCTGGTCGACCATGCCAAGCGCAAGAATGCCCAAAAGCGAGTTTCCTTGCAGGATCAGATGACTTTCGATGAAGATTCATTGCCCCATCACCAGGCGACGGAAGAGCTGATTGTTCTGGATGATTTATTACATAAACTCACCGCTTTCGACGAGCGGGCGTGCAATATGCTGGAGTTGTCAATTTTTGGCGGCTTGACCCATCCCGAAGTGGCCGACGTGACCGGGTTTTCGCTATCGACGGTGGAAAGGGAAATCCGGGTGGCGCAGGCCTGGTTAAGGTGCCAGCACTAGTCTCGCTGTGACCCGGAACATATCGACCAACCCCCTATCAACAATAAATAACAAGATTAACAATACATGGACAGTCATCACTGGAAAAAGATCAAGCAGCACTTCGAGCAAATTATTGAATTGCCCCTGGAACAACAAATAGCAGCGCTGGATGCTTTGGATGAACCGCTATTGGTGAAGTCTGAAGTGAAAAAATTGCTGGATGCAGAAGCGGCACAAGGCAATCAGCCGGGTTTGCGGACCCTGGTGCTTAAAAATGCCCATCAATTATTAAACAGCCAACTTGAACTTGCTGCCGGTGATCGTATCGGCCGTTATTTGATCACCGAAGTGATTGGTGAAGGCGGCATGGGGGTCGTATATAAAGCCTGCCGTGACGATGAACAGTTTGAGCATCAGGTAGCGATCAAACTCTCGCGGCAAAAGCTGACCTATTCCAATGTCTTACAACAGCACTACGAACAGAATATTCTTGCGCAACTGAAACATCCCCATATTGCCCACATTTATGATGCCGGTACTACCGCCGATGACCATGCCTTCATTGTGATGGAGCTTATCGAAGGGGTTGATCTTATTACTTATGCCAATGAAAATCGCTTGTCGATCAGTAAGCGGCTGCAGCTGTTTATCAAGGTTGCCAATACCATACAATATGCCCATCAAAAAGGTATTGTGCATCGCGACATTAAACCCCAGAATATATTGATCACCCAGGTAAATGGCCAGGGTGAGCCGAAGATCATCGATTTTGGCATTGCCGAGCATTTTCAACTATCGGATCCCGGCGAAGTAAAAAATGCCCGTTCACCTCAGGCCATCCTGGGCACCCCTGCTTATATGAGTCCGGAGCAATTGCAGGGAGATGAAAAGGCCGATGTCCGCTCAGATATTTATGCCCTGGGGTTGCTGTTGTGCGAGTTAATGACCGGCTCACAGCCCTTCGCCCGTGAAGGACTTACCCTGGATGAACTGCTGCGGCAAAAGCAAAGCGATACTTTCGCCTTTGCCGGGTCTGTTTTAGCTGCAGAAGCCTTACTAGCGGTAGCGGATGAGCGCCGGTTAACGGCAAAAAGGTTCAAAGCGCAATTGAATCACGAGTTTGAAGCCTTGATTTTAAAAGCCACCGAGCTTGACCCGGATCTCAGGTATGCCTCTGTGGAAGCCTTTGTCGGTGATATTGAGCGATGGCAAAATAACTATCCCTTGTTGGCAGTCCCGGGTGACAGGCGTTACTTCTTTAAGAAATACCTGCAACGTAATCGCTGGCCGGTGGCTATTTCGCTGAGCGTTTTTTTGAGCCTGGTATCGGCGGCGGCGATCAGCTCCTGGTCTTTATATAAAGAATCGCAAGCGCTACAGCTGGCTGAGAATGAATTGGCAAAGAGTAATGCCATTAACCGTTTTATTACCGATATCTTAGCTTCTGCGGATCCGAGAAAAGGCAGCATGAACCTCAAGGTGGTCGATTTATTGGACCGCGCCGAAGAAAAGCTTGATGACTTTAATCATAATGAACAGGATATCAAGGCAAGCTTGTTATTTACCCTGGGACGTTCCCGCTCCGGATTGGGTCAGCGGGAAAAGGCATTGGAAAACCTGAATCAGGCAATAACGATAAAATCACAGTATCTTGAAAGAAGTGCTTTGGAAATGATCCGGCTTTATACCGAACTCGGCGAAGTTACTCGCCATACAAATCCGGATAAAGCACTGGAAATTTTTACCGAAAACTTGTCTATTGCTCAAATGCATTTAGGGCCCGGGCATACTGAAACCTTGAGTCTGATAAATAATGTAGCGACCAGAAAATTTGTCAAGGGACGAAAAAATAAAGACAAGACACTGATGGCAAGCGCTATTAAAGATATGAAAGCGCTGCTGGCGCTGAGAGAGCAGGTATTGGGATTAAAGCATCCCGAGACCTCACATTCGCGCAACAACCTGGCCACTTTTTACCAGGGGATAGGTGATTTGCAAAGCGGATTGTCTTTATATTTAAAAAACTTAGCTATCCAAAAAGAAGTGTTTGGCATTGAGAATTATTATACTTTGGGCACTATGCGCTCCATAGCGCTTACTTATATGAGGACTAAGAACTTTGATAAAGCAGAAAGTGTATTAAGACCATGCTTTGAAGGGTTTATGAAAATACAAGCTGCCGATGCCTATACCACCCTTGAGGCGGGTATCATGCTGATCGAATCTTTGCTGTTCTCTGGCAAGACAGAAGAAGCAAAGGGTTATGCGCTACGAATGAAATCGGCTTATCTGGATGGCAAACTTAAGGAAAGTAACATCTATATGGAGCAGGTATCCATCGATCTTTTTGCCGAACTTTTTGGCGCGCCGGTTTTGTTGCAGGGATGATCGCTAGCTGTTTTGGTACGAATATGCACTCAGGGTTTGAGATTTTTGGCTCTATCAGCGCTAATAAGCCAGCTTTCACTTTAAAACGGCTTATCTCCGGACGGGACATGATGACAAAAAAGGCTTCAGCGCAAAACTGAAGCCTTGTATTAAAACAAAACAAGCTATCGCTTATAGCGGGTTGCCGTCTTTGTCTTCGGCGTCAAGCTGATTGCCGTCCGGGCCGCCGTCTCTTGGCGGGATCAAGGCATTGATTTCATTGCTGCCGGCCATGGCGCTTTTATCTGTCAGCGAGTGCAGGAAGGCAGCAAGGTAGGCGACTTCCTGTTCGGTAAAGTTCGGGGTCGGGGCATCTATGGTGCCATCGGTTTCACTTCTCGCCAGGACATACTCTTTACCGCCACCGACTACGCTTTGACACGCTTCATCGGACAAGTGCTGGAACTGCGGCAGATCACAGGTTTCATTATTTTCATAATAATCAACCAGCGACTGGTGGGTATTGGAATAATGTTCAATCACCCGCTCCAGGGTAGGAAATACGCCTTTGTCGCCATAAGGGGCGGTAAGGCCAATATTTAACAGGCTCGGCATTCTAAATTGCTCCTGGTTGTTGCCATCACCCACAGCATTAGCGCCTATTTGCGGATAAAGCGGCGGACGGGTTCTGTCCGGGGTAAAAAAGGCGCCGTCATGACAGTTGGAGCAGCCTGCGCCGGTATAGAAGAATAACGCGCCGCGTTTTTCATCTTCCGTTAAGCTGTTATGGTTACCGCCAACATAATCGAAGAAGGGATTGTCGATAAATAAGAAGGAAGCTTCATAAGCGGCTAGCGCCCGGGCGGTGCGCATAAAGGTAACCTCTTCGCTGCCATATACTTGGTTAAATTCATCTTTCCAGTCGGTGGTGAGCTTAGTGGCGATATGGTTTCTATAAGACTGGGGGGAGTCAAAGCCTGTGGTATCGCCCATTTCTTCTGCCGCGGTAACCGGAAAATGCGCCTGGGCGATCAGCAGCCTTAACGGGTCGGTATTATCCACTTCTGCTGCCATACTTCGGGTGACATCGCGTTCGGGGGTTCTGATCTCTTTCGTTGAAACCTGGCCGACAGGATCGGTGCGGAAACCTTCTAATACGATGCGCTGATCCCAAAACATACTGTGAACCCAAAGCGCCGAATTACAAATTTGCGGTGAATGACGACCTACCAAAGGTACGGTATTGCCATCGGCCCGGCCCGGGCCTAGCAGGTCCGGATTGTCGGCATCAACCCCTATCGGTAATGACAAGCCGTCGCTGCCACAGCCTATTGCCGGATGGTGACAGGACGAACAGGAGGTATCATTGTTCTGGCTTAAGGACTTACTGTGGAAAAGGCGCATGCCGAGATTGACCAGGGCCGGGTCTTCCTGACGCCTTAAGCGGGCGACAAAGGCCCTGATATCTTCAACACCTTCTTGCAAGGCGAAAGCCTCTATCACCTTGTCTAAACAGCTATCCAGGTTTTCTGCCGGTACAGCGGCAATGGTCCTGACACCACAAACATCCCGCAGGTTTAAATTTACCAGGGTGATCACCGAGCCGTTATTTAAGCCGTCGTTATCATCGCTGACCAGGGTTTTTGCCGTATCGCTGTTTGACGGCTCCCCCGGGGCGCTTTGCTCGTCGGTGCCGACGATGTAATAGCTATAACTGCTATTGGCGCTTAACTCGCTATCGATAAAACGCGTCTCCTGGGTGACGGCGATTTGTTCGCCGTTTCTGAAAATCAGGTATTCCTTCACGGTAGCGCTGTCTTGCGGTGCTTGCCACGACAAGCCGATTTCACTGGCTGAAAGGGCGTTTACGATCAATTGTTGTGGCTGGATATCGGTTTCAGCATGTGCCTCCTTGGCTGTTATCAGCAGAAAAAGCGATAAAAAACTGAAGGGGTAGATAATATTGTTCCTGAGTTTTAAGTAAATGTTCATAGGTTGCTTTCCTTAAATATATGGTGCTTGGCAAGGGTGCCGAACGGCCTTATATGTGTTGATGTCTATCATGCAAAATACTCAAGGTCTGCTTGATGAGCATTGTGATATCAATTTTTATGGGGGGCTAAGACAAGAATATCATTGAAATATGCAGTGAATGTGCAGAAAGGAAATTTGTATGGTTTTTCTTAAAAAAACTTATAAATCATATGGATGTATTGTATCCGCAAAGTGATAGAAAACGGGAGCCAGCTCCTGAAAGTTTCGGTTAACATGGCTGTATGTACCTTCCGAAATATTGTCGTACTCGCCGCCCAAATTAAGTGCTTAAAAAAGCTCACATGCTATCAAATAATAGACGGATGCCTGCTTTACTTCCCTGAGTTGCCAAAAACGAATCTATTTATTTGAACTTTAGAGATTTTCTTCTACCTTTAAGAGAATTCTAAGGATTACGGCCAGCAGGCGGTAAATTTCTCTCCTAGCGACCAGGGATACATCATGGATGAAGGTCTGTCTCTACTCTCACGGCGCCATTATATAAAAATGGTGATCGGGTGTTTTATTTATCCTTCCCGTCAGTCAATTACCCGTAGCAGATATCTGCTCCCCCGGCAGCGAAAAAAGCTTACGCCCGGGGTATACCTTGCAGGCCGCTACTATGGCAGCCGGTGATGACAGTACGGACAATACGTTGATAAAAACAAAGTTAAATGGCATGTCTTATCCGCCGGCAGTCATGCCGCAAGCAGTATAAGCTGGCGTTCAATTTAAATTAAGGTACATATTATGGCAACACAAGTTATGAAATATCACGTGCTGATGTATGGCAGTCCCAACGGCTATCAAACGAATCGGGCGCAGATTGCATTGTATGACAGTAGTGGTAATACTGTAGCCTTTGTCAGGTTCAATGATCCTGAGATGAAGTTTGAGGAAGACTCTGAAAGCGGCGGCAGGATCAAAATGCATTTGCCTTCAAGCATGTTTGAAGGGGTGCTGGATGTCCTGCGTAATGAAAAACCGGTATATGTATATTATGCGCAGGGACGAGGGTTCTTATCAACCTCTACCGAACCTGTGGGTGAAGGCGAATAATAACAGTTAACCGCCGTTTTTATCGGGCGTGACAGTATGTTAGCCTCTTATCGGCTTGATGTGGCACACTGCCCTGCTCTTGATAAAGCACAGTCACCTTATTGTAAAACCGTACGGCTGTAATGGGTGACCGTGCTTTTATTCTTTTATGTACAGGCGTTATCTTGAGACAAGGTAAAGCATTAATTAGGCAAGCCTTTTTACCAAGTCGTCAATAGCCTGATAGGCATCGTTAAGCGATTTTTGATGTCGCTCATCGGCAAACTCCTGATATTCTGATTTAATCTCATAGAAGGTTTCTACGCCTAAATACTTGCTTAGGGTTTCAACATGCGGGCCTAAGTGGTTCATTTTTTCTCTGATCCCGCCAGCTTCAAAGCCAAACTCGCCGCTGGAAGAAATAAGAATCAGTTTTTTACCAGCCATAGTCGGCGCCAGAGGAAAGTCACCCCTGGCCAAATCAAAGGTAAAGGTTTTATTGATACGTACCACTTGATCGAACCAGGCTTTGAGTACCGCCGGCATGCCGTAGTTATACATGGGAGAAGAGATCACGATAATGTCAGCCTGAGCAACTTCATCAATTAAGGTGTCGGATAAAGTTAACAGCGCTTTTTGTGCTTCACTGCGTTTTTCATCCGGGGTAAATACCGCAGCAATCCAGTCCTGGCTGATAAACTCGGGTGGGTTTAGTCCTAAATCTCTATAGATAACTTTATCTTCATCATTTAAGGTGAGCCAGTTATCGGTAAAATGCGCTGCCAGGCTTTTTGAAATTGAGTTGTAGTCTTGAACTTTGTTATCCGTTCTTCTTGCACTAGTGTCTAAATGTAATACTGTTGCCATGTTGATTCCAGTTGTCTGTTTGAGCAATTTATGGCGCTATTGTGCTGGTTCTGCTTATTATTGACAAACGAGCAATACTAGCTTATAGGTGAGAAAAAGTTATCTATGATGTTTGAATATGTATGCCCAACTCCCCCCGTTAAACAGCATCAGAGTGTTTGATGCCGCGGCCAGACTAGGAAGCTTTAAAAAAGCGGCTGAAGAACTTCATGTCACGCCGACAGCTGTTTCACATCAAATCAAAGCACTTGAAGAAGCGCTCGGTACTTTATTGTTCGTGCGCAAAACCCGGGCGATTCAGTTAACCCGAGACGGCAAACTGCTAGCCGAAACGGCATATAGCGTTTTACAACAGTTGACCAACACCGTCAGTGAAATTGCAAAGGCTAAAAACAGTATTACCGTCAGTACTACCTCTTCTTTTGCTGCCATGTGGCTGGTGCCCAATTTAGGTAAATTTAATCAATTGCACCCAAGTATTGAAGTTGCCGTAAAAACAGGCGAGCAAGTTGATGATTTAGATAAGGATAGAAGTATTGATCTGGCTATCAGGTATGGCGTTTATGATGACACCTTAGCAAACGCATCCTGTCTGGTTACTGAAAAAGTAGGCATGTATGCCACCCCAAGTTATGTTGAAAGTATTGCCGATGGACAAGTGGCAAATCTTTTGGAAGCAAGGTGGCAAAATAGCAATCTTCCCCAATTCACTTGGCATGCCTTACTTAAAGGATCACCGAGGGACAAAAGTCGCTACAAGGTATCGCAATTTTCCCAAGAGCATCACATTATTCAGGCGGCCCTGGCAGGTCAAGGTATTGCCTTGGTGAGTACGCTTCTTGTTAAAAATGCGCTGGCGCAAGGCTGGTTAACACAATATAACTACGTGGAAAAGGCTCAGCAACAGCAAGGCTTAAGCTATTATTTGTTGGTACCTGAGCACAATACTCACAGTCACAGTATTGTAAAATTTAAGCATTGGCTGTTGGAAGCGCTAAGGTAACGGCCAGTTGCCAATCATATGAATTAACCGGCTAAAGGCTCGCCGTGATAAATATGCGGGCCGGGACTGTCCTTGCCTAAGATGTCGTTAGGATTGGCAAGTTTGCAGTTTTTCATCGACAAACAGCCGCAGCCGATACAGGTATCCAAATTGTCCCTAAGGTCTGTCAGTTGGTTGATTCTGTCATTGAGTTGTTGCCGCCAGCTGCTCGACAATCTTTCCCAGTCTTTGACCGACACCGTTTTATCATTCGGTATGGTGCTTAACGCCTCTTTTATTTCCCTCAGCTGAATACCCGCCTGCTGGGCAATGCGGATCACCGAGATTTTACGCAAAATATCCCGGTGAAACCTGCGGTGGTTGGCACTGTCCCGGTAAGAGGAAATCAGCCCTTTGCTCTCATAAAAATGAATGGTTGATACCGCAACCCCGGCACGACTGGCGACTTCGCCTACCGAAAGCTCTTTTGTTAATGTCATAAAAATCTCAACACAAATGTAAAATAAGTTATTGACCTCAAGTATAGTTGAGGTCATATGCTGTCGGCAACTTTTCAGGATTAACCCAGATTTACAGGTGAATATATGAAACTCAATCCTTTGCTGATGACATCAGGCATCCTGGCCATAGGCCTGTCCAGCCTGTTCTATTTTAAGCATCATATGGCCAACGCCGCCGACAACCAGGCAATGCCTGAGCCGGTGATGAGTATTAAAGCCACTTACCCCCAAGTGCAGCGTTACCAGCAAACCACAGGGTTGATAGGCCAGGCCCATGCGGTAGAACAAGCCAGCATCAAGAATGAGTTGGCGGGGAAAATTACCCGGCTTAATTTCCGCTCGGGTGATTTAGTCAGCCGGGGTCAGCTACTGGTGGAGCTCAGCCATAGCGAAGAAGATGCCTTGTTAAAAGCCGCTAAAGCCGATGCGGCATTAAATCGTCAAACCTTAGACCGCTATCTGGTGTTGCAGCAAAGTGGCCGCATCAGTGACGACAAAGTCGATCAGGCAAAATCACTGCTGGCTAAAGCAGAAGCTGAAATGGAGCGTATCGCGGCCATCATAGATAAGAAAATTATCACCGCCCCTTTTTCCGGTTATGCCGGTATCCATGATCTGGTGATTGGCCAGTATCTTGACAGCAACAGCCAGATCACCGAGCTGATCGGCAATAACGATTTTATCTGGATTGATTTTAATGTGCCGCAAACCTACCCGGTGCTGGCCTTAGGTGAAGCTGTGGATATTGCCGTTAAAGGCAGGCACACACAAGCAGCGCAAGCGAGCATAGTTTCAATATCGCCGGCCTTAAATACCCGTTCACGTCAGCTTAAATACCGGGCGAAAATAGCCAAATCGGCCCTGACGTTAACCCCCAATCAACTGGTAAAAGTCAACTTTCCGGTAGGGCCTGCGCAAGATCTCACCCTGATCCCGCAGCTGGCGGTAAAAAGAGATCAACTTGGCGATTATGTGTTCGTATTGAAAAAAGAAGGTGAGGCCTATCGGGCCCACCAGGTGAAAATAGATTTGGGTATACGTTTTGCCGATCAAGTCAGCGTTAACTCAGGTATTGAGCCGGGTGTGTTAATTGCTTCAGAGGGGGCTTTTAAATTATGGCCCGGGGTGCAAACCCGGTTCAACTCACCCGCACAAAACCACGGAGAGTCGCTATGAATGACAAATTTCAATTTCAAAAACAAGTGATGGATATCTTCGTGCAAAAGCCGGTGATTGCCATAGTGTTATCCATCTTTATTTGTCTGGCTGGTTTGCTTGCGGTGAATAAGATATCGGTATTGCAGTTTCCGCAAATAGAAAGTGCTTCACTGGAAATCAATACTAATTTCACCGGGGCATCCGCCGAAGTGGTAAAAGGTTTTGTGACCGATACCATAGAAAAAGCAGCGGCTTCGGTGCCCGGCGTTGAATTTGTCGATTCCAGCACCACATCCGGCAACAGCACGGTAACGGCCTGGCTGGCGCTTAACGAAAACAGCACAGATGCCCTGGCCGAGCTTAATACCCGGCTAAGCCAGATAAGCTTTGAATTACCTTCGGGTGCGGAAGACCCCGTCGTTTCGGTAAAACGTACCGACCGGCCCTATGCGGTATTTTACCTGAATGTGGAAGCCCCCGGGGTGCCGCTGGAGAAACTCACCGATTATTTAAACCGCCAGGTCAATCCCATCATAGCGAATATTGATGGCGTGCAAAAAGCCGATATCGAAGGCAGCCGTATTCCGGCGATGCGGGTTTGGCTTGATCTTGATAAGATGAATATTTTTGGCTTAAGCGCCGAGCAGGTTTACCAGGCGCTCAGTGCCAATAACCGCATTTCCACTTTAGGTTATAGCGAAAACAGCCAGCAAAAAATTGATATTGTCGCCAATACCCAAATGTCTTCGGTTGAAGAATTTAAGCGTTTGATCATTAAAAACGATAGCCAGGGCATTGTCTACCTCAGCGATATTGCCGATATTGCCTATGCCTCAGAGCAGGCGAACTCAACCGCCCGTTTTAATCAGGACGATACCGTTTATATTTCGGTATGGGGCCTGCCCGGCGCCAATGAAATTGCCATAGGAGATAAACTTTACCGGGTGATAGATGACATTAATGCCGCCAGCCAGGGAAAATTTAATATCAATGTCGCTTACGACGGTACCTTATATATGCGTGACGCCCTCAAAGAAATTGTCACGACTTTGCTTGAAACCGTGATCCTGGTGGGTTTAGTGGTGCTGTTATTAATGGGTTCATTTCGAAGCGCATTAGTGCCGCTGATCACGATCCCTATTTCTATTTTAGGGGCCATCGCCGTGATCTCCCTGTTGGGCTTTTCCCTTAACTTGCTGACCGTACTGGCCATTGTTTTATCCGTGGGCCTGGTGGTGGACGATGCCATAGTGGTGGTTGAAAATGTTGCCCGCCATATGCGCAGCGGCATGCCAAGCATGCAGGCGGCGTTGATCAGTTCGCGCCAGTTGCTGGTGCCGGTCATTTCCATGACCCTGACTTTGGCCATGGTTTATGCGCCGATTGGCTTTCTGTCCGGGTTAACCGGGGTGTTATTCAAGGAGTTTGCCTTTACCCTGGCCATAGCCGTGCTTATTTCCGGCGTGGTTGCCGTGACTTTATCGCCGATCATGAGTGCTTATGTTTCCAGCGAAGGCGGTCAGGAAGGCGCTTTTACAAAAAAAGTAAATGGCCTTTTTGATAACATACAATCCGGATATGCTAACGTGCTCAGACGCACCATGGAAAACCAGGCTTCTATGCTGCTGATCGCCCTGGTGGTGACGGCGTTGATTGTGCCTTTTTATATGCAGTCGGCTAAAGAGCTGGCGCCGGTAGAAGATCAAAGCAGTATCACCCTGGTGGTGCAATCTCCGCCGGATACTTCGCTGGCCTACAACGAAAACCATATGCCCGAGATCGTCGATAACCTGATGTCTCTTAATGGCGCACAGCAAATGTGGCAAATCTTACTGGCAAACGGCGGCTTCGGCGGCCTGGAACTGGAAAGCGCGCAGCAGCGGAGTTTAAGTACCGCCGAGGTATTGCCGGAAGTTTATGGCCGACTTTCTGGGTCGACCGCCCTGGATGTCCTGCCGATATTGCCTTCGCCCCTGCCTACCGCCGGTCAATACGATATCGAGCTGGTGGTGAAGTCTTCGGCTCCCTTTAGCGAGATGAAACCCTATGCCGATCAATTGATCGCAGCGGCCTACCAGTCGGGCCTGTTTCTTTATGCTGATACCGATTTAAAAATCGACTTACCGCAAATCGATTTACAGCTCGACCGGGAAAAAATCGCCGATTTAGGCCTGGATATCAGCGTGGTGAGCGAGCAGTTGTCGACTTACCTATCCAGCAATTATGTCAACCGCTTTGACGACAACGGCAAAGCCTACCGGGTGATCCCTATGATCAACGGCGATATCAGCCGCTCGCCGGAAAAAATACTGGATTTGACCATCAAGGCGCCTTCGGGGGAACTCATTGCTATTGCCGACTTTACCCAGATCCGCTGGAAAACGGTACCGAGAAAACTGGGCTCCTTTAACCGCCTTAATGCGTTTCGCATCTATGGCGGGGTATTGCCCGGGGTCACCAAAGAGCAGGCTTTATCCCGGTTGGAGCAAAGTGCCCAGCAGATCTTGCCGGTAAACTACAACCTGGACTATGCCGGTGAGTCCCGGCAAATACGCAAAGAAGGCAGCAGTTTACTGGTGGTTATGGCTATTTCCCTGGTGATTGTCTTCCTTATCCTGGCGGTGCAATTTAACAGTTTCAGGGATCCGCTGGTGATCTTGCTCGGTTGTGTGCCGCTGGCCCTTGCCGGGGCATTATTACTGCCGTTTTTATCCCTGACCACTATCAATATCTATTCTCAGATTGGCTTAGTGACTTTGATCGGCTTAATCGCTAAAAACGGCATCTTAATCGTTGAGTTTGCCAACCATTTACAGGAAAGCGGTCAGGAGAAGCTGGCTGCAGTGATAGAGGCGGCAACCACGCGGTTAAGACCGATATTAATGACCACGGCGGCTACCGTACTCGGTCACTTCCCGCTGGTACTGGTAACAGGTGCAGGCGCCGAGGCCCGCAACAGTATCGGTATTATCTTAGTGGCCGGTATGATTATCGGTACCTTGTTTACCTTATTTGTGCTGCCGGTATTTTATGTCTGGCTTGCCACTAACCGCTCTGTCGGCTCGACCGTAGTGCCGCATCCGCTGGCAATGACAAATGAGGTGGAGGCACAGGCATCAGCCTGATTGCACTAATACACCGGGCAGCCAGTCTGCCCGGTTATTGATCATGAAATAATGCCGGTTTTTCTTCTGTAGCTGTGGTGAGATTTTTCTGTCTCAGCCCGGACATATGTCTTGATAAAGGCCTGTTTGCTTGACCTAAGCGTTAAAGCAGTATTGAGCTTTGTTTGGACGGTGCCTGTTTTACCCTATGCAGGGAGTAATAGCTATATCGCTTCCCATGTAAGTCATTGCAGGCTTACATGGGAAGCGAAGCGGAATCAGACGAATTGTTACCAATTCAATAGTTTTACTTCAGTAGTTACGCTTTGTCCTGTGGATTTCAGCCACTGCTTAAATACTGTTAACTGTGTCGGACTCCCCGGTTATTTCAAGGGTTTATCTATTAATTCGATATCGACAATACTCGCTGACAACCATTATATAGTTCGATACTTCTAGAAATATGTTGACGCAAACAATTTTTGCCTTACAATTCGACAAATCTAGAAATAAGGAATCAAAGGTTTTATTATGACGATCACACAACAAATGGTATTTGATACCTTAAACATGTTTGCCTTTTTGGCGGTTGAACTCACCCTGCTCTTTTTACTCATCAGCTATCTGGTCGGTGTACTCCAGGTGTATATTCCGCCAAGTAAAATTCAAAGCATATTAAGCAGCAAAAAAGGCAAAGGTTATGTTATTGCCGGCTTCCTGGGCGCTATCACGCCATTTTGTTCATGCTCAACCATTCCTTTTTTAAAAGGGCTGCTTAGGGCAAAAGCAGGTTTTGGTACTATGATGGTGTTTTTATTTGCCAGCCCGTTACTCAATCCCATTATCATCGGTTTATTTGCCGTTACTTTCGGGCTTAAGGTGACCTTGTTTTATTTCGCTATTGCTATGGGGGTGTCAATTATCGCCGGTGTCGCACTGGAAAAATTAGGCTTTGAAAAATATATCAGAGCCGAAGCCTATATTACTCCTGAAAGTTCAGGGTGTTCTTCAGGATGCTCCGGCGCTAAACCCGTTAATAAATGGCGAAAGATCTGGAATAGCACCTGGTCTGATTTTAAGAAGGTTTTGCCTTACTTAGCTGGCGGTATTGCTTTAGGTTCAATGATTTACGGCTTTATGCCAACAGAATTTGTCGCTAGCATTGCAAACGAAAATAATCCTTTTGCAGTGCCTGTGGCCGCTGTTATCGGCATTCCCTTGTATATCAGAGCTGAAGCCGTTATCCCGTTAAGTGCGGCACTGGCTGCAAAAGGCATGGGGCTTGGCGCCGTGATGGCGTTGATCATAGGCAGTGCTGGCGCGAGTTTAACGGAAGTTGTATTATTGAAATCTATCTTTAAAAACAAGATGATAATTGCTTTCTTAACGGTAATACTGTCTATGGCTGTCGCTGCCGGTTATTTGTATAGCTACCTTTTCTAATCGTTATTGAAGTAAGAAGTTTCTGATTGTAACATCAAAAACTTCTTACTTTTATTTCATCAAATTTAAAAGCAATAAAATGGCTAAAACAGCGCCAGCATTTGCCTTGAGCTTTGTATCAGGGAGCAGGACCGGCTATTGCTCAAGAGTTGAATATTGTTTTACAAGACTTTGAGTTAACCTTCCTTTCAGGTTAATGGGCCATCAATTCACCTTGATAAAATAAGCAGCTATTTGTTTACTTTTTTTGATTTCTAATTTTTAAGCCGTCCCTTAGGTTTAGTGACATCAAGGTAATGTTGGTAAACCCTGCAATCAACTCGATGCTTTGCACGATATAAAAAGCCGTATCAAAGCTTTCATTCAAAGCTAAAAATTTCAAATAAACGGCTGATGGAATGAGTACCACTAAACCGTTCAGCGCTATAAAAGGCATTCTCTTTTTCTTTGCTCCTAAAATGGCGCCATTTGCTTTAGGAGCAAGTTTATTGCCTGTAATGCCGGCAACTGCCATGGTTGGAATGAGCAACCATATAGCGTAGAAAATATACGATTTTGCTGTAACAATATATTGTTGATTTCCAGATAATTCTGAAATCAAGGTACTGAAAAAAAACACTGTGATCATAAGTAGTGCACAAGTGGCTGCTACCGCATGAATTTTAACTAACTTCTGTCTCATCATTTATCCCCTGTTACCAAAGTGAGCGGTATTGCATGTGACAAGCGCGGCAGCTTAAAGTGGCTGAATCGAAAGCCTTGATAACTTGTCTGTGATTTTTCGACTGGCTGGTTGTTGCTATACGTTTGAAGCTTATCGACCACAGGGTTAATTTATGTTCAAAATTTTCCCAGTCATGCCAAATTTTCTCTTTGCTGCGCCATTCCCCTTTACTGCTTTGTGGAAAAAGTTTTTTCAGCAAAATAACATCCTGCTCAAGTTTTAACGCCATAGTTGACACTTGCTGCCAATCCTGCTGATCAATGATGTCTTCGAGCCGTTCAGTGTTACCTTCAATTTGTTGAAAAAGTTGCTGACGCTGCTCTGTTTCCGGCTGTTCAGCATGGCAATAACCAGGTAGCGCTATTGCCGTCAGTACAAATAAAAGCCACTTATTCATTTAATAGTCCTCAAAATCTATTCAATTCGAGTGACATAGTATGTTGCATTTGCTACATTTGCAAATGCAACATTATCAATTATGAGTAGGTTATGTTAAAAATATGGGACCTAGCCACCAGAATTTATCATTGGCTGCAGGCCATTTTGTTTATTGAGTTAGCTTGTACCGGTTATGGTCTGGCCGGTAATGAAAAGGCACACTTCCTGTTTGGACTTGCATTATTTGTCTTGATCATCTGGCGTATTGGCTGGGGGCTGATGGGGAGTGATACATCCCGGTTTGCTAATTTTGTGCCCTCCATTAAGCAGTTGTTTCTTTATGTATCTCGTAGAAGCAAAGGCTATTTAGGACATAATCCCCTGGGCGGATTAATGGTACTTTTAATGGTTACGCTTTTATTTTTGCAGGCATTTAGTGGCATCTGCATATCAGGTGCAATAGACGGTAAGCACTTGTGGGGACGTCAAGCGGTGAAAATATTTGAACAGTTCCATGCTATTAATGCTATGGCGTTGATTAGCTGCAGTGCCGTACATATTCTTGCGGTATTGGTGTATCAGTTATGTGGTAAACCGTTAATCAAAACGATGATCACGGGCAAGAGAGAAAACTCAGGAGATTTTAAGCAGCCTGTGTTGATAAATAATTATAAAGCAATGATTTTATTGGGGGTAAGTCTTACTATCCTGCTGATAATAATCTTGATAAGCGCATAAGGAGTATTTTTTGATTGATAACCAACAAGGGCCTAAATTGCCAAGACATATGAGTTTTGGTTGGCTGATAGCCGTGTTGGGTAATGATATGGCTAACAACTTAGACGGTCACTTGAGAAAAATCGGGCTCAATATAAGTCTCTGGCCGACGTTATTTGCTCTTTGGGAAGAAGATGGACTTACCCAGACAGAGCTGACAAATCGTTGTAACACTGCACATTACACCACAACCAGGCTGCTCGACACGCTTGAGAAGATGGAACTTGTAGAACGACAACCTCATCCAACGAGTAGACGGGCGCACTTGGTTTATTTAACAAAAAAAGGGCGTGAACTGGAGGTTGAGGCAACCTCGTTAGCAAGGCTATGTAATGATGAGGTTTTATCAGGTCTGTCTGCCGATGAAAAAGAGCTGGCCCATTCTCTTATGCTAAAAATAATCAAAAAGCGAAATCCAAATATGCACTCCTGAATATTCGCAGCGAGGAGGAATAGTTTAATTTTTGCTTTAATCAGCAATCCATTCCCGGCTGACACAAGATGAAATTGTCATTTCGTTATGGATATTAACGTTATCTATCCAGATTCAGGCCTGACTCCATGTACTGGCTGACAACTGCCTGCTTCAGGCAGTTGTCAGCTTATGTTGATATTTTATATTCAAGGCTGCTTAGAACTGCTCTACTTCCACTTCGATCCAGGCTTGCGCAGTATTTTCAGTGCCCCCTTTAGCGACAGGGGTAATACGGAAACCATTCCAGGGATCAGTAAAGCTTTTGCCTATTTGCAGCGGCGCGTCAGTTTCATCTTCCAGCGCCCAGTTGGCGGTACTTTGCGAGTTGGGCGTCATATCCAGGAGTTTGGAAATATGCACCCACCAGGCACCGGCATCATCTTGTTCCATATAGTCTTGTACGTTAACCAATACGCCATTTCTGAGCAAAGGCGTACGGAATTGCTGTGCCGGCGGCGTATCTTCTTCGCCATGGGCTGTGGTTCTGTACTCAAGCCAATAAGTGAGTTTTCCGTCACCGGATTTTAGCCTGATGCCGATATTACCCGGGTTGTTGGTGCCGCTGGCGCTGCCATGGTCAAAGGCATAAATCCGGTAGGTGCCTGAGCTGGTGACTAGGGGTACCTGGCTGTCGGTGAGCCAGCCTTTGAAGTAGCTTTTGAACATCAGGTTGATCTCTTCAAAGGTATGCCCGCCCATACCCATTAAGTCGAAGACATTGCCGTAGTCACTGACGGTGTCATTGCCGGAATTAATAATACTGTTACCCGCTTCAACGGATCTGGCATGGTGCAGGCCAAAGGAATGCCCCATTTCATGGGCTATGGTGCTGCCTTTATGTGTGTAGACTTCCAGCAGCGGCGGGCTCGCCTGAGAATTGATCGAGGTCGCATCACTGGGGCCTATTTTAGGGGCGGTTACCATAACCAGGGTGGCTTCACCCGGGAAGTCAGGGTCGACACCGGCGGCGATGATTTTTTCTCTATATGCCGGTCGCCATGCGTTTTTGTCGTTATCGTATCTTGATTTTGGATCCGCCATGGTGGTTTTCGACTTGATTTCCCAGGTCACGGTAAAGTTGCCGTATGATTGCTCTTCGAAGTATTTTTTTACCAGCGCCATTTCGGCATTGATTTTTTCTGTGGTGAAATCCAGTGGCGAGCCGGGGAAATCAAACGGGAAGATGATAAGGTTGACATGATCGTAGTCATAACCGCCGTTACCGGTATCCGGTGCGCCAACGGTTTCCCGGCAGCTGGTTTTGTTAAAATCGGCAACAACACTGGCGCCTTTAAACAGCCCGCTGAGGTTGACATAATTCCAGCTGGCTGAAGGGTTGGTGATGATCACACATTCGGTATTGCCGACATGTTTTGAGCGTACGCTATCGTCACCCGGCGAAGGCCAGCTCCCTGCCCTGCCTTCCAGGGAAAGGTTCCCTAAGCCATGTTTAGTGGTAATGGCAATACTGGTGACCGCAGGCGTGACATTATAGGCAGAAATACTAAAGCCCTGTTTAGCACTGGATGCCGGCACACACACAGGCACACCGTCAGTTAACGTACCTGAGGTATCCGGGTCTTGGCTGGCACAGACATCAGGCAAGCTGCCTGTCGGTGGATTGATAATGACACCGTCAAAGGAGACCGTGTAATCTTCAAACTCACCGGAGGCAACATTGCTACATGGCGCGCTAAGGGCCTGATTGTATTGCATGCCGATACGCATGCGGGTTGAACCTGAAGCGGTTTCCGGTACGGTAATGGTGCCGTTGACCGCCCCGTTGCCGCTTAAGGCGGAGATCACTTGTTCCCCGGCATCCAGAAAATCGCCGTCTTTATTAAAGTCAATCCATACCGCCCAGTGCTCCGTGTAGGCGTTACCGCTAAAGCCCGGGGTTAAGGTAATGGTGTTGGCTCCTTTGGCCAGTTTTGCCACCTGACTGGTGTAATCGGCATAGTCGGATTGCGCTGATGTATTGTTTAAATCGCCCACTCGCACACCGGCGATCCATTCATGGCTGCCGCCGCCGCTGACCGCGCAATAATCTGTGGGATTGGTGCTGCCATCATTAATAGTGACTGAGGTGGTTGCTGAAGCTGAAGCGCCGTCATCGTCGGTCACGGTTAAAGTAACCGTATAGCTGCCTGCACTATGGTAAACATGATTGGGGTTTGCCGAGGTGCTGCTATTGCCGTCACCAAAATCCCATAACCAGGAAACAATATTGCCATCACTGTCTGACGAGCCGTTGCTGTTCATGGCAATACCGGCTCCGATATCGCCTGAATAGGGCCCGTCTGTTACTGCAGTCGGTGGCTGGTTGGATGCAGAGCCGCCCAGGGAAACGCTATAATCTTCGACTTCTCCGGAGACTATATTTTCACAAGGGTTAAGCACTGCCTGGTTATATTTCATCAGGACCCGCATACGGGTATTGCCCGATACATTTGCAGGCACTTCAATGGTACCGTTAACCGCGCTGTTACCGCTGCCGGTCATCACGTTTTCACCGCTGTCGGTAAAGTCACCGTCCTGGTTGAAATCAATATAGACGGCAAAGTGCTCGGTATAGGCATTATTGACAAAACCCGGGGTTAAGGTAATGGCGTTGGCGCCGGGCACTAAGTTTGCGGTGAGTGCGGTAAAGTCGGTGTAAGGCGACACGCCGGTCGAAGTATTGTCGAGGTTCGCTACTTCTACCCTGGCGATATATTCGTAATCGCCGCCACCGGTACTGGTACAATAAGTGGCCGCGGCAGCTAAGTCAGCATTTACCGCCAGGCTTGTCTTTGCACTTTTGACGGGGGCCGGAAGCCCGCCTGTTATCGTGGCGTGGGATGTGGCGCCTATCGAAGACAGCGCTGTCAGCAATAGCAAGCGCCTGGTATTGATATTTTTCATTTCTATCATCATCCTTATGTTTTAGTTTTTATTCATTATTTTTTTCAGTTATTCAGCTCACCTTAACGTTATTAAATTCACTAAGTGTCAACGGCTGGATTGCGTTGTAGCAAAAATAACTACTCACAAGTTAGCAAATAATTCGGAATATTGTATATTTTATACTCAAAATAAAATTGAAAAATATACAGCAGGAAAGCTGGAAATTGATTAATTCTATGAATATTAATGATTTTATAATAAAAAATTCACATATAATTAAATGCGTATTTATATGCGATATAGAGATAAAACATTTGTTCACCTGCTGGCTCAAAAGGCCCGATGAACAAGGTGTCAGGTTTTGCCTTTAGTGATAACGGTTGGGAAAATGCCAAGGTGACAATATAAACGCAAGTGATGTTAATAAAGCATTTCGGTAAAGCTAAAACTGACTTTATAGCCTGCCCGCTAGCGCTTTATTTTTTCGGTAAAAAAAAAGCTGCACTTGAGTTGTGCAGCTTTGTATTACACCTACCTGCCTAGAACATGCACAGTTTCTTTGATGGGATCGGGAACTTAACTTTAATCCCCAATATTTTGAAAGACTTATTCATGCTTGGCGTTGAGAAGCAGCCATTTAAGTCTAAGTTGCCGTTGATCGTGTCCAAACTGTCGGTTTTACAGGTTTGCTTGCTTTTACCGGCAAATTTAACTTTTGCGCAATACTTCACTTTTAGCTCGGTTTCGTGTCTGGCAGCGGCTTTGCTGCCGTTGACTTCGCCGCGGTATTGACCGTCACCGTAAATTTTAAAAGTCTGCCACTTGATAAAGTTACCGCCGCCAATAGGCAAGTCACCGGTGCTTAAGCCATTTTTAGCTATATATGCACTGAATTTTTGTGAAAATTTGTTTGCTGATGAATAGCTTAAATCCCCCATGACGAACCTTTTTGCCTTGTTGCCGTACTTCATCGCGGCATTTTTCACGCTGACACCGGCTTCGGTGAGTTCTACCCTGGCTTCTTCTACCGTACCGTCGGTTAAGTTGAGGGTTTGGTTTGTTGCCGAAGACAGGGTATCTACAGCCGTAGCGCTGGTATTGCCGAGCACTTCAATGGCGTCCTCACCGACATTGACGATACCGGAAATCGGGATCCATGAAGTATCAGTGGCTTGACACAAATCAAAAGAGACATTGCCCAGACTGTAACCGGCAACATTTACCGTACTGCCGGTGTCGATGGTGGTTTTACAAGTGCTGGCATTCGCTTCGAGCTTAAAGCCGATATCTGAGCCCTTGTAGCCAAAACGGCCATCCATGGTTAAACCGTCTTTAATGCCGGGGGTATTATAGTTGATGCTTTGCGAGCCCTTTAAAATATAATCGTTGTGAGAAAGATCTGCTTTAAAGAAGCTGTCGTAGCTGGCAAGGCCGCTATCGTTGCCGTCCATATGGCCATAAACCATCACTTGTGGGGTTTGCATGCCTGCCAGGAGTTTTTTAATCCAGTTGCCGGCGATGCCGCCTTCGAGTGAGTCTACGCTGCTTGCCCAAAAAGAAAACGATTTGCTGGCAGTATTAAAATTCATCGAACCTTTGCCCAGGTTCATGGAAAAACCAATGCCGGAGATACTGCCCAGATCTAATTTTAACGTGCCGTTGCCGGCCAGCTGGGTATCTGATGCCAGTTCGGTCAGTTTTTGGGAGACCTTATCGCTAAGGCCCTGTCCGCCCCCCAGACCATCATCATTTTGGTCAAAATCAACGTTGAACATACCGTCGACCGAAATGGGGTACGGGGTAAACTTGATCTTGCCGCCAACCACTAAGTGGCCGTCCTGGTTGAATTTTTCGCTATCGAAACTGTCGCTGACCTGCCAGTTGTTACCGTTGAACTGGGCCCCTTGCCAGCTGGCGCCATCCCATAAGGGATAGTCGGCGGCAAAGCCCAAACGGCCGTGGTAGGAAAGCCCCTGTGAAGTTAATTGTACCGGACTGGACTTTAGTGCCCCTTTGGTAAACAAGTCCGTTTCAAAATAATAGAGGGGATCTTTCCAGTCCAATACAAACTTAAAGCTGGCTGAATTGCTGCCGGCAGAAGCCTCGATTGAATCGGTTAGCGCCATTTTGCCGCCGTCGGTATAGGACAAGTCGAAAAAGACCATCAGGCGGTTATCGGCCAATCCCACTTTAATATTGGCGTAGTCGTTTAATATTGCCCCCTTGGCCACGGCAAAAGCAAAACGGCTGCCGCTCATGTTGTCGGTGAGTAAGTTGCTGCCGCCAAAGCCCAGGTTGGGGATTTCTCGCAATTCACCGAAGAACTCGCCATTGTCGGAGATAATCACCTGATAGCTGTCGACGGTAAAATCCAGGATCCCTTCAAGATCACCGGCGACCGGCGCAAACTGCACCGATCCCTCACACTGATAATAGGCATTATTGGTGTTGTATTGATCTGAGATATCCAGCCAGCCATTGAAGCAGGTGACATCGGCCTGAAAACTGTCGAGCTGATAGCGGATTGTATCGCCACTTCGCGCTAACGAATGAGATGTTGCCGCCGCCAGGGTCTGTGACATGGCATTGTGTAAATCGCTTGAGCTTAGCTGATAGCCAGGCGCTGCAGCGGCGGAAAACGTGCCGGCTGTCAAAGACAGGGCGAGAGCAGATGTTAATGGATTTTTACGGGTAAAGTTAAACATAAATATTTCCTTTATTGAATGTTTGCTAAATGTTTACCAGGTAAAACAAAGGAATGTTGCCCATTCCTTGACAATGAGTAACCAAAAATAAAAGAAAGTTGTTTTGTGGTGGAGATAATATGAGCGGGGGGAAGATAAAGTGCCGTAAACCGGGTTACGGCACTTGTTGCTTGATATGATCAGGCACAACAACTCGCTTTGCTGCGCTCGCATGATGCGCTGTTGTCAATGCCGCGCATCTTTTTCCCCAGCTGGGTTTCTTCTGCCAGATAAAGGTCAGAAAAACGTTCAACAAAATCGGCGGGAACAGATTTTTCCGCCAAACCGGTTGCCAGTACGGCTGCCTGCCATGCTTTTACTTTCGGGTAGCCTGCCAGGAAATCATAGCCCGACTTTTGCTCGATAATGGCGGCGCGGTGCAGTAAAGGTAACCAGGCAATATCGACATTGCTTAGTTGTTCACCTTTAAAGTAAGGTCCCTTAGTCAATACCTTTTCCGCTTTTTCAAATGCCTTGCCCAGTTTGGCTGTGCGCTCAAGCAGGGTATCTTCATCGCCGCTGCGCATTGAAGTACATTGCACCAGATAATGTTTGGAGGCTTGATAGCTCCATGCCCTGTCTTTGGCGCGTTGTTCCGGGGTGATATCCTGCTCCAGTGGCGTTGTGATCTCTTCGATATATTCGACTATGGCATCGGATTCAAATAAGGCTTCCCCCGATTCGGTGACCAGCACAGGCACCTGGCCGGTAGGCGAAAGATCCAGAAACCACCGGGGTTTGTCTTTCAGGCTGATAAAGTCAATTTCATAAGGGACTTTTTTGGCTGCCAATAACGCGGTTACCCGTTGAACAAACGGGCAGATGGTAAAGCTGATAATTTTGATCATTTCAGAGACTCCTCAATTTTTAGGTTCCTAGCTAAGACGAGGCAGACTGCTAAAAGACGAAATTTTTTTTAATTTGTGTGTTTAGTGCCTGTTTTTCCACCGGAGAAAAATCGGTTTTTTGATAAGCATGTGATGCGTTTTTTATTTCCCTGACTTGCTGTATTTGCTTTAAAACCATGTCAGGCGAGAGATGACAGCCAGTAAAGAATAGTTAAAATTTTCTTTATTTACAGCAGCTTCTCTTATTTCAACTAAGCTTGGTTTGTCAAACAATAAAAAAGGAGCTTTTGATGAAAAAGAAGACAAGGATGGAAAAAAGATCGTCCCGCCAAATATTATCTGTACTCATTTGCCGAACACTTTCAGTAAGCAAGCGCTTATTTAGCCTCATACTTTCGGTGTGTTTTTTCTGTAGCGGCTTAGCTTATGCGCAAGCAAACATGATAAACACGACCGCTGTCACAGGTTTTGCCGACCTGCATGTGCATCAAATGGCAGAGCTGGCTTATGCCGGTGCCTGGTTCCACGGCTCTCACCAGGGAGAAGAAGCCCATGCACTTGCTGCATGCAGCGGCGGCAATTTTTTTGGCGGTGACCATGCCAGAACGGTATTAACCGGCATAGTCAATGAAACCCTGGGCAGAGTACCGGGCACTGAGGGCGATACCGGTTTGCATAAATATAAAAAGCAGGGCTTTCCTGGGTATAGCGGCTGGCCGCGCTGGGACAGCATAGCCCACCAGCAGGTATGGGAGGGGCATTTAAAGCAGGCCCATGATGCCGGGTTAAGCCTGTATGTGATGTCGGCGGTAGACTATAAGCAGTTATGTGACATTATGCCCAATCGCAATAAAAAAGCGGGCTTGTCCTGTGATGAAATGCTGAGTGTCGATAAGCAGCTTGATGCCTTAGTTAATTTTACCGCCACCCGGGATTGGGTTGAAATTGCCACTACTCCTGAGCAGGCCCGTACTATCATTCACCAGGGCAAGCTGGCGGCGGTGATGGCGATAGAAGCTTCCCATCTGTTTGCGGATCAGGACTGGCAATCTAGCCTGGATCACTTCTATAACAAAGGCGTCAGGGTGCTCCAGCCGGTACATCAAAGCGATAACCGTTTCGGCGGCGCGGCTCCCCATCATTTTATTTTTAAACTGTTTCAATTTTTAGAAGATATAGGCAATACCCCTATCGGTGAATTGGGTTTTATCCTGGATGAACAGGGGAAAAATATCAAAGGCCTCACCGAGGAAGGTAAGGCAATGGTAGCGGCCATGATGGAGAAAAATATGCTCATCGACCTGGCCCATATGTCGGAGCGTTCGGTGGCCGACACTTATGTTATGGCCAGGGAAAACCAATATTACCCTTTGATGATTTCCCATGGCCACCTGCGCTCTATTATGCTCGATGAAAAACAAAAAGAAGAAAAAACCACCCCGGATAATATCGTTGCCATGATACGGGAAACCGGCGGTATTTTTGGCTTAAGAACCGGCGCCGAGCAAGTGAAAAGTTATGGCCCCTCGGTTGTTGCCAATGATTGCGACGGCTCGGTTAAATCGTTTGCCCAGGCCTATGAATACGCCAGCCGCGGCTTAAAGGTAGACCTGGCTTTTGCCAGTGATATGAATGGTTTTATCCAGCAGCTCAGGCCCAGGTTCGGCGATAACAAAGAGGCCTGCGGCGCGTCGGGGAAAAATGCCATTGTTAAGGAGCAAATTGCCAAACAGCAAAACCCTTCCGGTACTGCCCTGGACTATGACGGTTTTGCCCATATCGGTGCCGAGGGCGATATTATCAGCGAGTTAAAAAATTTAGGGGTCGATACCACAGCCATTGAAAATTCGACGGAAAACTTCATCCGCATGTGGCAGCGTGGTTACGATAGCAACAGAGCCGGGCCTTTGGATATTTCCGATATGGACACCGGCGGCATAGAGTAAGCATCTTGGGCCAGCTTATGGTTGAAGCCTGAATAGATGTGTTCAGGCTTCAGGCTAACTTTAGCGTAAAGAGGTTCAGCTTTGTATTAGTAGGCGCTAATCCACCGTTGATTATCTTCCCCCTGATAAGACCACAAGCCGACATTGCTGCTGTTGCCGCTGCCAAAAGCATGTACGGTAACATGATGGGCAGCACGGGGACGTAAACTATTATCGATAAGATCCCAGCGCATGTTATCAAGGTCCTGGCAATGCCAGAGCACCAGCTTACCGTTGTTGCGGAACTGGCCGCCGTTATCCAGGCATTTATTCCAGTTCAGGCGGCTGCGCATAAAGCCGGTGGATGGCTGATAAAACCACTGTTGCGCCCGGGTATGGTTACACTGGTACAATTGCACATTAGTACCGTTAAAAGTACGTCCTCCAGCGACATCCAGGCACTTGCCGCTGTTTTTATTGACCAGTGAAAAGTAGCCGTCTTTGCTGCCTTTATCGTCAGGATAACCGCCATGGGTCATGTCTGTGGTCAGATATACCGGGCTTTTTCCCCGGGCCAGCATTTGATTAATGGCCGATTGCAGCTCAAGTAAATCTTTGTTGGCTAAGCCGGCATTGCCGTCGATGATCAGCGCAAAATGCATCGAGTCGGCATTTTCTCCGCTATCAATATCATCCCAGACGCGCAGCAGGTGGCCGGCACCTGTTTGCTTACGGGGATCCACACTGAGCATCACTTCATTGCTGCTATGGTTGGGGCTGGTGGAAAGCGGCAGGTTCTGATGTACCCCTTTGTCGGTAACGATCACCAGGTCATCAGCCGGCATTAACCGCGGCAGATAAACCTCCGTGGGGGCGTCTGAGTTTCGCCCCCGCCAGGCGGCAAAGGCAAAGCGGGTATTGCGGAAAAATTCCTTGTTGATAAAGCTTTCCGTCAGCGAGGCCCGTATGCTGTGGTAATTCATGGTCTCTGAGCCTTCGTCCCTGACTTTGCCCTCATAGGCAAAGTGCATCAACTCTCCCTGTATCGCACGCGGGTAAGCACGCTCTACCAGCTCCCGGCGCACATTATAATCGGCGCCGTAATGGCCGATCACCGAGAAGTTTTCGTTGTTCCAGGCATCGTCCTGGGTTTTGATTTTATCGGGATTGCCGTTTTGTAACTCATAATGGTTGTCATAATAATAATCCCAGCCCCATTGGGTGCCGCTGACCAGCGGGGTATAAAAATCCACAAAACGGTCTTTACCATGAACTCTATCTGAAGATTCCATTGCCTGATAGGTGCCGTTAACCACACGCTCGGTATCGGTGTGGCCATAACCTTCCAGCCACATGCCAAATTCGGATAAAAACGGCGCTAAATTTAAGTACCGGGCTTCATCCCGGATCTGATCTAAATTGGCAAAATAACTGCCGTTGCGGGCAATGGACAGATCTTCTACTCCCATACGCGCCTGATCATAAAAATGCGGGGTAAAAACAAAACCGTCACCGGGCTGATAATCAAGATAATGGCCGCCGGTTGCCGGGGCGGTAATGCCGGCGATGGAACTCCAGAACACCATAGGTTCGGCGAACACTTCCTTTTGCTGCCACCCCTGCTGATTTAATTCTGCCCGGACCCGTTGATAAAAAGGCCATAGGATTTGATTATCAAAGTCTTTATAACTCATTTGCCCGATACCGCCGTCAAAAGGCTCATTAAGCGGCTCAATGCCTATGATTTTCGCAAATTCCTTTGGGGTTAGTTTAGATTTGATGTAACGGGCCACCTGCCCTATCTGCCAGATAAATGCCGTTTGTACATAGGTCAGACTTTCCCCGAGGTTAACGCCTGTAGTTGCCTCCCTTAAGACCAGGCGCTGGCCGGTGTTGTCGCTGCTGCACTCATGAAGTTTTAAATTGCCGTTTTGCTCCTGAACACATTTATTGAAATCCAGGGCACTGTGCAAGCGCCCGCGCTGATCGAGAATAAACTGTTGAGCCTTAGTGCCATTACAGCGGTAAATCTGAATATCGGTATTGTCGCTCGTTCTGGCGCCGGCAACATCCAGGCATTTGTCTTGATCTTGTGCCAAATGCAGGCTGCCGTCTTGCTGATAGTGCCATTGCTGGCGGGGCTGGCCACTGCAGCTTGCGGTTAATACCGTGGTGGAATTGGCTGTACTCCCGCCCTTGATATCGGCGCAGCTATTGTTTGCGGGCAGATATAATTCGGCGCTGGCCAGGTTTTGATCCATCACCCAATGATCATACCAAAAAGAACGCATGGCATTTCGTACCGCGCTGTCCGAGAGTTTATGCGCCGACCAGGTCACCTTGCAGGGCAAACCGCAATCGTCTTTGCCGTTAATATCCGATACCGCCCATTTAGGCGCGCCATTGCCGGTGTCATCGGAATCCGGGGTGAAGGTATGGCGGCTATACAGATCTGAGTGATAATCCACTAATACATACATATCATTGCGCATTGCCTCTTTCATATAGGCAATGGCCTTATCGAGATACTGATAGTTTATGGTGCCGGCAGCTGTATGTATGCCTTCCCAGGCGACGGTGTAACGCACGATATTGCTGCCGGTTTGCTGTCCCAGCAGCGACAAACTGGTGCGGGCGTCTTCGACATTTTTAAAAGGCTGAAAGCCAAATTGTGCCAGTTTCACTTGTCCGGAAACGTTAAAGCCGCGAAAGCTTCGTTCACGGCCCAAACCGTCTTTGAATACTTTGTCCTGCTGGCCGTTATAATGTTTGATGCCTATGCTGATTTCGTTGGCAGCGGCGCTGTCGGCATAATCAATACTGTGTTGGCCGGCAAAGGCCGGACAAAGCAGCATGATGCCGGCCAAGAATATGCCGCCGGGCACTCTTTGGTTTTTTTCACATTTTCTGTCCATGAATTGTCCTTATTAAAATTTCCTTTTACTTGTCTGCTGAAACTTTTACGGTATATTCCTGCGCTTTTCTATTTATTTATGGTTTTTCAATGGTTAATGTCTTCAACAAGCACTAAATTGGCTGCTTTTTTCCTGTATCTTCAGCGTCTTCTCTCGTTAGGGGGAGCGGCAAAATTGCCGGGTTAGACTTACGGCGTCCTGCTTGTCTGCTGTTAAGAAAGTAAATAACGGACAGGGAATGTGATTCGCTGTTGTTTTATTGGTCGCACTGCTCTGGCTCTTTTCGCCAATAATCAGAAAATAAACCCTGAACAAGAAATGCTTTCATCATCAACAGCATCAATGTTTTCGGCAAAGCTTTTATGGAGATGACTGTTTAGATCCGCAGCAACATAGTGAAAATTAAAAAATAA
Source organism: Thalassomonas actiniarum (assembly GCF_000948975.2). GTDB lineage: Bacteria > Pseudomonadota > Gammaproteobacteria > Enterobacterales > Alteromonadaceae > Thalassomonas > Thalassomonas actiniarum. The sequence goes on from NZ_CP059736.1 coordinate 382,403, forward strand.
TATAAACTGTCTGTAGAGAGCAGAGGCCCTGAGCAGCAACTGCTGCATGACTCGTTAAACCAGATATCATGAGCAGGCGTAAAATGCAGCTATGTAATTTTATACTGACTTCAGGGGTCTGATGATTTTAATTAATATATTCACTGAAAAGGTCTGTGATGAATTTTTTGACCCGTCTTACCATCAAAAGTAGACTCTCCATAGGTTTTGGTATTATTCTGCTGTTGATGATTATCCTCACCGTTATGGGGATCCAGAAAGTTAACTTTATCGATCAAACCCTGTCTGAGATCACCGATATCAACTCGGTTAAACAAAGGTATGCCATTAATTACCGCGGCAGCGTACATGATCGGGGGATCGCTATCAGGGATGTTGCTATTGCAGGAAGTGCTGGAGAAGTCGCTGCTTTTGAGCAAGAAATTAAAGAACTCGCCGCCTTTTATGCCGAATCGGAAGTTAAACTTGGGCAGATGTTATCTTCCGGTTATGACTTTACCGCGCAGGAAAGACGGATATTGTCGGAAATAGATGATATTCAGGAGCGAACCCTGCCTATACTCGAGCGTATCATACAGGGCAAGAAACAAGATGAAAACGTCAACCAGATGGTGTTAACCCAGGCCCGCCCGGCGATTATTGCCTGGTTAAATGCCATCAATGAGTTTATTGACTATCAGGAAAGTGCAAATCAAAAAGCCACCCCGGAAGCCCGGGACGTTGCCAGCAGTTTTGAGGGGCTGATGTTTACCCTCAGCGGTATTGCGATAGTGATCAGTATTTTTGTCGGTTTGTTGATTGAACGTAGTTTGCGCCAGTCTTTGGGAGGTGAGCCCTTTGAAGCGGAAAATGCCCTGACCGCCATTGCCGGCGGCAACCTCAATGTCGAGATCCAAACCCGCCATCCCGGCAGTATGCTCGGTTCCCTTGATACCATGAAAAGCCAGATCAGCTCAACGGTCTCGAATATCGTCGAGGCTTCAAAACAATTGTCCTTGCAGGTGGGGGAAGTCTCTAATGGCTCGGTAGGGGTACTCGATGCCGCCAGTCAGCAGGCAGCCCTGACTCAAGAAACTGCGAGCCAACTTGACTCCATGCGCACTAATATTGATGAAGTTTCCCAGATAGCCAGCCATACCGAGGAAAATTCCAGCATGACGGTAAGTTATGCCAAGCAGGGGCGGGATGCCATCAGTGAAAGTGCAGAGGAAATGGACCGGGTGTCACAAAGCGTCAGTGGCATGGTTGAGCAAATCCGAAGCCTGGCAGAAGATACCAAACAAATCGGCGGCATTGTCAGCGTCATCAGCGGCATTTCCGAACAAACCAATTTACTGGCACTGAACGCCGCCATAGAAGCTGCCCGGGCAGGAGAAAGCGGCCGGGGCTTTGCCGTAGTTGCAGACGAGGTTCGCCAGCTGGCACAGCGTACCGGTGAGGCCACCGCTGAAATTGAAGCCATGATAAAGCAGATACAGGGAGAAACGGCGGCATCGGTGGCAGCAATAGAGAAAACCCAGCCCCAGGTTGAAAATGGCCGGGCATTGACCTTAAAAGGCAGTGAATTTTTGGAAAACATCGAGCAGCAGGCCATGGACTCCCTGTCCAGGGTTCAGGAAGTCGCCCGGGCTGCCAGTGAACAGGTTTCGGCTATCGGCGATATCAACAAGGCAATGGAAGATATCTCCCAGATGTCGAACTCAACCATTACTTCTTTAGACCACAATAAGATAGCTATGGATGCATTAAATGCCCTTTCGGAAGAGCTTAAAGATAATGTCAGTTATTTTAAACTCTAAATGCAGTGGCCAAATATAGCGGGTTATTCTTCTCGTTACGGTTATATCAGGTCGGGAAACTTTCAGGCACATAGCTGGTAACAAGCGCAGAACACTAAGGACTATTTATTTTGTTCAAAAAGCTCAAGATAAACCACTTTATCTTGAGCTTTTTGGCGGATGGTGTGGTTCAAACCCGTTAAATATCAACTTATTATGTTGGTTTTTGGGGCGGTCTGTTCAAAATGTGTGTGTCCTTTATCTGGCAAGTAACCTGTATAAATATGCTCGTATATGCCGCTGCTTTTTCATGTTGGGCCGAGACAGGGCAAAAGCAGTTCTCCTTTATGAATCCGGAATGCTCTCGTATGCTATTCTTTCAGTAATTCATGTCGTCATAGTAGAGAAGTCTTTACATAAACCATGGGGAAGTAGCCATGAGAGAGAAGCGACGCATCCTGGCGAATACCGATATCGCTGAAATAGTTCTGGGGGCCCCGCGAGGACATCAACACCTGCGTGCCACGATCAAACTCCATACGGGGGAAGAGCTTATTCTGCAAGAGGCTACTGTGGCAAATCTGGTTCGAGCCTACGTAGGGATTAAGACGCATCCTCAGAAGAAGGGCTGTCGCTTGGTTGGACGGGAATTGTCCGAGGGAGCAAAAAAGAAAGAATTTGCTGCTTGGCAGTTACTTGAGAAGGAAGATGGCACAGGGAATTAAGAGCATGTTATTATTCTAAACTTTGCGCGCCACCATAAATTCAATTCTCATCTCTCCTTTGACTAAACAAAGCTGCTTCTACTACTTTCTAATATAGCTGGCATTTAAGGTGGAGTTTCTAATGAATGAGCATGGTTATTTTAAGCTGGCGAGCTCGCAAAATGTCATCTTTTTATGGGTAAAAGGTCCGGGGAATCAAGAAACATTTGATCGTTATAATGCTGAGTTTAATGCATTAATCGAGAAAGAAGGTTATAAAAATTATGCCGTTTTAGTGATGCTGGGGGGCGAAAATATTATGACACCAGAAGTATTTGCCAGTTTTCAAAATATTTTATCCGCCCGTATTGACAACGGTGTGAAGACGATAGCGCTTTTTATAACCGACTCGAATGGTACTTCAATTACCCAGCAGCAAGTAAGCAAATTATACCAAGCTACTCCGGACTTCAATGTTCAGTTTTTTTACTCATTCGATGAGGCTAAACAATGGCTTGAAAGCTTTGGTTTTGTTGTTGAACATCAGGCATGGCAAGCCTTTGTGAAAACTCTTCCGCTACATTTATAGGAAATAACCAGGCTCTTGAAAATGCCTGAGAAAATTTGAAAGTGAAGTTGTGGTACTATGAGAATTCATCAGCGACTGCCCTATTTCCGTGACTGATGAATTAAGGGGTTGGTCACAATCGCATTATTTAAAGCGACTGTTAAAAACATTTTAAGACTAAAGAAGCGGAATTTACAGGGGGGAAACTTCCAAGTCTAAGCGACGAGTGCTCTGTTAATTATCTTGATCCATAACGCAAAAAAGCAGAATAAAGTTAGTCAGCCTTTAGTGCCGTCAGACGATCCAGCTGCTGGGTTTTACCGATATGATAAATATCTTGCCCGTATTCCCCTTTGTTATGCTCAATCGCGGTGACCTGATATTTTTTTTCTTTATCGGCGGTTATGGTGATCGGATTAAAGGTTAAACTTGCTTTATAGACATAATCGCCGACCTGAATTTCCTCAATAACATGTCCTTCTAGTTTGTTTTTACGCAAAAGTTCTGCCGCATATTTGTACATATTATCGGCTAAATTAATGGTTTTCATCTTGCGACCCCTCCATTTTATCAATTTCCCCTGGCTGTGAAAATTAAGCAAATGTATAGCCCAAAGAGAGCCAAAAGTACACTAGAGCACCTTATCTTCCTCAGTCAGCGGTAAAACATCTTCCGGTGTTGAAATATATCCCTGATAACCGTCGGCTTTTAAACAGGCAAAGTGCTCCAGTTGCAGCTGATCTTCGATGCCGGTGATGATCACTTTGATGTTTAAGCCCCGGGCAACATTGATTAAGGCACGGCACAACTCCAGGCTTTGGTTGGATTTTTCATAAAAGACAAAAGACTGATCCAGTTTGATATAATCCGGTTGCAACTTCTGCAAATAGTCAAGGGAGCCGAGCTGGCGTCCGCACTGATCGATACCGACTTTTGCACCTACGCTTCTGACGGTTTCCGCCAGATAGCGGCAACGGCCGAATGCGGCCAGCACCGCTGATTCCGGTATTTCAAACAGCATTTGCCCGACATCCGGTGATTTTTTCAAAAACCGGCTCAGCCAGAGGACAAAATCGGCATCGAGCAGGCTGTCGTGGGTGAGGTTAATCGCCACAGGCTGATCTGTCGATTTTAACAGTTTTTGTTGTTCAATCGATTCCAATAAACAGCGATCGAGTTGGCTGCCTAATGCCAAAAGTTCAACAAAGGGCATAAACTCAAAGGCCCTGACCGCCTGGCCGTCTATGGTTAAGCGGCAGTATATTTCCCGCTGAATAATTTCTTGCCTGTTTACCCCGGATATTGCCTGCCATTGAAAACTAAATTGCCTGTTGTTGATTGCCTCGAGCAGTTTTGTGCGCCATTGCTCGCGGCTATATTTTTGCATCTGCCCGGTATCGAGCCATTGGCTGACTTTATTGTCTCTGCGGGCCTGTTGCAGGGCATTATCCGATTGCGACATGAGATCGGCCACCGTCATATTGGCGACGCGCTGGCTGACGCCCAAGGCAAACTGGCTGTTGGGAGGGCAGCCGGCTTTGCTGATCTCCTGGTTGATCAGCCGGATCAGGGTTTGCAGATAGAGCTCCATTTGATGCCGCTCTGCCCGGGTCAGCAAAAAGGCGAACTCGGTATTGGCAATGCGGGCAATAATACTGTCGGTGATTTCCGGCAACTCAAGGCGCATGCGCCCGGCAAGGGCTTTGATAATTTCATCCCGCCCCTGGTAACCATATTTGGCATAGACCTCTTCCAGGCAGTCAAATTTGGCTAAAATCAGCCCGCCGTAACCGGGTTCGTTTAACCAGTTATGCATCTGCGCCGACAGGTACTGGCGGTTGGGTAAACCCGCCACCCGGTCAAGCAACTTGTCTGCTTTGAGGGCATCAATTTCGCCGTCTAAGGTAGAAAATACGTGTTTGAGCTGGCCCGACATGGCGTTAATGGCGTTAACGACATCTTTTAATTCCCGGGTTTTCGGGACATCAATATCCTGGCCAAATTTGCATTGTGCGATGGTTTTTGCCTGGCGGGCGATTTGATGCAAAGGTTTAAGGATACGGTTCAGCCTTACTCTCACGATAAGGATACACAGGATAAACATCAGGGATAAAATCATCAGGGTATCGTTCATGACCTGCCACAACTCCCGGTAACCCAGTGCCGGATGTCCTTCTATTTCAAGGGTGGCCAGCTGCATCCAGCCGGAGGTGATTAAACGTTCCTTCTTTTGTACCTCAAACAACTCCAGGTCGATGAACCATTGCGGCACCCCCTTAATAACCACGGGATTGCTCCAGGTTTGCTCTTTGTTGTCTACCAGCCATTTTAGCGTCACCTTTTGATAAAAGCCGCCCTCGAAGATCACATTGACCAGGGTTTCGGCGCTGGCGATATCACCGGTTTCCAGGTGTGGCTTAAGCATAAGCCCCAATGAGGTCATGGTATTATTGAGATCGGACTCCATTTGCTGGCTCATAAAGTCACGGGCCTGGGTAAACTGAAAATAAACTAAACTCGTCATTACCAGTAAAAACAGTCCAAACAGTAATGAGTTTATTTCTTTAAACAGGGTCATCGCGTTAAAACTCCAGTTTTAGCTTAGGTTGTTTTAGGGTGGCAGCGCTGATGCGCTGGCGCAGATCTCGCCATAGGGTTAACCGGGAAGCCTTGCCGGAAAGCAAACCTTTGCCCTTTTCTTTGTTTAGCCATAACTGACTGGCGTTAAAGCTGTAGACGGGAATAAGGTCTTTACGCTTATCTGCCGTTTTTACTGCACCGTCCAGGTTGTCTAAAATGAGCGGCACAGCCCCGGGAGTCTGGTAATAGGCAAGCACCATATGGTATTTTCGGATGTTGGCAGCCTTGACCATAGTGATGCGCATTTTTTCATCCGCTATGCCCAGCTCCCTGAGGGTAAAGTACTTGGCAATGGCAAAGTCTTCACAATCGCCGCCATTTACCCCGATAAACTCCAGCGGGCTTGCCCAGTAATTCTCGCTTCCCCAGAGCTTGATATCATCAATAAAGTGAAACAGGTTAAAAAAGCGGTTCACTTTGTTCAGTTTCTCCAGCTCGGTGTTTTCTCCCTGGGTTTTCATCAGTTTCAGCCAGGCTTTACCGCGTTTTTGCGCCCTTTTACCGTAACTTTTCTCCAGTGAAGCCAATATGCTTTGCCCGTCTAATTCAGGCTCGGATTTAGCGTAAAGCATGCCCCACAAGCCGATCGTCACTATCAAGACTTGCACCGCCCTGGATAATCTCGCTGTTAAGATACAACTTAGCCTCATCTTATACGCTAACCACTACTCTGTTTGATCTACGGTATAAATGGTCCACATCATCTCATCCTGATGATCGGTATAGGCCAGCTCTGCCATGATACGGCGGTTAACCGCATGAACCTGTTCACTGTCACCTGTTTGCTCGGGGCGCTTAAAACCAAAACCAATCGAGGATACCCGGTACTTAGGAATATTAAAGCTATTGACCAGTACCCGGGCCACGGCTTTGGCACGATTATCCGACAAGGTTTGATTCAGCCCGGTGCTGCCGGTTTTACTGGTATGTCCTTCAATAACCACGTCTAATGTTTGATGTTTATTCAGAAAATCTGCAAGTTTTTCAATCTCAGCATAGCCGGTATCCGGGATCTCATAGGAATTATTGGCAAACTTGATATTAATATTAAGCGGTTGGATATTTGCGGTTTGTGTGCCGCAGCCATCATTGTCTATGTTGGCGCCTAATACCGTGTCTTTACATTTATCACGTGCTTTGATCACGCCGTCACTATCAAAATCATGTAAATTGTTTACCTGGACAACGCTGGTTTCCATGACGATGATCGGAGGCCGTGCGCAAGCACTTATTAGCAATGCCAGCAGGGCTAAGGGGAAAAAACGGATATTTGAACGTTTACTTGCGTGAAGGTTAACAACTTGCCGGTTATTCATTGTTAGCTCCTTGAGTGTAGTTATGCTCTCCCTGCCAGGTGACCGAGCGGGTAACCCGCAGGGAGTCGAGTAACTGGCCGGTGACATTTAATAAACGATATCTCGCGCTCAGTTCGTCAAAGTCGGCTTCAAGATAATCCTGGCGCGCCTGAAACAGCTCGTTTTCGGTATCGAGTAAATCAAGCAGGCTTCGCTGCCCCAGGCTAAATTGCTCTTTATAGGTTAACTGGGTTTCTTTGGAAGCGATAATATGCTGCTTGATGTATTTTTTCTGCCGTGCCAGCATTTCAAAGGCATTCCAGGCCAGGCCAAAACTCTCGGTGACCTGGCGATGGGCGCTATAGTTGATTTCTTGTGCCTCTGAGACCTTATACGCGGCGCTGCGCTCCTGCGCGCTGTCTTTGCCGCCGGAAAACAGGTTATATCTCAGGCGCAGCATGGCGGTGACATCATTACGGTGTCCGCCGTCATCCGAGCTGAAGCCTTTTTCACCGCCGATATCGTTATCGGCATTGGCACTGAGTTCAAAGCTAAGGGTCGGGTAGTAATTGGCTTTTACCGTCTGCTTAAATGAACGGGCGGCATTGATATCCTGTTGTGCCGACTTGATCACCGGATGGCGCGCAATGGCCAGGGTTAAACCGCTGTTGCTGTTTTTGGGCAGCATCTCGGCATCCGGCACCGGCCGTACCAAATCTTTTGGCGGGGTATTGGTTAAACGCAAATACTGTGTCTTGGCATCAAGGGCATTATTGCGGGCGGCGATCAAATTAGACTGGGCCCGGGCCAGTCGGCCGGATGCCTGGGACAAGTCGGCGATACTGCCCAACCCCGAGTCGGTACGCTCTTTTATTTGCCCATGAATTTCCTGGTGCGAGGCGATATTTTTTTCCGCCAGGGTGACCAGCTCCCGGGTTTTTAAATAATTCAAATAAACCTTGCTGACTTCAAGGGCGAGGTCTTCCGCCGTGCTCATCAGCGTCCATTGCTCGGCACTGGCTTCATACAGGGTGCGGTCAACTTCATTGGCGGAAAACAAACCGTCAAATATCATCTGCCGCAGACTGATACCAAACTCCCCCCGTTGCAGCTCGGTTTTACCGTCGTCATGGTTACCTGCGCTTCTGCGATTGCCCGGATAATCGGTATATTCATAACCATAACCCGCCGTTAAATCTATCGTCGGCAAATAGTTTGCCCTGGCGCGGTTGACATCTTCTTCTTTGGATTTAAAACGGGCAAAAGCCTGGCGTATCTGGGGATGGCTGTCCAGCGCCTGGGCAACCGCCTGCTCCAGGCTCTGTGCCTTGATATTTGTTGTGTACAAAGCAGATAAAGCCAAAAGACAAGTTACAGCGCTTTTGTTGAGTGTAAAAATAACCTTTTTCATAACCATTCCATTTTTTAGTGTTATTGGTTGTCGTTAACTGTTTTACCAGCCCCGGATATTAACCTTCCCTGAGCGCCGCTTTTTTGGCCCTTAAAATCGGGGTTAAAATATATTCTAAAATGGTGCGTTCTCCGGTGATCACGTCGACATCTGTGAGCATGCCCGGAATGATCGGCATTTCTTCGTTATCTTTATTTTTAATGCTGGACGCGTCGGTGCGCACCCGGATCAGGTAAAAGCTGTTGCCTTCTTCATCCTGGGTGGTATCGGCACTGATATGTTCGACTTTGCCGGTTAAACCGCCATAGCGGGCAAAATCATAGGCGGTAATTTTTACTACCGCAGGCAGGCCGGGATAGATAAACCCTATATCCCTGGGCTTGATTTTCGCTTCCACCATTAATTTGTCTTGTGTCGGCACGATTTCGGCTATGGTTTCCCCGGGTTTTACCACCCCGCCTAAGGTGTTTATATGTATGGTTTTTATGGTGCCAACCACAGGGGAGAGAATAAGTGCCTTGGTGACCTTGTCCTGGGTGCCGACCTGGGCTTCATTCATTTTTGACAGTTTATTTTGCAATTCATTAAGTTCGGCCCGCGCTTCCCTGCGGTAGGTTAAGGCGCTGTCGCGACGTATTAAGATTGCTTCTTTAAAGGCGGATTTCAGTTTCGGGGTCAATAACCGGATGGCGCTGAGCTCTCCTTGCAGTTCGTTGACGCTGCGCTCGAGCTTGTATAATTCAATTTTCGAGACGATATTTTTTTGTGCCAGCGGCCGGGTCAACTCAAGCTCTTTACTGGCCAGGCGGTAACTGATCTCCAGGGTTTTGATTTTTGAGCCTTGCTCGGCGATTTCCTGCTTTCTCTGTTGTATTTGCTGGTTCTGGATGGCGAGTTGATTGATTAGATTATCCAGCCGCCCTGAGTATTCCTGTTGTTGCTGCTGCACCATTAACGGTGCCTGGGTATTGAGATCTTGCGGGTACTCGGGCACTTTTTTCGTGACCTTGATTTGCTGTTGCCAGCTGTCATCTACGCCGATAAAAATACTGGCAAGTTCGGCCCTTAAGCGGATGATATTGGCGCGTAGACTGTTCAGCTCCTGGTTCTGCTCGGCGACATCCGAGCGAAACCGGGTATCGTCTATGCTGGCAATGGCCTGGCCTTTGCTTACCTGCATGCCTTCCTGGACAAAGAGTTTTTGCAAGATGCCGCCGTCCAGGCTTTGGATAATCTGTACCTGGGAGGAAGGGATCACTTTGCCCGTGCCGGAGGTAAACTGCTCTAAGGCGGAGAAATGCGACCAAAGAATAAAACTCAAGACTAAACCTGCCATGGCCCAAATGGTTAACCGGTGCAAACCCGGCGCCCGGATCAACATGGCGCCATAAACATCGTCCGCCATGGATAAATCTTGCTGGCTGAGCTTCATAGGCTCACCTTTTGTTTTGCCTGTTCGCCAAGCTTTTGTAAAACCAGGTCTTTGGGGCCGTCCATCACTAACTTGCCTTTATCCAATACCAGGATGCGGTTTACCAGGTGTAATAACTCCATTTTATGGGTGATCAGCAATAAGGTGCGGTCTTTGGCGGTGGCGCTGATAGATTGCATAAACTGTTTTTCCGCACGGGCATCTAAACTGGCGGTAGGCTCGTCCAGCAATAAAATCGGCGGACTGTTCAAAATGGCCCGGGCCAGGGCCACTGACTGGCGCTGCCCCCGGGATAAGGCGCGGCCGTTTTCCCCTACCTGCCTGTCTAAGCCTGAGGTTTGCTGATCGGTAAAGGCATGTACGCCGGAAAGCTGCACCGCCCGGATCAGCTGATATTCGGTGATTTGCCGGGTGCCGAAGAGAATGTTATCGCGTATGGTGCCGTGAAATAAGGTGATGTCCTGGGGGAGATAACCCAAATTGCGCCTTAGATCGCCGGGATGGATTTGCTGATGATTGATGCCGTCAAATTGCAGGCTGCCGCTGCTTGGTTGCAGCAGCGAGCACAGCAGTTTGGCTAAGGTGCTCTTTCCCGAACCATTGCTGCCGACTATGGCTATTTTTTCTCCCTGCCTAATGCTCAGGGAGACTTGTTGTAAACTGGCGCAATCGGCATCGGGGTAGGTAAAGCAAAGATTATCCAGGGTGATATTGCCGTTTAACTTGCTGCGGCTGGGCAGATGGGCTTTATCTTCAAACTCCCCCTCCTGCGCCATGAGCGCATCGAGCTGTTTTAATGCGCTGACGGCCTGGTTGGAGCGGGTCATCAGCCCGGCAAGCTTGGCTATCGGCGCTATGGCCCGGGCGGTTAACATCACGGCGGCGATAATGCCTCCCATGGAGATCAGGTTATCCGACACCCGGTAAACCCCCAGCACAACAACGCCGACGATGGACACTTGTACGATAAAACCGGCAAAGTTGATCACCGAGTTAGTGAGCATTTTGGCTTTAAGCAGCCAGCTGGCACTGTGGCCGGTCATTTGCTGCCAGCTATTTTGCACCACCCCTTCTGCGCCGTTGGCTTTAATCGGTTCAAGCGCGCTTAAGCATTCGACCAAATGGCCGTGGCGCAAGCCGGAAAATTTATTGCTCTGTTCGACTGCCGCGCGCAGTTTCCCCTGGCAAAAGACGGTATAGCCGATAATCAGTACACAGGCGAGCAGGGGAAATAACACTAAATCGCCGGCAACCAGGTAGATACAGAGCATAAACAACACGGCGAAGGGGAAATCTACCAAGGCGCTAACGGTTGCCGAGGACAGGAACTCCCTGATGCTGTCAAATTCGGTGAGCTGCTTTGCCATGCCGCCGACGCTGGCGGCGCGTTTTTCCAGCGGTATGCCGATGACCTTGGCAAATAATTTCGACGAGATATCGAGATCTATTTTTTTCCCGGCAACATCAATTAAATAACCGCGTAATTGCTTGAGCACAAAGTCAAAGGTAAAGGCGATGCCCGCCCCTATCGCCAGCACCCACAGGGATTCAAACGCCAGGTTGGGCACTACCTTGTCATAAATGTTCATCACAAAAAGCGGCGACACCAGGGCAAAAATGTTCACCATGACCGAGGCAATAAGCACATCGCGGTAGATAGGGGTTGCGCCTTTTAGATGTTGCCACAGCCAGTGTTCGGCTGAGTTTTGGATATGGACATCAAAATGCCGGTCGCCCCGATAGATCTGCTTGATTAAAAAGAGGTAACCGACGAAGCTTTCTTCAAGTTCGGCAACCGTGAGCCGCTGCTCTCCCCCGGTTTCCGGCAGGGAAATAACGGCGCTGTTTTCTGCCGGGCTCAGCTCTTGTAATACGCAGGCATCCTTATCTTTGAGCAGCAAGATACAAGGCAGCAGCATGTCGGGTAGCTCATTTAAACCTTTGCGGACCAGTTTGGCGCTTAATCCCCCGCGGGCGGCGGCTTGCGGCAACAGCTCGGGAGCTAAATCACAGCCGGCTAACGGCAGGCCGGCGGATAAGGCTTCTGCCGAGCAGGGATTGCCAAAGTGCTGACACAGCAAGACTAAGCTATCGAGCAAGGGGGCTGCTGATAACGGCTGTGAAGCATGAATTGTCCATTGGCTGGTTGATTGCATTAAATGTTCAGTCCCTGTATAAATCCGGCAAAATTCGTGTTGTTTATTAAGATAAAACGTCCGGTGAGTTTAGTTCGTCTACTGACGGTGCTGTCGGTAAACTTTCACCGGTGAAGGCAGCGCTTTCGGTCGATAACCCCTGATGGCTATCGATTTGCTCAACATCTTCCTGCCTTGAGCTTTGTTCGCTGGGGACACTGTCTTCTTCACTTTCTGCCATCGCCGATAAATATTGCTCCAGCGTATTGTCCTGATCCTGCGTTAATATATCCGAGAGTGCTAATGTCTGATGGTGAGTTTCCCCCTCTGGCCCGTCAATGATTGTCCCGTTGGCGTCATTGACATATACGCCAATCAGGGTTGTATCCGTCAATGTTTGTTCAAGTAAGGGCTGGCTGTCGTGCCCCTGCGTTAACGGTTCATGTAATTCCAGTGTTTCTATCGCCGTTTTGGCGAAAGTTAATGTTGCCGGGATCCTGATATCTATGGTCAGGGTGGCGGCATCTATTTCCGGGTAGACGTTATCCCCGTCTTCGATCTCATAGTCAAAAATAAGCAGCTGATTTTCGCTTGGCATATCCATGATCGCTATGGGCTCAAAGACATATTCTCCCGAGTTGTGAATCGTTAAGGCGCCATATTCGGTTGGAATTTCAAAACTGGTATTGTCGGCATCAAAGGCATACCAGGTGCCGTCAAAATGAATGCGGCTGAAGATCACTGTGCCGTCAGGCGAGCTATCGGCCCTGTCTCCCGAGCTCGCCTGGTTGCTGCCGATAATATTTCCCCGGACACTGTGCGCAATGGCTTTGCCTCCGCCTGCTGCCTGCAGCAAGAGATAGTTAATGTCATAATTGGCTACAGGCGCAGTATCATGTACGTTTATCGTGACCGTGGCTTCATCCTTCATGTCGCCGTCACTTAAGGTATAATCAAAGCTCGGCGGGTTTGTACCTAAGTGAAAACCGCTGTTTTCATATCTGAATTCGCCGTCGGCCTTAATGTATAACCAGCCCTCGTCGATAGAAACCCGGGCATAGCCATCGGCACCAAAGCTGAGATCCCTGCCGTTGACTTGGGTGATGCTCAGGAGATCGCCGTCGATATCCCTGTCGGTGATGCCGTCACCGTCATCATGGCTAATAACATTGCCTGTGACCGTTTCTCCCTGATGAATGCTGAAACTGTCATCGCTGGCCTCAGGGGCGTCATTTACTTTCGACACGCTGATGGTTAAGGTGGAGGTATCGGTATTGGAACCGTCCGATACCGTGTAGGTCACGGCCGGAACATCACCGTAAAAGTTACTTGCCGGTACGAAGGTATAGTGACCGTTGCTGTAAACCGTCAAGGTTCCCTGTTCAAGCTCTGCCGCCTCTCCCGGCTCAAAATCTGTGATTCCGACAGTAAAAGTTGTCACTTGTGCCGTGCCGTTCGGACTAATGGCATTCGCCAGGAGGTTGCCACTTACCGGCGTATCTTCTTGGGTCGTTACCAACTCATTTGCGTCGGTTAAATCCGGTATGATCACCAGGGTGAGCGTTGCCGAGTCTGTTTCAGGATGATTGCTGTCGCCGTCTTTGATCTCGTAAGCAAAAACCAGCTCTTGCCGTCCGGTGGGCATATCCATGCCCTCTGTTGGCTCGAACAGGTATTCACCTGAAATGGCAATGGTCAGTTTGCCGTAGTCGGTTTCAATTAAGAGACTGGTGTTACCGCCATCAAAGCTATACCAGCTGCCGTCAAAATGAATGCGGTTGAAGATCACTGTGCCGTCCGGCGAGCTGTCGGCCTGATCTCCCGAACTTGCCTGGTTATCACCTATGATATTGCCCCGAATGCTGCCGCCACTCGCTTTGCCGCCACTCGCTTTGCCGTCATCGGTGCCTTGCAATAAAAGATAATTTTGATCATTATTGGCAACCGGCGCCGAATCAAGCACGTTAATCGTTACGGGAGCGGTATCTATGCTGTCGCCATCGCTTAAGGTGTATTCAAAACTTGGCGGAGTGTCGCCTAAGATAAAACCGTTATTGCTATAGGTGAAAGCGCCCTGGCGGTTAATGGACAATATACCGCCTTCGATATCAACCTCGGCATCGCCATTGCTGTCAAAAATCAGATTAGCACCGTTGATTTGAGTGATAGTCAAACTGTTGCCGTCACTGTCGCTGTCGGTGACGCCGTCACCGTCGTCATGGTGAATGATATTTCCCTCGACAAAACTGCCCTGGTTAACGCTAAAGGTGTCATCGGCTGCCACAGGGGGGGTATTAACTTCGAGCACGTTAATGGTCAGGCTAGAGGTATCGGTATTGATACCGTCAGACACGGTATAGGTGACGGCAGGCACATTGCCGTGAAAGTTATTATGGGGAATAAAGGTGTAACTGCCGTTACTGTTGAGGGTTAATAACCCCTGCTCAAGTGATGCGGTGGCGCCTATGGAATAACTGGTATTGGCGACGGTAAAGCCGGTGACCTGCGGCGTGCCGTCGCTGCTGGCGGCATTGGCCAGGACATTGCCGCTGACCGGGCTGTTTTCATTGGTTGTTACCGACTCATTGCCGTCGCTTAAATCTGAGACCGGGATCACGTTAATGGTTAAAGTGGAAGTATCGTTATTGATGCCGTCAGAGACGGCATAGCGGATAACCGGTACATTGCCGTTAAAATTATCACCGGGGATGAAGGCATAGCTGCCGTCACTGTTAAGGGTTAACACACCTTCTTCAAGTGTTGCCGAGGCTCCTGCAGCAAAGTTGGTGTTATTGACGATAAAACCGGTGACTTCGGGTATGCCGTCGGCACTGGCGGCATTATCCAGCACATTGCCGTTTATTGTCGTATCTTCATTGGTGCTGAGGGTTTCATCTTCGTCGCTTAAGTCAGAAACCGGGAGCACTTCAATGGCTAAGGTGGATGTTTCGGTATTTATGCCGTCAAACACGGTATAAGTGACGATAGGTACATCACCGTTATAATTTTCACCGGGAATAAAGGAGTAGCTGCCGTCACTGTTAAGGGTTAATACACCTTCTTCAAGTGTTGCCTGGGTCCCTGCTGCAAAGTTGGTGTTATTGACGATAAAACCTGTGACTTCGGGTATGCCGTCGGCACTGGCGGCATTGGCCAGCACATTGCCGTTTATGGGTGTATCTTCATTGGTGCTGACGGTTTCATCTTCATCGCTTAAGTCAGAAACCGGGAGCACTTCAAGGGTTAAGGTGGATGTTTCGGTATTTATGCCGTCAAACACGGTATAGATGACAATTGGTACATCACCGTTAAAATTTTCACCGGGAACAAAGGAGTAGCTGCCGTCACTGGTAAGGGTTAACACACCTTCTTCAAGTGTTGCCGAGGCTCCTGCTGTAAAGTTGGTGTTATTGACGATAAAACCGGTGACTTCAGGTATGCCGTCTGTGCTGGAAGCATTGGCCAGCACATTACCGTTTATGGGCGTATCTTCATTGGTAGTGGCCGTTTCATCCGCATCGCTCAGATCTGAAACCGGCAGTACTTCTATGGCCAGGGTGGAGGTATCGGTATTTGGTCCGTCAGAGACAGTATAAGCGACATCCGGCACATCGCCGTTGAAATTATCCGCGGGAATAAAGGTATAGCTGCCGTCCCTGTTAAGGGTTAATGCCCCCTGTTCGATGATGGCTGTGGTGCCTGCTTCAAAGTCGGTGCCTGCCAGGGTAAAACTGAGCACTTCGGGAATACCGTCGCTACTGGCGGCATTGGCCAGGACATTGCCGCTTAGCGCTGTGTCTTCATTGGTGCTGGCCGATTCATCCTCATCGCTGAGATCTGAAACCGGGGTCAGGGTGATGGTTAAGGTATCGCTTGCGTTGGTATTGGTGGTATAGCTGACAACCGGTAAAGTACCGTTCCAGTTTGCGGCAGGAATAAAGCTATAACTGCCGTCGTTATTTATCGTTAAACTGCCTCCTTCGACAATTGCCGTTTGGCCGCCGGCATAAACAGTGGTATCACCGTCCACGGTAAAAAATTGCACGGTTAAGATATCATCGCCATCGCTGTCGTTATCAAGCACATTACCGGTGACGGTTTGATCTTCCCCGGCAATGTTTTCATCGCTTTGGGTAATAGTGGGCTGTGATGAACCGGACTGGGGGTTATCTCTGGGCAGCAGGCTGTTTTCTTGCTCTGTGGTGTCATAACCTGCCCGGGCAAGGGTTTCATTGCCGGTTCTGTCTAAGGTAACAAAATTGGTGCCTTCATTGCCGGTTAGCCCCCCGGCTGCGGTATCAGGCAATTCGATATCATCACCGGATTCAATAAGATCTTGCAGCGCGGCAATGTCATCGATAGCGCTATCTGCTGTTTGATTAACCGGGAGCGTACCTGCAGCAAGGGCTGGTGCTGTTTTTGGGGCTGAATTATCCGCTTGCTCTGCAAGGCTGGTGTCTTGCTGGCTGCCGGCATCAGCAAATGCCAAAGTTGTTTCATTGTTTTTTACCGGGTCCGGTAAATGATCGGCTTTAATATCACCACCGGTGTGCGGTGTTAGCTTTTCACCCGGCCCGGAACTGCTTTCACCACTATGAGCTATTTCCGGGGCATTTTTTGACGTGCCGTTCTCTTCCATGAAACAAGATCCCTAATCATTTGCTCCTCCCTGTTAGCTGAGTTATTACAACCCGCTTGAACAGTTTGGCATGCGTTTCATTCCGATTGCTTTAAAGCCGTAATTACTCAGGCCTGCACGTTTTTCAGGTATCTACTCAGTATAGTAAATATTAAACCCGATACGCGGAGCCAGGAGTTTTCAGCTTTTCACATCTGAATAAGCAAAGCAGTAAACGTTATGTTTTTACCGGTATTTAAAGCGCCGAAATGCCAATCCCGTTAAAGTAAGAGTTAACAGCACCAGGGTTGCAGGCTCTGGAACGCTTGCTGTTTTAAAGACATGGTTGATATTCTCCCCGAGCACACCACGGTCTGAGATATAGGCAGAAAAGTCCCCTTCATTATAGTAACGACCGTCATTATATTTATCTGCCGCCAGGGATTCGCTCTTCTCGTGTATATAGGAAATTATGCCGTCGTACCAGGCCATATGGTTGACCTCATAGGTTTCGCCTGTCTGAAAGACATTGGAGCTCAGGGCGTATTCACCGCCCGGGGCCAATTCGCCGAAAAGCAGCTCGGCGGCCTCTATGCCGTTATAAGGTTTATGCTCAGTGCTCTGGTTGACTTCTCGCCAGTTGGGGCCCGCCGCCAAATCAAAAGAGCCGACGTACTCCCAGGCGCTGCCGGAGGCGTCGGTATAAAGCTCACCGACAATTAACCCTGCATTGGCTTTACCCGCCAAACAGGTAACAGACAAAATAAATACCGCTAAAGCAGATTTTAAACATTTAGCATTCATCATACTTTTCCTTCCGTTGAAAGCATTGAATATTTATTAGATTTTATACGTGTAGTAACAGAGTTACGGCGATATCCATACAACAAGAGGCGGGCACTGAACGACGGTCCAAATCCATGGAGAAGTAGCAACTCCTTCTAGACTACTGTAGCAGAATTATTATAAAAAAATATTACGCATTATTACTCGGCAGTTACGATAAAACTACGAGACTGTTCTTATATAAGTCTTTGACACTGTTATATTTAGTGCTTTTTCCAGAAAGTTGCTGTCTTCTTGGACCTGGCTGAGTAAATGTTATTACAGGGGCTCTATTAATGCTGAGGTTTGGTCGATAAAAGGCAAAGCAGCCTAAACATTCCTTTATTACAGTCTGGATTGATGTGATGGTTTTGAGGAGAGCTACCATAAAAAACATGCAATAGCGCCCACTTGCACTACTTGCAGCGTAAATGTTCTGCTATCTGAATAAGCCAGTAACTCAACGGCTTACAGGTCATTTGGGGGAGTTTACCGCTGTCGTCGAGCGTGCGTAAGGTGAGGATATCTTTTAAGTGTGCAATTTTCTGATAGTTTTCCACCTCTTGTGCAGTCATGGCCCCTCCCTGCTGCGTCAGGGTTATTTTGCTGGCATGGGATAATTGCTCAAGATATCCCGGTTGGCTGGCGGCTAAATAGCGTTTCACCTTAACATGCTCTTTTACCAGCATGACAATGCGCCTGGAAAAACCGTGTTTTGCCAAAAAGGCGGCGCCGATATTATCATGTGCCGGGTGGCCAAAGTCGGTGAAACCTTTAGTATTATTGCGCTGGGCAATGAAGTGCCCTATGTCATGTAAAAAAGCTGCCAATGCCAGCTCATCATCAAAACCCTGCTCAATCGCCAGGGTGCCGCATTGCTGCGCATGTTGCAGCTGGCTGCACTTTTCTTCATATGTCTGGCTGCCGTAGTCCAGATAAAGCGCTTCGATTTCTTTAATAATGTCACTCATAACAACTTTAATACCCTGGCCAGGTTCAGATCACATCGACGGTTTTTGGTATATACCAACTTGGGGTGTAGTCTATTGAACTTTATTTCCCTGTACAAGCCGTTAGCAGGCTTGGTCATAAAAACTTCATAATCAACCTGGTATATACCACAATATTTCTGTCATAAAGTTTCGCTAGGCTAGTGGCTTTTTAACAATGACATGAGCAGAATATGAAGCGAATCTCCCTGTGGTTAAGCCAATGCAGCACGCTGTGGTTCACGGTTTATGCGACCATGGCCGCCTTTATGACCTACTTTTCCATGTATGCCTTTCGTAAACCTTTTACTGCCAGCAATTATGATGGCATGGCGGATTTTTCTTACGGCATTGATTTCAAAACTGCCTTGATCTTATCGCAAGTACTCGGTTATGCCCTGTCGAAATTTATCGGCATTAAGGTGATCTCTGAAATGAATGCCGGTCGTCGGGCGCTGGCGATTTTAACCTTGGTGATGATCGCTGAACTTGCCCTGGTGCTGTTTGCTCTCGTGCCGTCGAACTGGAAATTATTGACCTTGTTTTTAAACGGTCTGCCTCTTGGCATGATCTGGGGTCTGGTGTTCAGCTTTTTGGAAGGGCGGCGGGTTTCAGAAATTTTAGGCGCCGGCTTAAGCGTCAGTTTTATTGTTTCCTCCGGGGTGGTTAAAAGCGTGGGTCAATGGTTGATGCTCAGCCACGGGATCAGCGAGTTTTGGATGCCGGCCATCACCGGAGCGGTATTCACCCTGCCCTTGTTTGTCTCGGTATTCTTTTTAATGCAAATTCCTAAACCTTCGCCGCAGGACATTGCTGCACGGCATGAACGAAAACCCATGGACGGTAAAGCCCGTAGGGCATTTTTTATTAAATATGCCCCGGGGTTAATCGCCTTGATCCTCACCTATATGTTATTAACCGGCATCCGTGATTACACCGATAATTTTGCCGCCGAGCTATGGTCGAGTTTGGGCTTTGGCAATACACCGGCGATATTTTCCAGCGCGGCCCTTTATACCTCGCTTTTTATCTTGCTGACTTTAAGCCTGTTGATGTTTGTGAAAAACAATATGCGTGCCTTTATGGCCAACCATGTCTTTATCTTTATCGGCATTGCGGTCATAGGGTTAAGTACCCTGGCTTATCAGGGCGGTTATTTGTCCGGCCAGGCATGGATGATCGCCCATGCTACCGGAATTTATCTTGCCTATATCCCCTTTAATTGCCTGCTGTTTGATCGCATGCTGTCGGTGATCAACGATAAAGGCAATGCCGGTTTTTTGATTTATCTTGCCGATGCCATGGGTTATGCCGGCAGTGTCGGTATTCTGCTTTATAAAAGCTTTTTTGATGTTGAGCTTAGCTGGCTGAATTTTATGATCAGCAGCTCATATTTGATCAGCATAACCGGTTGCACTCTGGTATTAATTTCGGCCTGGTATTTTGATGTTAAAGTGATGAAACCTTTGAGCTTGCAGCCACAACTCGGCTAGCGCGTTAAATTAATTGATGTTGTGATCACAGGACAAGTAGCTGTAACTTGTTGGTCGGCAACAATAACTGCATCGTGAGATGAGCATTAACCTGTCAGGGTAGCAAGTTGTTACCCATGATGCATTTACAGGGGGATTTTTGGGTGGCTTATCAGCCTTTGATAAAATAGTGAAGATTTTTCAAAGGCCAGAAAGCAAAAATGCAACTCAAAAGAGTCGCATTTTCTTAACTAGCTTAGCGCATCCTGCACTTATTTAGTGTCCGCATTCTATCCTGAATTTCCTTGAACAACCTGTCCCTAGTTCATTTTCGTGACTCCTGTCACTTCCATATCCCTTCCCGGGTCATGCACCTTCCCGATGCATACCCATATTACTGCGGGTTCCAAGCTATCCTATGCTGTTCGGTCTCCCTGACCGGCATACTTCCGTGTATTACTTCCTTTGTGACTTCCTGCCACCTGACTTTATCCTAAAGTCTTCCTTGTAGAGCTTCCTGCCCTGTGTCGTCCTGACAAAGGTAATATTACGCGAATGTAATTATATTATTAGGTTGGTGTTGTTAAATTTTTTTTGTATTCTGATTCGCCATACACTCTTATATGAGTGTTTATTGTTTATTATCATGTCTTTAGGTTGGATTTATCAAAAGTCATTGACAAAAAATACCTTTATCTCGCACCTCTTTGTGAGACATCTCTTACATCATAGGGTAACATTCAGACATAGATGACAAATATCGTTTGTTATTCAGGAAGAGATTTTACGTTACTAAGAGAATTTCCTTTATCGACCACTGCTGGAGTGCGCTGATTAATTATTCTGTTTCAGGATGAGCAAGCAGTGCTGGGCAGTATTAACGCTCCTCCCATCCAAGCCTATGCATTATAAGGGCAGATAACGCATCATTTTAAGCACGGTATTCAACAATACCGCTCCCAGCCTTGATGGCTTTTTGAAAATCGGCAATGTCGAGATGCAAATAGATTGTTGATGCCCATAAGTATCTTCATCAGGTGATGTAATATCGGGTAATACAATTTATTAGCCCATAAGTTATATTCCTTCTCGCATAAACAAAGTTGACACTATTTTTTTATATATTTGTTACATAATTCCTTGTCATGATGAATTTTTCGATTGAGGGGGTAATGCGTTAATAAATTTTTGTACAGATGAGCAGAATGTCAGCTTTATTTGCAATTTTAAAATATGACAAACCAGAAAACATTAAAAGCATTTAAAATCAGTAGTTTAAATGCTTGGTGTATGTATTGCTAACCAAGTTGTTACAGCAAGGAAGCCCTTAAATATCATCTGCTTACGTGGGGTTCTCTTGTTGTTTTAAAACCATATCTATGTTTTTAACATTTACAGGAAGAAGAATGAAAAAATTAAAAGTAAAAGGGATGTCCATTAAAGGAATCATCACCGCGACCGCCTTGTGTCTGGCTAGCTCCAACGCGTTGGCAGCTATGATAACGGTTGAAGATAGTTTTGGGGTTATGGGCAGTAGCACGGCAATGGACGTTGGCCAAGAATCGGCAATATTATCAATTGCTGGTTTTAATTCCAGCTTAGGAACCTTAACAGGCGTTAGTCTTACTGCTTATGGTCAAATTAACGCTACCGGAACTTCACAAAATAATACTTCAGAGAATGGCAATACCGTTGCTACCTTAGGGACAATAGGAAGCTGGGGGGTCATTTCGGCAGTCACCCATGACTTTGTCTTTACTCGAGGCTCCAGCTTTCTTGACGCTGCTGAAAGTTCGGACTCGGGAGATTATGATATGGCTCCGGGAGAGATTTTTAGCTTCGATATGGGGAGTGAGAGAAGTGGTGATATGTCGATCATTGACTATTCAGCCTTCACTACCGATGGGATGATTGATTTTAGATTTGATTTTAGAGCAGAGACGGTTATCCGTAACTTTATTGGCTCAGGTAGAGAAACTTTTACCAATACCTCCAATACCGGTGCCTGGGGGAAAATAGTGGCAACTTATACCTATGATGCAGCACCAGTGCCAGAGCCGGGAGCTTTGATTCTTTTGACTGCTGGTTTATTAGGTTTGGGTTTACGTCGTAAGCAGGGGTAGTATTTTCCAGTTAGCTGGTATTTTTTAACAAGGTCAAACTGGATAAATCCTGTTATCGTTATCGGCCAATGTTACTGGCTGGTAAAATTGTTATCACAAAAGCACCCCAGGGTGCTTTTTTGTATGTGTCGAAAAAATTTAACTCAAGTCCGGTTGCATTTAAAACCTATCTTCTGAAAGTGCTCCCCTTCTTTAACGCCAATTTTCATATACCTTGCCGGCCCCCTGTCCCGATAATCAAGACTGTTGTTGGAATATTTTACAATCAGGCGGCCAGAAAAGCCTGGTAAGGGCCTTAACATGTTGGACTTGTTTGTTTTTATTAAGCAGGCATGAATTATGCCCTCCTTCTAAAGCCTGTCTTATCGTTCATACATACCAATTTATGCATTACCTGTTTGTTATGCGCAAACAAGACAGGGCATGTCACTTGATAATGAGGAATGCTATTATGCCCAGGAAAAACAAGATGTTATCATTTCTATCAGTCAAATTTTCAACACAGTTACTCAAGATCCCTACGTTAAAAGGAGCATTTGCGGCATGGTTGCTGATGTTTTGCTCACCGCTGTCCGCCACGATAATCATGGCCGGATCTGACTATCTTGAAACCACCGCCGGAACCTTTTTGGACTTTAGCTTTCCAGGCTCACCCATGCCTGAAATAGGTATTGTTGATTTTATCGGTGACCCGGCTGGCCCGGGTAATACCGATACCCTGGTCAGGCGTCTGGATGATGCCGTGCTGCCGGGAGAAGGCTCTTCAGATACTATCGACGTAGAGCTGGTGGCGCTATCTTTAGCTAGCGCTGATCCCGTTGATATCGGCGGAACGGATTTTGATTTGTCTATTGCGCTTACGCCCACCATGCCTTCGCTGGGGCAATTAACCCTGACGTTGGATGATGAAGCCGCTGTATCCGGGAGCTTCGAGTCCTTTTTTGATGTCTTCGTTGATATCCGTTTTTTTGTCGCCGACACTGACATTCTGGTGGAAACTATTACAGCACTTCCGCTGTTAGGTTTACATGGACTTGGCCAATGGCAGCAAACCCCAGCTCCCGATACCGTGATTGTCTCTGGCAGTTATGGTGATATTAATGCCAATCAACATATACCGCCTTCAGATGAATATGCTGATTTTTTTATTACCGAAATTGTTGAAGTACAGCCCGGTTTGGGAGAGCACAGGTTGCAGCAGGCCACTGTGCCTGAACCTGCAAGCGTTATTTTGCTGTCTCTGGGGCTTTTAGCAATAACATTTACAGGAAAAAGAAAAGTTATGCACTGACACGGCAGATAAAATTTGTTCAGCGGTTAAGGCGCTGAATGTATGCTTCGGGTACACCAGAAATTCAACAACCCAATAATAAGACTTTCTCTGGTGTACGCTAAGTAAATACCATACCGGACGAGCGTTTATTGGCCTGCTATTGAAAAACTAATTGTCAGTAAAGTACTTAAATTTCAGCAAGCTCCCCTGGGGTATTGGCACTATCAAAGTTTCCCCTTTATTTATTCTCCACTTTAAAGACAAATAAAGCATCCTTCTCGGCTGCTGTCAGCAAAAGATGGCGACCGTCAGGGGTAAGGTTAACGGAGGAGATCCCGCTCAGGTTATCAATCGGTTTGTCTTTATTTGGCAGTCGGCTGATAAGCTTGAGTTGCCCGTCTGCCTGTTTTTGAAATAAAATTAAACCTGTATCGGCTTCACCTGCCGCATATATCAAAGTGCCGCCTGACGACACAGCCAGGCTGCCCGCCCCCTTTAAGCCGCCACCAATCTCTTTATTGCTGATAGCCTGTAAAAAGGCATAACGGCCATTTTCGGCTTTTTTAAAGACAACAAGAGAATGGCTGCTGGAGCAAGCTACATATAAAAAATTTCCGTCAGGCGACACAACTATTTTTTGTGGATTCAAAAACTGCTCTACACCGTTCCGTCCATTTTGCAAAAGCTGTTTCGCCGATAAATTGCCATTTTTATCCCGGTCAAAAATGGTCAGTTTGTGCTCTTCAAAACCAAGCACAAATAATTCTTTATTTGAGGGAGATAATGCCAGGCCTGTCGGGTTTCCTAAGCCACCGGCAGATGCCACGCCTGTGGTAATGAAGCGCCTAAAGACAACTTGTTTATCCGGAGTAATATCAAATACAGAAACAGCATTACTCTTATAGTCGGTAACAAACAGCTGCTTATTATCGCTTGTATTAATCAGCTCCCAGGCTCCCAATAATCCCAGGGTATCCAGATCGCCAACAGTTTTTTTGTTGCCAAAAACCCTTCGAATACTCAGGCCGTCAGAGATTGTTTTATCTAAATGGTAGCGATCCTGCCCGCGCGAAAAGACGGATAGGGAGCCGTCATAAAAACTGCTAACAATGGCTTTATCACCCTTGTTTAATAAGGCCACTGCCGAGGCTCCCTCTAAACCACTAACGGCTGGATTGGCATTTTTAAATATCTGGCTAAAACTTAAATTGAAGTGCTGATCAAGGTTAAATACGGCAAAGGCATTATCATCACCGCTAACGACAAAAACCCGGGAGTTATCTGCCGTCACGGCTGTGGCCCTGGGATTATCCAGACCATCGACGCCGTTAACATCATCTTTTAATACCTGGATCAGTCTAAGTTCAACCGCTTCGGATGCTGCGGCGACAGAATTGTTTGCATTTGCTGTCGAACATGTAATGAGGAACGGCAAAACCAGTATTTTTACTATGCCCATTATTCAATTTTCCTGTAGCAATAAAATGACTTCACGTGGAAATCAATAGTCAGTAAAAAGGCAGGCTTATCAAGTTATGACTAAAACTCAACTTGAACCAGATTACATAGCAGTGCAGGTAGTGAGGCAGAATTGTTATCATTCTGCCTTTGGTTTACCTGACGCCAAGTTTCCGGCAGGAAAATTACCTGCGGTGTCCTGGCATTAGCGTTAAGCTTAAAGGCCTATCTGAAATCAGGCTAAGGCTTGGGCAAGGTCGGCAATGATATCTTGCGGCTCTTCAATGCCAACAGAGATCCGGATCAATCCTTCGGTAATACCTATCGATTCCCGGCGCTCTTTGGGTACGCCGGAATGTGTCATGGCGGCAGGATGCTGGGCCAGACTTTCGGTTCCCCCCAGGCTGACGGCAAGTTTCACCAGTTTAAGGCGGTTCAGCGCTTTAAATGCCGCTGGCTCACCTCCTTTTACTTCAAAGGAAAAAGTCGACCCCGCCCCTTTACATTGTTTTTGATAAACCTGGTATTGCGGTTCATCCGGGGTTAATAAACCCGGGTAGTCGATTCGGGTCACCTGCTCATGTGCCCGTAAAAACTCTACCACCTCTTTCGCACCGCTGGTTGCCGCCTGCATGCGGATTTTTAAGGTTTCCAACGAACGTAAAATCAGCCAGGCGGTATGGGAGTCCATGGTTGTGCCGATACTGTTCCTGACTTTTCTAATTTTTGAGATCAGGGCTTTATCGCCGGAGCAGCTGCCGCCAATAAGATCGGAATGGCCGCCGACATATTTGGTCAGGGAATACAGACATAAATCGGCGCCGTGTTCCAGCGGCTGCTGCCAGAGCGGCCCTAACATGGTGTTGTCGACCGCCAGTACCGGCCGGGCAGTTTGTTTACCGGTACTTTGACCGGTAAAAGTATCAATAAGCTGCCGGCACTGGGCGATATCAATCAGGTTGTTGGTGGGGTTGTCGGGGGTTTCCACCATGACCACTGAGATATTGCCCAGCTGGCTTGCTTTGTTTAGCGCCTGCGCTAACCCTTCGGTGCCTTCGCTGGAGATAAAACCTACCGCCTGGATATTCATTTGCGCCAAAATGCCGTTGATCAGGCTATCTGTACCGCCGTAGATAGGCTCAGAATAAACAATGACATCCCCGGGTTGAGAAAGTGCCAGCAGCACGGTTGAAATTGCCGACATACCGCTGCCGGTTATCAGGCAGTCTTGTGCTCCGTCCCAGAGGGCGATGCGGTTTTCAGCAATTTCTATGGTCGGGTTATTAAAACGGGAATAAACCAGGCCGGCCTGTTGTCCTTCTTCCAGTTGAATGCGGCCGGAGGCAACATCAAAAAAATGCTTACCCTGCTCTGCAGACTCAAAAACAAAGGTGGATGTTTGAAAATTTGGACATTTGATCGAACCTTCCGATAACCGGGGATCATAGCCATAACCCATCATCAGTGATTCCGGCTGTAATTGATGCTCGCCAATAGCACGTTTTTTGTAATTGTCTGTCATGTTAATCTCTTGATTTTAAATGTAATTTATTGCCGATAAGTCAGCTTTTGCACTCTGTGTCCAGCTTAATATTGTCTTTACGGTTTTATCGATAAAACCGGCACAGGTGCTTTATGGGGGTATTATGACAATAAAAACGGTTACTTACCTAGAAAATAACGGTGCCCGGCGGTCACTATCAGAGAAACAGCCATGATCAGCCTGGTCATCAGCCGGCAGTTTTCCCCCTCGGGCGAACCCGTTTTTGCAAATAGACTTTAATAACAAGTCGAACTATTCTTCGTTTATTGCCCCTATCGCTTAACTGTTTCATGAAGTTGCAAGCGCTGCTAGTGTTACTTTTCTGCT
Organism: Thalassomonas actiniarum; assembly: GCF_000948975.2. GTDB lineage: Bacteria > Pseudomonadota > Gammaproteobacteria > Enterobacterales > Alteromonadaceae > Thalassomonas > Thalassomonas actiniarum. The sequence goes on from NZ_CP059736.1 coordinate 408,994, forward strand.
TATGTCCCGCTATGGCTTATGATTTCAAACCCGTTATGATCTATGATGGCGAAGAAATCATGGATAATGCCTGGAATGAAGCGGTTCATACCGGTATTGAAAAGTTTGAAAAAAAATTCGGCATTGAGGTCAAGGAAGCGAGGATCTTTGCCAATAATCTAACGCCAAATGCAAACTCCTTAATCGAAGCGGTATTCGCCCACGCCAAAGCTGGCTTTAACCCTATTATGATCAACGATTTTGACAACGAAACTATGCGTAAAATTGTCCGCCAGGAGCCCAAATTAAGGTTTATTGTTTTTAACGGTATTTATAATGTTCCCAATGCCCACTTTTTTATGTTTTCCTACCAGGAAGCCGCCTTTTTAGCCGGTTATCTGGCGGCTAAAAAAAGTAACAGTAAAAAGCTCGGCTTTATCGGCGGCAGAGATATCTCGGGGATCAGGAATACCCTCTGTGGTTATATTAAAGGGGCACGCCACGCCTTGGCCAAAGCCGAGGTTGAAGCGACTTTTATCAGTGATGCGCTTGATGGCTGGAACAGCCCGCAACGGGCTTATGAAATAGCAATGGAGCAGATAGCCGGGGGCGTTGATGTCTTATATGCCGCCGCCGGAGCAAGTAGCCGGGGAGTTTTAAGGGCAGCATATGAAAAAGGGGTATATAGTATAGGGGCGGACAGCAATCAAAATGACCTGTACCCGGGCAGCGTATTAACCTCTGTTTTGGTCAATGTCGGTGATGCCGCCTATCGCGCTTTAGTGGCCGCCTATCGCAATATCTGGCGGGAACAGCTGAAAATATTAGGCTTGCAGGAAAACGGGGTAGGCCTGGCATTTGACCGGCATAATGCCCCCTTAATTTCCGGGCAGTTAAAAGCTGAAATCGATCAATTACAGGCCGATATTATTTTAAAAAAGATCGATTTGCCAAATTATGTGATCACTAAGCAATGTATCGATCAACATGGGACCATTTTTTAGACTACAACATCACTCGATCAAAATTACCATTATTTTAGGGATCTTATTGGCGCTCTTGTGCTCCTTTGGCGGCGCTGGCTGGTATGTGATTTCAACGATCGAGCATAAACTCTATCAGGAATTTGCCATTGAACGGGCTGAGCTCACCGAAAAGATTGCCACCGCCATGGCCGAGCCGATTTATTTTCTTTCCCCCAACAACGCCGGGTTGATCCTGACCCTGATAAAACGGGATCCCAGCATCGTTTCCCTGGAAGTTTACGATAAATTAAATGAGATGCCCTTTATCAACATAGATATTCCGCAAAGAAAATCGGGCATGCTGTTTCGCAACCGGACCGATATTGTTTACGGCAAAATCAATATTGGCGAGCTCAATATTGTCTTTAATAATATTCGCCAGCAAAAGGAAATGAAAAATAAACGGGAGCTGATGGTTAAGGTTTTTGGCTACACCTTTGTGGTAAATCTCATTATCATGTTTCCTTTAGTACATTTTATTATTTTCAGGCCCCTGAATCGTTTGGCGCAGCAGGCGAGAAACTTTCAAGGCAATGAGTTAGATCAAGCCTTTCACTGGCGAGAAAACAGTGAAATTGGCCTGGTCGGGCGCAGCTTTGAAATGGCGAGAACAGCTATTTTAGGCTTAATTGCCAAACTCAGAAAAAGTAACGATAAATTGGCCAAGGCTGCCGTTACCGATAAACTGACCGGGCTGTTCAACCGCCATAAAGCCGATGCCGTACTGGAAGCGGAAATAACCAGGGCCAGGCGCTATGGCAATCAATTTAGCGTGATCTTGATAGATATAGATTATTTTAAGCAGGTCAATGACAAGTTCGGTCATCAAACCGGTGATATGGTGTTGAGTCTTTTCGCCAAACTGCTGCTAAAGCATATCCGGAAAAATGACCTGGCTGCCCGTTGGGGCGGTGAGGAGTTTATAGTTGTTTGCCCGGAAACCGGCCTGGGGAAATGCAACCTGATCGCGCAAAAGTTGCGAAAAGCCGCTGAAGATGCTGAATTTCCTATAGTAAAAAAGCAAACCGCCAGCTTTGGTGTGGCGGCTTTCACTGCCCCGGAAAGTTTAGCGCAATTAATTTCCCGGGTTGATGCCGCCCTTTATCTCGCCAAAAAAAGCGGACGGAACCAGGTGGTGCAAAGCCCGTTTGTTAACGGCAAATAATGCTTACCTGAGTTTTTAAACTTACAAGCTTCGCCCGCACCAGACAATTCGCCCTGCCACGGCATGCTGCTCGGCATTGTCATGGTTAATTTGCCAATTGGGGTATTCCTGGTTGTCGCTGATCACTTCCAGATGATCTGATTTTTGCTTCAAGCGTTTTGCCATCAAACCATCCTGGGTGTGCAATACGTAAATCCCTTCGCGGCCAGCTTGTTGCTGGCTTAAATCCACCAGTACCATATCGCCGTGATGCAAGGTCGGCAACATACTGTCGCCCCGTACCGTCACAAACGCAAGGTGCTCGCCGTGCACTCCCAGTTGTGAACTTAACCAGCGTTTATTTAATGCAAATTGTTCGGTGACTTCTTCGGCGCCGTTGATGCTACCGAAACCGGCACTGGCTTCAACATCAAGCTTGGGCACTAGCAGCAGATCATCACTGCTGTGCCGCACCGGATTATCATGGGCGCGCTCGCCGGTAAGTAACCAGTTTAAATCGACCGAGAACAGGCCATATAAATGTTCCAGGTATGCCATTGACGGGCGGCCTAATCCGCGGCAAATACGGTAAATATGCGAGGATGATTTACCGGTTAATTCGGCAAACTGGCGCTTATTGCCGCCGGCAAATTGCTCCACTAACTCTAGAAAACGACGCGAAAAAGCACTACTCATAAACCTTTTACCCAGTATTGATTACAGCAAAAGGGCGCACGTTACACTGGAATGCCTCCGCTGTACAGGGGTGGTCAAGCGTTTGCGCAAAGCTTGGCCAATTAGCCCGTGTGAACCGGGTATAAGTGCCTGCTCTACCTCTGCTGCAGACATGAAAGCTGATATACAGCGGATATATCCTCATCAGGAGGATTTTAGCTCGTTAAAATACTGAAAATCTGTTATTTTTAGCAACTTAATTTTTGGGTTTTTTAGCTGTGTAACCAGCAAGTTTTTATTGTCAGCAAAGGCTTTATTCGCATAACCTTCGAAGCATAGATAGTCTCAGAGAAGCACTTTACGGTAATAAAAAATTGATAACACTTAATGCGTTAACACTCCCAAATTCAACTAATGAACGGTCAAATGGAAATTAAATCATGCGTATTGCTGTCTGTCAGTTTGCCACAAGCTTAAATGTTCAAGAGAACCTGGAAACCTGTATTCGTGTGGTGGATGAGGCGGCCATGTGCAAGCCAGATCTCATTGTGCTTCCAGAGTTTTGTAATAGCCTTTCCTGGTACGTCGATCATAACCAGGCATGGCATGCAGCCTTAACAACGGATGGTATATTTCTACAACGCATAGGTGAACAAGCTAAAAAACATGATTGTTATATAGTGCTCAATGTCACGTTAAGGCGCGACCCGTCACGTGAACACCAAGAGCCTTGGGTGAAATCTAATATCAGTGTGACCTCGTGTTTATTTTCGCCGCTGGGCAAGCTTATTTTCCAAGCCGACAAGCAAACTTTGTTCGGCCATGAACATGATTTTTTTATTCCCGGCAATAAAGTCTCTGAAGTTACCGCAACTCCGTTTGGAAACTTAGGCCTATTTAGCGGCTATGAAGGAATGACCTTTGAAGCAGCGCGTGAACTGGCCTTAGGAGGGGGGCAGTTGCTCTGTCATTCCCTGAGCACATTTGCTCTTGACCAGGCCGGTTTGCATGGCCCTGCCCGGGCGTGTGAAAACAAGGTTTTTTTAGCGGCGGCAAATAAGGTCGGTCCGCTCATTCCCCCGGAACATATGACCGCTTTTTCTGAGCAATATTTTATTCCCGAAAAATTTCTTTTTGGCGCCGGTGAAAGTCAAATCGTCTCTGCTGACGGTAAAATATTAGCAACAATTGCGAACAATAAAGAAGGCTTTGTTTTTGCTGATATAGCTGTGACCCTGGCCGAAGACAAACGCCGCCCCGATGGCAGCGAACTTTTTCAGCAACGGCGCCCAGAGCTTTATCAGGCGTTAAAACCGTCGTCTAAACCCCGGGTAAGTGATGACATTGACAAGAATGTCCCGGCAAGTGTCAATGCGGCAATATTTGCGACTTATAAAACTTACGAGCAAGCCATTGAAGATGTTTGTCATTATATCGAAAATAATCTCAGTGACATTATTCAACTACCGGAATTATTTTTCCTTGGCGATAAAGCCGTTACCCATGATGTCAAACAACGCACTCAGTTAGCATACCTGAGCCGGCAGTTGGTCGGGCAAATTAGCGCTAAGTTAAGGCCTTTTCAATACGTATGCACCAGTTTGGTCATTGATGATAGGCATCAGGCGGTATTAATCAGTGAATATGGCTTGTTGGCCGCCCAACAGCAATTGCATTTTTGCCAGCGATATCAATGGACGACTTTGGGTGATAAGTTAAATATTATCCAGCTGCCCTTAGAGCAAGGCAATGTTAATGTAGCTATGTTAACGGCAGATGATGCGAATATGCCTGAAATAGTCAAAGTGGCGGCATTAAATAACATTCACTTGTTATTAGTGCCTTTTGATATCCAGGAAGCAGGCGAGGTTGAGTATAGCCTGTTGGCTCGCGCTGCTGAAAACAGGATTTGTATCCTTGCTGCCAGTCGCGAGAAAAATTTTGTCCAAGACTCATCTGGCAAGCATAATGCCCGGATAACAGCTAAAAAATCTACCGGTTTTATTGCCAATCTGGCCACTGATTTTACCTTATTTACGCCGTGGAAATCCCGGAAATTTGATGGCTATATTAATCAACCTGTCGTTAGGCATCAGCATGGAAAGATCACCAAAGCTTTGCTTCATCCTCTTGCCGCCGGTAATAAAATAATGGCTGTAAAAACAGAGTTATAACGAGAAGCCCATGATTAATTGTTCCTGTGAGTAATACTGGGGGGAAAGTCTATATTGGCACGAGGTTGGTAATACTTACGGAAAACCTCCGGGCACAGGCATTACCAGTCGTGTCCTTTGTCTTTTGGAGTACCCCCTGCCTTATCACGGCTAAACCTGGAAAAATCAGGGCAGAGATTCACGCGTATTCCTTAAAAACTAAAAGCTAATTTATGGTTGTTCCGTATCGTTTTTACAATTTGCGAATGTGAATACTCACCGCTTCCCGTATATTTCACCCACCGGTTAAGACGAGATGTCTTTGGCTACGGATTGGATGAGTGAGATGATCTCATCTGTCATCGCTTGAGGGTTGATAGTTGATAGATTCAGGAGTGAATGAAGATCTCAGCAGTGTAATTGCCGGCGTGAGTTCGCTAAGCAGGTCAAGGTGCGGGTGATCGGCGCCGGTGATACCGGCGATGGCATTTCGCATTCGCTTTTTTCCATCCGATGGTTAAACCGAGCAAAGTGCTGAAATTAAGCTTAAAGTGATATCTACTTGGCTAAGGAATAAAAGTGCCGCTATTAAAACCTGATGGCGGTATTGTAGTTTGATTGCTACAAAAAAGAGGAACTGGCAGCTCTGCTGGTGTCTGCCTGGTGCTCGAATTTCTGTTACCGGTACATTTTCTGTGCTGCAAATACTCAGAATTTGCGAAACCTCTTCTTGCCTTTTCAAGAGGTAATGTTGGCATGTTTCTTAGATAGGCTTCGAATGAAACTGACCTTCTCATAACCTGTGTTAAGTGATATTTGTTTAAAAGCTTCGCCTGTGTTAACCAGAGCGACTTTTGCGGTATTGGTCTTTGCCTTGCTGCTGAGTCAGGTAAGTAAGGAAACAAACATCATCGCGGGCAGGGGATTTTTTATCCGCGCATTGGTAAAATTATTCTTTAAAGACAGGTGATTATCTGTTGATGGGGCTTGTTCGCCGAGTTCAAATGCCAATATTCTTCCCATATTCTATACTCTATAGTTAATGATTTATTGGATCGGGCGTTTAATTAGCTTTTAGTTTATGTATCGACGGATTGAGTAACAAACTCAGAGTGAAGTCCCTTCATAACTGGAGTAAAGCCATGGTGAAGAATGTTTTAGTGATTGCAGATATCGAAGATGATGAAACCTTCGCATTGGAAAAGGCATATGATCTCAGCCTGCCAATAGGTACCAGATTGGAAATCATTAAATTCATTCATTGTGGAGAAAACTCACAATTAACTGTTGCACAGCAAATGGAGCAAGCCAGAGAATTACTGGCGAAAAATATTCAAAAAATTTTTCGCGATACTAGCGAGATCACCAGTAAAGTTGTTAACAGCGATAATATTGCCGACTGGGTGCTTGAGCATTGCCGGCAAAAAAGCGTAGACCTTGTGGTTAAAACCCGTCACCGGACTGAATCCCTGTTTCATACCCCGACCGACTGGCAGTTGCTGCGCCAATTACCCTGTCCTATCTTGATCGCCTCGCATATCAAATGGAAACCAGAAGCCAATATTTTATTATCCCTGGATTTATCAACCGATGAAAGTCAGCACCAGCAATTGAATAAGTCGGTACTGGGGTGGGGAAATTTCTGGTCATTAGCTTATGATCACCAGTTACATGCGGCATACAGCATTCCCATTGCCAAGCCTCTGCTGGAATTAGAACTGGTGGACAGACACGAAATAGAGCAGAAAAAATCCCCAAAAGCAAAAGAGAAAATGGCCGCGTTATTGGCCGAGTTTGAGATGGATACAGTTCCCGGGCATATCGGCTCGGGGCCTCCGGAAAAAACCATTCCCCATCTTGCCGGAGAATTACACTGTGACCTGGTGATCATGGGTTGTATGGGCCACCATGGGATCAGTAGTTATTTTCACGGTAATACCACAGAAAAAGTCCTGCATAATCTGCGCGCCGATTGCTTGGTGGTCAAGCTGGAACAAGATTAAAGCCGGTTGTTTTACAGCTCGGCTAACAGCCGACAGATCACATTGAGAATAACTTTATGCGTTATACCTTTAGTTTATTTTTGCTATTGCTCGCCTTTTGGGCATCTAATTCTGAGATTCATACCGGATTACTGTTTTTCCTGGGCTTTGTGTCGATTATGCTGGTGTTGCTCATTACCCGACGCATGCGCTTGCTTGACCGGGAGTCATTGCCCCTGCACCTGTTCACCCGCATTGTCCCCTTCTATGCCTGGCTGCTCAAAGAAATTGTTTACAGCAGTTTTTATGTGCTGAAGTTAATCTTTCGGGGAGAAAAAGCCTTAAGCCCGATCATCATCACCATCCCTCTTGATTTTAAAGACGAGCTCAGCAAGGTCATTTTTGCCAATTCAATCACCTTAACCCCGGGCACTTTGAGTCTGCATCTTGATCGGGACGCGGTTCAGGTGCATGCCCTTACCCGGGAGTTGGCTGAGGCGTTATTAAGCGGTGAAATGGCCAGACGCATTAAGGCTCTGGAAAGCTAATGTTGCTGGCATCTATCCTGGCCATTTTTATTATTATGTTTCTTGCCCTGTTGCGCGCTTATATCGGGCCGAGCCTTTATGACCGGATTTTGGCGGCTAACCTGTTTGGTACTAAAACTGTGCTATTTATTGCTGTGCTGGGATTTTTATCCGGGCATTCCTATTTCCTCGATATTGCCATGCTTTACGCCTTGCTGAATTTTGTCAGCATTGTCGGCGTTTTGCGTTTTGTTGAATACCAGCAACCGGCACAGAAACAAGAAAAGGACAGGGAAAAGCAATGACAGAGATCTTCAATACCCTGAGCTTTATTTGTTTATTGCTCGGCAGCCTTTGTAACCTTATTGTCGGCCTTGGCCTTTTTCGTTTTCCGGACTTTTATAGCCGCATGCATGCAACGGGCATTACCGACAGCCTGGGCACTGCCTTTATTTTAGTGGGCTTAATGCTGCAAAGCGGTTGGGATGTCAGCTTGACCAAATTAATCCTGATCCTGGTCTTTATCCTGCTCACCGGACCGACTATCACTTACAGCCTGGCGAATGCCGCCAAACAGGAAGGCCTGGCGGCCAAACTAACCAAAGCAGCAGAGACGGCAGAAAGCAATAACGGAGAAGCCTCATCGAATCATTAATCCATATCGTCTTATTGTGCTTTTTATTGCTTACTGTGTTTGCCATAGTACGCATGCACGACTTGTTCGCAATCGTGATGTTATTAAGCATTTATGGATTTTTATGTGCCAGTTTTTTTATGGTGATGGACGCGGTCGATGTTGCTTTCACCGAGGCGGCGGTGGGGATCGGCATTTCGACCTTATTGTTACTTTCTGCTTTAACTTTAACGGGGCGGTTTGAAAAAAAACAGCGCCATAAGCCGCTATTGGCTGTTTTTTCTGTTGCTATAACGGCCAGCTTATTGATCTACGGCACCTTGCAAATGCCTCCTTTTGGTTCGGCTTATGCCCCGGCGCATCAGCACATAGCAACGCATTATATTACCCAATCTTTCGGTGAAACCGGCATTATCAATATCGTGACCAGTGTATTAGCCAGCTACCGGGGCTATGATACCTTGGGAGAGTTGATCGTCATTTTTACCGCCGGTATGGGGGTGCTGGTGTTACTAAGGGGAACAACATCACCAGCTAAAGACAGTGCGATTAAAGACAGTGCGATTAAAGGCAAGCGGGTAACAAGCAAGCAACCGGCGCCGATGAAGCAACATGCTATCTTACGCATTGTCTCCAAGATGCTTATTCCCCTGATTTTATTATTCGCCTTATATGTACAGTTTCATGCAGATTTTGGCCCCGGCGGTGGCTTCCAGGCTGGGGTGATTTTTGCTTCGGTGATCATCCTTTATGTCATGATTTTCGGTCTTAGGGCAACCCAAAAAACCATCAGTCTTGCCTGGCTGGAGTTTTTGGCGGCGCTGGGGGTGTTGATTTTCGGCAGTGTCGGCCTGCTTTCACTTTTGTTTGGAGAGAATTTTCTCGATTACAATATGTTGTCGTCAGATCCCGTGCAGGCCCAGCACCTGGGGATTTTCGTGGTTGAGATCGGGGTGGGCATTACCGTTGCGGCGACCATTATCCTGATTTTTATGACCTTTACCGGACGCATGGCGAACCGGGGGGAACAGCAATGAATTTTTTTGAGCTCTTTAACTACTGGGTGGTGATGTTGCTGATGATGAGCGGCTTATATATTTTGATCGCCCACGGAAACTTCGTTAAAAAAATTATTGGCCTGAGTATCTTCCAGACCTCGCTCTATATCTTTTACATCAGCATGGCCAAAGTTACCGGGGCAATCGCACCTATTATCCAACAGGGAGTTGAACTTTATTCTAACCCCCTGCCACATGTATTGATCTTAACCGCCATAGTCGTCGGCATTTCCACAACAGCCCTTGCGCTTGCTTTAGTGATCCGCATTAAACAAGCCTACGGTACGATTGAAGAAGACGAAATACAGGCTATGGATGAAGAGTCGTGATTGCACAATTGCCTATTTTGCAGGTAATTGTGCCGCTGCTGGCGGCTCCTTGTTGCCTGCTGGTTGGCCGCAGCAAATTGGTGTGGTTTTTTGCCTTGGTGGCAAGCGCAATTACCTTTGTCATCAGCTTGGTTTTATTGCAGCAAGTGCAGGAAAGCGGCACTATCCACTACAGCCTTGGCGGCTGGAGTGCTCCCTTTGGTATTGAGTATCGGATAGATCTGCTCAATGCCTACCTGCTGTTGATCGTATCAAGTATAACCAGCATCATTTTGCTGACCGCCCATGCCAGTATTACTGCTGAATTAAATGAAAGTAAGCATAAGTTATTTTACGTAGTTTTTTTATTATGCCTGGCGGGTATGTTGGGCATAATTGCCACCGGCGATGTTTTTAACTTATTTGTTTTTTTAGAGATTTCTGCCCTCTCCTCCTACACTTTGATCGCTCTGGGGCAAAAACGCCAGGCATTAACCGCGGCGTTTCGTTATTTGCTGGTGGGTACCCTGGGGGCCAGCTTTATTTTGATCGGCATTGGCCTGATGTATATGGTTACCGGTACCCTGAACATGTTTGATCTGTCCGAGCGTTTGCCCGAAGTAGCCCAGTCCCGAACTGTGGTGACCGCCTTTTCCTTCCTTATCCTTGGGGTTTGCCTGAAACTGGCGTTGTTTCCCCTGCACTGGTGGCTGCCCAATGCCTATGCCTACGCGCCTTCTGTGGTCAGTGCGCTGCTTGCGGCAACGGCCACTAAGGTGGCGATTTATATTTTGCTGCGTTTTATCTTTACTGTTTTTGGCGGGGAGTTTTCTTTTACCACCCTGCCCCTTCAGGAAATTTTATCTGTGCTCGGTATTGCCGGTGTCTTGACTGCTTCGGTGATGGCCATCTACCAGCAAAATGTCAAACAACTCTTTGCTTATTCCAGCGTCGCGCAAATTGCCTACATGATGTTGGCACTGGCCATGAACAGTACCAATGGCTTGATTGCGACTTTACTGCATCTTTTCAATCATGCCTTGATGAAAGGGGCGCTTTTTTTAGCTTTGGCCGGAGTCATGTACCGGCTGGGTAGTGTCGAGTTAACACAATTTTCCGGTCTTGGTAAACGTATGCCCTGGACCATGGCAGCGATAGTGATCGGCGGTTTAAGTTTAATTGGTCTTCCGCTGACGGTTGGCTTTATCAGCAAATGGTATCTTTTACGTGCCGCCCTGGAGAACGGCTGGTGGCCGCTGGCCATCTTTATTTTACTTGGCTCGTTATTGGCCGTGGTTTATGTCTGGCGCATCGTAGAAACGGCGTACTTTTCCCCACCTAAAGCCGGGCATAACCAGGTTAAAGAGGCGCCGTTAAGCTTATTGCTGCCCACCTGGATTTTGGTATTGGCTAATCTTTATTTTGGCTGTGATGCCAGCTTCACCATAGCGGTGACAGAATTAACGGCGCAATCTCTACTTGGAGGTGCGCCATGATGACAGGCAATGTATTATCGCCCTTTATCAGTGATGAATGGCAGCTACAACTTACTATTTTATTGCCCTTAGCCGCGGCTTTGGCCATACGCCTGGCGCAGAAGCGTCCCAATATCCGCGAAGCTGTTTCCCTGGTCACCAGCGCTATGCTGGTACTGCTTAGCTATAGCCTGTACCGCAATCTTAGCCAGGGATTTGAGCTTAAGCTTGTCTGGTTTGAAGTCATTCCCGGGCTGGAGCTGAGTTTTACTACCGAGCCCTTGGCTTTGTTATTTGCACTCATGGCGAGTTTTTTATGGCTGGTTACCAGTATTTATTCGATAGGGTATATGAGAGGGCTGCGAGAGCCCGGGCAAACCCGGTTTTATCAATTTTTTTCCATTGCCATTACCACTGTTATGGGCATAGCCTTTGCCGCCAACCTCTTTACCTTGTTTGTCTTTTATGAATTATTAACCTTGTCTACCTACCCCCTGGTCACTCATAAAGGTGACAACAAGGCTAAAAGCGGCGGCCGCACATATCTGGCTGTGTTGCTTTTTACCTCATTTGTTTTTTTTATGATCGCTATTATGGGCACCTGGTTAGTGGCAGGAACCCTGGACTTTACCCCGGGGGGGATCTTCGATCACCAGGTTGCTCCGGGCATCTGCGCTGTGCTACTGGTGCTATTTATTTTTGGCATAGGTAAGGCGGCAATTGTGCCCTTTCACCGTTGGTTACCTGCGGCTATGGTTGCCCCTACCCCGGTCAGTGCGCTGTTACATGCGGTGGCGGTGGTTAAAGGCGGTGTCTTTACCATATTAAAAGTGTGCACTTATATTTTTGGACTGGAGTTAATGCCAGAGTTGGCCAGTAGTCAGGCGTTGCTTTATCTGGCCGGCGCCTCTGTTTTTCTGGCCTCCCTGGTGGCAATGCGCCAGGATAACCTTAAGAAGCGCCTGGCCTATTCAACCATCAGCCAGCTGGGTTATGTCACCATAGCAGCACTGCTGGCCAATAATGCCGGTGTTATTGCCGGGGGTATGCATATGGTGATTCATGCCTTTGGTAAAATTACCTTGTTTTTTTGCGCCGGGGCTATCCTGATAAGAACCGGGAAAAAAGAAATCAGCCAGATGGCGGGACTTGGCCGGCAGATGCCTTTTACCATGGTTGCCTTTTTTATTGCCAGCTTGGCCATTATCGGTTTGCCGCCGACAGCGGGTGTATGGAGTAAATGGTTTTTATTACAAGGGGCATTAGATGCTCAGCAATGGTTGCTGCTGCTGGTATTATGTTTGAGCTCTTTGATGAGTATCTTTTATTTATTGGCGATCCCTGTACGTGCTTTTTTCCCGGGCAGTGACCCCGGGCCTAGAAGCTCTGTGCGCCAGGAAGCGCCATTACCGGTTTTAATCGCTATCGGAATTTCAACCCTGGCGTGTTTGCTGCTGTTTTTATTTCCACAACCGCTGTTTGACTTGGCTGCTGCTGTCATTACCACGCAAGGAGGGGAGGCAAGATGACGAAGGAAAAAGCTATGCCGCAAAAAGGCAGGCAGGAGGAAAAGTACTTTTTTGATAAGCCGGAAAATGTCAGGCGGGTGATTCATTCGTTAGTTGTTATTTGTGTGCTTCTATTTGCCCTGGACTTTGTTTTGCATCGGCATAGTAGCCACCCCTGGGAGCATATGCCGGGTTTTTATGCGTTTTACGGTTTTATCGGTTGTGTGTTATTGGTGATCATTGCCAAGTGGATGCGAATGTTTTTGAAACGTCCGCCGGATTATTATCTCAAGGAAAAGCAAGGTGACAAGATAAACACAGAGCAAACTGGTAAGGCAGGAGGAAAAGATGTGGCTCCCTGAACTTCCTCCGTTTATGCCTTTTATGATCATAGCCTTGTTTGTTTTTTTTAGCAGGGGGCCCTTGGTCACTGTGTTGATGTTAGCGGCTCCGCTGTGGGGGGCGCTAAATTTATGGCAACTCGAGCAAGGCTTACTCTGGCAAGTTACTTTAGTTGAGCTGCAGCTGATGCCGCTAAGGGTTGATAAACTCAGTACCTTTTTTGGTTATCTTTTTCATCTTGCCTCCTTTTTCTGCATTGTTTATGCGTTGCATGTGCGCGATAAGGTGCAGCAGCTTGCCTGTTTGCTTTATACCGCAGCGGCCCTGGGGGCGGTCTTTTCCGGTGACTTACTGTCCTTGTTTATTTTTTGGGAAATGATGGCGCTATCTTCTGTTTTTCTGATCTGGGCGCGGCGCAGTGCCGATTCATACGCCAGCGGATTACGCTACCTGGCTTATCAGGTCATCTCAGGTTTATTGCTTTTGATCGGTACCATCTTTTACTGGCAAGAGCACGGCAGCTTAGTTTTTACTTATATGTCATTACAGGGCACAGGGGCCTGGTTGATATTTTTCGCCTTCGGCATTAAATGCGCTTTTCCCATGTTGCATACCTGGCTTACCGACGGCTACCCGAATGCAACCGTCAGCGGCACCGTTTTTTTAAGTGCCTTTACCACTAAAGTGGCGGTTTATGGCCTGGCAAGAGCTTTCCCCGGCAGCGAGATCCTGATCTATATCGGTGCGGTTATGACCTGTTTTCCTATCTTTTATGCGGTGATTGAAAATGACCTGCGCCGGGTGTTGGCCTACAGCCTGATCAACCAACTCGGTTTTATGGTGGTAGGCATCGGCATAGGTACAGAGCTTGCGCTTAATGGCGCCGTTGCCCATGCCTTTAATGATGTGTTGTTTAAAGGGCTGTTGTTTATGTCTATGGGCGCTGTATTGCAGATGACAGGACGTATCAACGGCTCTGAGTTGGGGGGCTTGTATAAAACCATGCCGAAAACCACCTTGCTTTGTCTGGTTGGTGCGGCATCAATTTCCGCTTTTCCTTTGTTTAATGGTTTTGTCAGCAAGTCTATGGTGATGACTGCCGCGCTCAATCAAGGTTACGATTGGATCTGGTTGGCGCTGTTATTTGCATCGGCGGGGGTTTTCCACCATGCCGGGATTAAGATCCCCTATTTTGCTTTTTTCGCTCATGACAGCGGCATCCGCAGCCAGGACCCGCCAAACAATATGTTGCTGGCCATGGTTATTGCCGCCGCCTTATGCCTGGCTATCGGCATTTATCCGAATTTGTTGTATCAGCTACTGCCTTTTGAGAGCGCTTACCAGCCTTATGATGTCTCCCATGTGCTGGCGCAAACGCAACTGTTATGTTTTGCTGCCCTGGCTTTTCTCTGGCTCAATGTCAAGGGCCTTTATCCGCCAGAATTACCTTCGGTAAACCTGGATGCAGATTGGCTCTATCGGCGTCTGCTGGCAAACGTTTGGTTAACGTTAAGCAATAAAGTTTGGCAAACTGATCAGCATATCCGGAAAATCTTTCTCGATAAACTCAAACAGCTGTTAGCCCTGGTGGCTAAATATCACAGGCCCGGCGGTATTTTGGCGCGTGCGCAAACAGTAGGCAATATGGCGTTATGGATTGCTATTTTACTGGCGTGCTCTTTAGGATTAAGTTTTATAGGCCTTTAAGACTGTGAAATGGTTAAATTTCAGATTAAGCGGTTTTTTATATCAAAGGTTTCAGTCATTCACGTTGATAAACAACAGCGGGAACCCCTGATGGTGTGCCAGATAGGGGAAGCAAATACAATGACTCTTCCGGCATTTTACCCCGGTATTTAGTTCGGCTTCACATTTGCTACCGGTGCAAACATCTTTCCTGGCAAGGTAATTCATTTCATCGCAAAAAATCACATTGATAGCCGCTGCCAATTGCTGTTCTTCCCGGCGCCATTGATTTAACAGCTGTTCCTTGTCGGTTAATGACTCCGGCAGGGTTTGCCTGGTAACAATAAAAAAGTCTGGCTTCGATGGTGCTAAGCTGTCGGTAATAAGATATATACCGGTTAGTTCATATTGCTGCAAATCTCTGAGACTGCGCTTTATGATGTAGCTGATCAAATTGGGAGGCACGCTTTCAGGCAGGTCGGCGATGATATTGCCATAGATATGGGGGATATGGAGGGCATCTAGCGCAAGCACGAAATTTTTATCTATGCATTTATAAGCATCGCTGTATAAGGTTTTTATTTTCTTTTCATATTGCGATTTCTTGCTCATCTCTAACGGTTTTCCTGTTATCTAAAGCACATTGTCACTTTCGGTCATTTGAATATTAGCAGATAACGCCCTGGTGCCTTGAAAAACAGGAAAAGAGAGGCCAGCAGGTGAATGTTTTGTATTTATTTTACATGATGTTAACATGAAACTTGGTCTTGCCTGATTATTTTTCGGGTAGTGGATATTAAAAACTATATAAGGAACATTATGTTGAAAGCACTATTTTCACCCCGCCTGCTCTCGCTGCTGTTGGCCTTGCCACTTGTTAGCCAGGCTGCCGTTTCCCGTTTAGATCAGGTTATAGCAGCTGATTTTAGCGAGGGGTTTACCGGTCATGCGATGGCGATGGGAGATTTTGATGGCGACGGTATCGATGAGTACGCCTTTTACGATAAACAATCCCAGACATTAAAAATCAACAGCTCTGCTCACACCGTTTTAAGTGACGATAAAGAAGGTCAATTAAGTAAAAATACCAGCTTCTCCTTAGCGAATCTGCCGGAGCGAGATTTTATCGCAATCACATCGGGTAACCTGGCAACCGAAGGCAGTTCATGCGGTTTTTCCAAGGGGGATAGCGCCTTATGTAAAGACGAGATCGCCATCTTGCGAAACTCTACCGACGGCAGCTCTCCCAACATTATTGTTTATCAATATCAGGATAATCAGCTGATTGAAGTCAGCACTTTAAAAATTGGCGCTGGCGATTATCCCTGGGTTGATATTACCGCAGGAGATTTTAACGGCGATGGTATGGACGAACTGGTGGTGGCGAAAAAGTCCTGGTCGCAATTTATTTTGCTGGCCATGGATACCGCCACCAATAGCCTGAAAATAAAGTCGTCTAAAAATATCAGTACAGTTGCCAGCGAAAATGACTGGCGCAGCATGTCTACCGGTGATTATAACAATGACGGCAGGGATGAAGTACTGGCGGTAAGGCAAGCTGTCGGCGAGATGAAAGATGTGCTGATCTGGGATATTTACAGCGATAATAACTGGGATTTTGATGAAATTGCCGCCTATAACCATGCTTATGGCAACAGCCATTATAACTGGCTGGATGTGGCATCCGGGGAATTTGACGGCAACCCGGATAACGGTGAAGAATTCGTGCTGTTTAAAAACAGTCATAGTTATCTTATTTATTATGGCTTTGATAACGGTTTAGTTTCCGTGCTCTATGGCGCCAATTACACCAGTGACAGCCTTTATCCCTGGAACGGCATTGAGGCGGGGAATGCCATTTTAAATAATGAGCGCGATGAACTTGTCTCCTTTAGAAGCGCCAGCCCAGGAAGCGACGGAGATATTGCGGTTTATGCCAATAAGGACTTTTTTAGCCAAAAGATAAACCGGGTGCAAAAAAATGGTTATATCTGGGGAAGCTATGCCCAGGGAAAAAGCTTTTTACGCACGGCAACAACAAATGGCACACAATTAGACCCAGGTTTATTGCAAACCTATATGGAAGATACATCCCACAGGATTTATAACTTTTTACTCTCCGACGCTTATATCAATGGCAGCAATCCCTGGCAAAGTAACATCCGCGGCCGGGAATATTTGAGTTTGGTGGAGTATCTGGAACAGACTAAAAACTCCGATCTTAAGGTGATGGTGACCCTGATCAACCCTAACCAGGCATATCAATATGAATATGTGGAGCAAGACGGACAAACCGTTAAAAGAAAAATGCTTGAACTAGGTCCACATAAAGGTTCGATTCCGGCGGACTCAAGCAGAACCGACTGGGATGAAACTGCTTTGTTCGGCCGCTTCAGTGATTATGGTTTTAACGAAATAAATACTTTGGACTATACCGCCTGGTTTACCTTGCTCGGGAAACTGGCTAAGCAGTATCCTAATCTCATCGCCATTAATGTCGATGACTTTTCCCATAACCCCAACGTGTTTACTGAACAATACTTAGGACAAATGGTCTCGGCTTTACGCCATGAAAATCCGGACATTTTATTCACGCCAACCGCTTATTACGATATCCTGCAAAACAATGTCGCGCAGGAGCAAAAGACCAAGGCCTACACCCGAAATTATGTCGATGGCTTTATTTTTTATTACCGCAATGAAAAGAGCAAAGATGAATGCTCAGGCTCATCCGGCAGCTGGAACATGCATGGTATCGGCACTGAGGATAACTATGCAGGTGAGCTTAATGACTTTAAAAACTGGTTATGGCCTCAGGCAAATAAAGCGACGGATAAATTGCTGATGACAGGGATTTATGCATCGTCGCACTCTGCCAGCTGTGAGGCGCCTAATGCCGCCACGACCGGTGATGTGATGGACCAAGCTAAAGCCAGCAGTGACGGAGTGATGATATATACCTCTCAGGCCATAGGTACAGATATCGGCAATACGGTACATCAACGTTTTCAAAACTGGAATTATTGATTGCTATCAGGCTGATGCTTAGATCCGGATGTTATTGGCCCTTTGTTATTATTCTCTATGATCATTTTGAATAACAGCGGGAAGCTTGGCGGTTCTCCCGGGCAACTCAGCGGCTTTGCCCGGGATTAATGCTCTGATTACTCGGTTGCCGCCGGTAATACCATTGCAAAAATAATCCCATTCCAGTTTGGCACATAAAGCAGGCTGACAGGAATCGGTAAGGCAACTATCCACCCCAATATCAGTATTTTCTTGCGGCCATCGCTTTCGCTGAGCTTTCCGGCAAATAAATTCATTACTGCCTTGATTATGTAAAACACTACCACAAAAGCAGCCAGTAAAAAGAAAGTCTGATCAGCCAAAGCAAATGCAGACTCGGCCAATCCGGGAACAACAACCTCAAACTTAACGGCGATATCGGCAACTGCTTGCCCAATACCCTAAATATCAGCTTTTTAGCTTACAGCTCAGTTCAAATTATGGAGAAGTTGGCAGATGTGGCAGTCTCGGCCGGCTCGCCTGTCATGCCTGTTCAACAGCAATATCGCCGCTATTAAAAGCTATGGGGGTCAACCTAGGCTGGTGTGGGGCTATCCTTTCAGTCTGGGCAAAGATACCAGCCGGGAGGCAATAGACAGGTGCTGTAAAAACTGAAAATGTTATAAAGGTTAATATCACCAGGGTCGTCTATAGTACCGGGTGACAAAGGTTTCATTTGTCCCGTTTGCTAGTTAAAAGCCGTAAGCCTGAAGATTAATCTGCTGGGGATTATTCCAGTTCACTTTGTGCCAGCCCCAGCATCAGCCCTTTCTCTAACCATAATTCCACTTTAACTCCGGCATCATAGCCATAGTGGTTGGCCGGAATAACCGGTGAGTGCTGTGGCAGTTTAGTCTGATAAAGGGTCATTATTTTACCCGTTTGATTATTTTTGATACGCAACTGAGCTGCCAGATTGCCTTGAATCGAGCAGTAGCGCCCCCCCTGCAATTGCCATTCAGGCGAAGAAAAACGTTCGGAATTAATCAGGCTAAAGTCCAGTTTACTCAGGTAATTACCGACATCAGCTAAAGTGGCCGATTTTACTTCCAGTGCCGCCTGTTTATTATGGTTATAGGCAATTTCACTGACGATTTTCTCATCTGCAGAAGGCTGCAAACCGGCTCTAATGCCAAGAACCAGCACAAATGCCACGGCCAAGGCACTGATTGACCAGGAAAGCTTTAATGAACTTGCTTTGTCGCCTTCGTAGAAGTAGTTAAGCATTTTCGACGGCAGTTGCAGTAAGGTTTTAAACCAGGCAGCTTTGCCCTGCCCTGCTAGTTGATTATTACCGGCTTTCGTTTGTATTTGCTGCAATTTTTCCAGCTGCTGTGGAGAAAGTTTCTTATCCCGGTAAAAACTTGCTATATCTTGTTTAAGTGTTTTTTTCATCACCAAGTCTCCGATTTTGTTTCAAGAAAACTTGCAAACTTTGTTGTTAATCTTTGCTTAAGGCGGTGAATCTTAGACAGTAATGTACCTTTAGGTTTACCCTGCATATTGGCAACCTCCTGAACTGAATATTCTTCTACCGCCCATAAAAACATGAGCTCCCTTTCTTCATCATTTAATTCATCTAGCAGGTGCTGGATTTGATCCTGTTCGATATAAATATCTTCCAGCGATTTAAAAGCATCCTGGTTTTCTTTGAGATCATTCTGTTTTACCAGATGCAATTTCTGGTGACGCTGCTCGTCAAAATATTGATTACGCATCATAGTACGTAAGTAGGCCACCGGATGCTCAATTGAGATATCTTTACTCAAGTACTTTTCCAGTGATGATTGCAGTAAATCATATGCCCGATCTTCATTCTGACACAGCGAGAGTCCGTACCGGTATAGTTTGTTAAATTGCTTGTTATTCAGCATGTGCAGTATCGCTTTTTACGGTTAATAACCGCTCCAGGTGCTCGGCCAGATCATCCGGCACTTCGGCGGAGCGGTATTGGATCACGCCATTGATATCAATAACCAACTGGGTCGGCGTTCCCATGACTCCATAAAGTTTAGTTACTTTACGCTCAGTATCGTAGGCCACAGGATAGGTTAATGCGTGTTTATTTATATAGCGTTTTACTTTTTTGAGTGAGTCGTTGATGCTGGTATTGATGGCCAGCATTTTGATATCGCCGCTATAGTTAGCATGGATCTCTTTTAGTTTAGGGATCTCCCGCTTGCAGTTAGGACACCAGGTTGCCCAAAAAATGAGATACACCGCCTGCTTACCTTTAAAGTCCGACAGCTGAAATTCACTGCCGCCAATTTCACTGATGGTAAAATCGGCCGCGCTATCACCTCTATAGGCCGTTGCTGCCGCCGGCAGGTTAGCCAAGAGACAAAAGCAAAAAGTTATTAAAATCTTCATCACAATACTCCTTAAAACAGTAATATGCCCATTTGTATGAAAAAGTACTCCGCTGCTCCCAGCATCAGCAGTGCCAGTAAGCGTTTGGTCCATAACATCCAGGCGCCTGATTTAGGTATTCTGGTGGCGAGGGAAGAAAAGGTGCCGATAAGGATCAAAAGCGCCCCTAAACCAAAGGCAAAGGCAAATAACAACAGGCCGCCGTAGAACAATTCACCGCTGGTGGCAACAAAGGTTAATAAAGTTGCCAGAACAGGCGCGGTACAGGGGCCGGCAACCAAACCGGATGCCATGCCGGCCAGTAATATTTTTCCTTTGCCCAGCGAAACGCTATTGCCGGCACTGGTCATAAATCCCAGTTGCGGCAAATTCACCCAGCCCATCATCCAGACGGCAAAAAACAGGCATAAGTTGGCGACCAGGAAATAACCCCAGGGATGAGTGGATATTTCGCCAAAAAAACTACCGGTTGCCGCAGCAGCTACCCCCAGGCCGCCATATACCAGGGCTAATCCCGACACATAAATGACGGAATTAATAAAGCCGGTAAAGCGCCTGCCCCCGCTGTTACCGCCGACCACGCTGATGGTGATCGGGATCATCGGATAAACGCAGGGAGTTGCACTGGTGAGCAAGCCGCCGAGAAAGGCCAAGGCAATGGCGGTAAAAACACCGCCTTGCAAGCTGACAGTTAACAGTTCATTGATATTGTCCATTTAACCCCCGAAAAGCTTGATAAGCCATGGACATGAAATTAATGATGGTCTTTATCATGGCTATGCTCAGGCGCCTGACCTACCTTGCGGCTGGCAAGTGCCTTGGCAATTTTTTGATCTTCTTGCCATGCCGCCCTGGCTATCTCATCTGCACTGACTCCTTCAACCTTGATATCAGCTATTTCAATTTGATGGGCATTGGGATATAACCAGCCGCTGATGTGGGCTTTTTTATGCAATACCGTGTGATGCGCCCGGATAATGTCATGGCCTTTTTCGTTATTAACAAAGGTCCACAAGGTGCCGTCCGCCAGTTTTAAGCCGACATCATGCAGGCTGTATAACGAACACTGGGCATTTGC
Organism: Thalassomonas actiniarum; assembly: GCF_000948975.2. Lineage (GTDB taxonomy): Bacteria > Pseudomonadota > Gammaproteobacteria > Enterobacterales > Alteromonadaceae > Thalassomonas > Thalassomonas actiniarum. Next base: position 430,004 of record NZ_CP059736.1, read on the forward strand.
CCCCGACAGTTTCTTTAAGCTACACCCGGTACAGACCAGTTCACCTTCAATGTTCATTCGGTCCATGCCTTTATTACTGTCAAAACTGCCGGCATTAGCCGTGGCAGCCAGTAATAAGCCGCAGGTGAGTAACAGAGCTTTTATAGATTTCATCGCAACTTCTCTTTTTGATTAATGACAAACTAATAACGTATGAGGCGGGCAATTGATTGCAGAAACATATAAATAACGGTGAAGGGCATCAGGCAAGCCCGTTTCCCGGGGAAAACTGGAAAAATACCGGGTGTGCCGCAGAGCAAGGGGCAATAAAGAAAGAAGAGGAACTCAGGGCCAGTGCGGCCCTGTGTTAAGCCAGCGTGATATTAATCAGCTGTTTTATCGCGTCGTTAATGTTTCTTCGATAAAATCTAACCTGTCCTGGCCAAAATACATGTCGTTGCCAATAAACATGGTCGGGACACCGAACAGGCCCCGTGCGACGGCCTCGTCGGTAAAACGGATAAGTGCTTGCTTAATTTCATTTCCCTGGCTCAAGGCCATTAAGGTGTTAACATCGATATCACCGGCCGCCAACTCCCGGGCAAGAATATCCATATCCCCCAGGTTTAAGCCCTTTTGCCAGATGGCGGTAAAAACCACTTGGCAATAACGGTCAAAACATCCTGATTTCTCTGCCGCCAGTGCGCCGCGCATCAAAGGTAAGGTATTGATGGGAAAATATGGATTGAGTTTAAAGTCGACATCATAGCGCTTGGCAAACCTGGGCAGATCATGCTGCATCATATAACGGGCTTTGGCGGGGATCATCGCCGGGGAGGCATTGTCTGTTTGCTTAAAAATTCCCCCCAGTAATACAGGTTTATAGTGTATGTGTAGGGCATGTTGTCGGCTGAGTTGTTGCAGGCGGTAATAGGCTAAATAAGAGGTGGGACTGCCGAAGTCGAAATAAAAATCAATTTCTGTATTCATGGTTTTTCCTTTTTGTGCTGGTCATGGTATCCATATGTTTCTTCCGCTAGCGCTTGCAGCTTGTTGTCGCTGCTTATACAAGCCAATTTGCCTGCAATTATGCTTTCGACGCAACTGATATTTTCGCAAGTATGGCGAGCATACTGTGCACAACTTAGCGATGTCAAGATGAGGCCGGTCATTAGCAGGTGAAAAATAGCATCCTGTTACCCGATCGCATGAAAGTGAACTAGGCTTCAAGCATGATTTACCCGTAAGAAATTCCCCTTTCTTTTTCTCAAGCGCTTTAATTTTATTAGCAATGACCTAAGGTAATTATTGATAATATTATCCTTAGCCAATAAAGGGGGTTGTGATGAAGCACTTGCTCTTGTTTTTAGCTCTGCTGTTCATGTTTGCCGCACAAAACAGTGGTGCGGCTCAAGCTTTACCCTCGCTGGCCAAGGTTAATGAATGGCAAGTAAAATGGGGAGGCCGGCCCAGGGATCCTTTTGTTGCCCCGGACGGTAAAGTGTGGTTTTGCGGCCAGGCCGGCAATTATATTGGCCGACTTGATCCTAAAAGTGGTGAATTAACCCGTTTTGAAGTACCTGATAATAGCCATCCACATAACTTAATAATCGATGGCCGCGGCCTGGTTTGGTATGCCGGGAACCGTAACGGGCATATAGGAAAAATCACCCCGGGCAGCGGCGAGGTTGAAAAGTTCCTGATGCCACAGGAAATATCAGATCCCCATACCCTGGTATTTGATCAGCAAAACAATATCTGGTTTAGCGCGCAAAACAGCAATGCCATCGGCAAGCTTGATACTGCAACCGGCAAGGTTAACTATGTCGTTGCAACACAAAAGCGCTCGCGCCCTTACGGCATAGCCGTCGACAGTAAAAATCAGCCCTGGTCGGTATTGCTTGGCACCAATAAAATAGCCCGGGTGAATCCGTTAACCTTTGCGCTGAAGGAAATCAATTTGCCGCGTGAAGATGCCCGCCCCAGGCGTTTGGTTATTACCCGGGATAATAATATCTGGTATGCCGATTATGCCGGTAGTTATTTAGGGCGTTATAACCCGAAAACACAGGCTTTTCATGAATGGAAAATGCCCTCATTTCCGGCCAGCAACCCTTATGGTATGGCAGTTGATAATGATGGACGGATATGGATTGCCGAAACCGGGCAATACCCCAATAAAATGGTGGTATTTGACAGTCAAAAGCAAGCCTTTATTTCTTCAACCCCTATACCGTCCGGCGGGGCAATCCGGCATATGTCTTACGATCATAAACAAGACCAAATATGGTTTGGTGTTGATACCGGTTTTATCAGTAACATTCATTTTAAGCGTTAATGGCCGGGGCGATATTCCTGATTTTTTGTGCAGGAAAAGCTGTAAACCCCTGGTGCTCTTAAAGCAAAATTTTTGCTTGCTTATTCCCGAAGCGCACGCCAACAGCTTTGGCGCGAAACATTTTATATCAGCGATAACAATCTCCTGTTGACAAGGAATGAAATGAAACTGGAGTTCTTATTTTCATCGACTACATTTACTTCACTGTTTTACGGTTTCTGCAGTAAATCACGACAATCGGAATGTCAAATATCCGGAGAAGTTTAGTGATGAAAAAGTTCGTTCAAATCACCGCAGCATTAGTTGTGCTGTTATTTGGCATAACGCAAACCCTTTATGCCGAAAACTATCAAGGCGTTAAAAAATCAAAACACGGCTCCTATATCGTCATGATGGAGCTTGATCCCGTAGTAAAGTATGATGGCAGCATTCAGGGCTATCCGGCGACAAAACTGGAGACGGGGAAAAAATTTAACGCCAACAGTGCCCATGTCAAAAAATATAGCCAATACCTCAAGCAGACACATGTCAACACCATGAAAAATGCCGGGATTAATAGCAGGAAAAAAGTGCACAGTTACTATCATGCCCTTAATGGTTTTTCCGCCCTGCTCAGCTATAAGCAAGCGATAAAGGTATCGAAGCAAAAAGGTGTTGTACGGGTCATACCCGATGAAATGCGCTATAAAACCACCGATAGTTCGCCCGATTTTTTGGGAATAACCGCTGCCGGTGGCGCCTGGTTAAAAGGTTATAACGGTGAAGGGGTTGTTGTCGGTGTTATCGATAGCGGCATATGGCCTGAGCACCCTTCTTTTGCCGATGACGGCAGTTATAGTGCTCCCCCGGTGACCTTAACCGGCAACAGCTGCGATTTTGGCAACAGCGCGCATAACCCGTTAGATCTCGCCTTTGAATGTAACAATAAACTTATCGGCGCCCGGCAGATGCTGGAGACCTATCGGGCATTGCTAGGTGCCGCGCCGGATGAATATGACTCGGCGCGTGATGATGACGGCCATGGTACCCATACCGCGTCAACCGCTGCCGGCAATGCCGGGGTTGAAGCCAACATGTTTGGCATTCCCCGCGGCAGTATTTCCGGTATTGCCCACAGAGCGCATATTGTTGCCTATAAAGGTTTGGGTAATCTTGGCGGTTTCAGCTCAGATCTGGCCGCCGCCATAGATCAGGCGGTAGCCGATGGTGTGGATGTGATCAATTATTCCGTTGGCGGCGGGGCCAGTTTAACCGGCGCCGATGATATCGCCTATTTATTCGCTGCCGATGCCGGGGTTTTTGTCGCCACCTCGGCAGGTAATTCCGGCCCGGGCGCAGGAACGATAGGCGGCCCGGCTTCAGTACCCTGGTTAACAACCGTGGGGGCAAGTACCCAGAGCAGGATGTTCCAGGGGACGATTGTTTTAGGTGATGGCAGTACCTATACCGGTGCGTCAATTACTTCTGGTGTAGGTATTTCTTCTTTGGTTGATGCCGAGTTTGCCGGTGGCGATTTATGTATTCCCGGCACACTGGATGCTTCCGTCGCCGGTAAAATTGTGTTGTGCCGCCGCGGGGTTATTGCCCGGGTGGCAAAAAGTGAAGCGGTCAGCCTGGCCGGCGGCGTCGGCATGATATTGTACAATAATAATGACGTTGATAACCTGAACAGCGACAATCATGCCGTGCCTTCGGTGCATATCGACCAAACCCCGGGATTGGCCATTAAAGCTTATATTGCCGATGTTGCCGGTTCGGCTACGGCGCGCATTGGCTGTTGCGAAAACGGTGAATGGGAATCTGCGCCCTCTATGGCCATATTTTCATCACGGGGACCGGACTTAGTTGCACAGGATATTATCAAGCCGGATATTACTGCCCCGGGGCACATGATTTTAGCCGGCAACAGCCCGACCCCTGATCCGGGCTCTGTGCCGGGTGAATTGTTTCAGGCAATTTCCGGGACGTCCATGTCCAGCCCCCACATTGCCGGTATTTTTGCGCTGATTAAACAGGCGCACCCTAGCTGGAGCCCGGCAATGGCAAAATCTGCCCTGATGACAACCGCCCATCAGGATGTCCGTGACAATGATCGCATCTCCCGGGCCGATCCCTTTGACATGGGGGCCGGGCATGTTAACGCCGGCGGCAAAGTTAATAAAGGTTCTATTTTGCAGCCGGGCCTGGCTTATGATGCCGGTTTATTGGAATACCTGGGATTTTTATGCGGCGCTGAGCCCACGGCTTTAAGCAGCCTGACTTGTCTGATCATTGATCTTATCGGCATTCCCACAGATGCCAGCGATTTAAACCTGCCCTCTATGGGCATTGCTGAATTAGCCGGTAGCCAAACCATTACCCGTACCGTGACCAGCGTGGCCAAAGAAAACGGCTGGCGTAAGTATAGCGTTGAGGTCGATGCTCCGGAAGGTTATAAAGTAAAAGTCACCCCCAATAAAATTCGCCTGAAAAAAGGCCAAAGTGCCACTTACCAGGTAAAGATCACCAATGTCAATGCCCCTGTCGGTGAATGGCGATTTGGTTCGTTGAATTGGCGGGAGAAAAAAAATCGCTACAATGTCTACAGCCCCATTGCGGTAAAAGGCACTCTCTTTAGTGCGCCGGATCGTATCAGCGGCAACGGTGAAAGCGGCAACAGCAACTTTGAGATCAAGTTTGGTTACAGCGGCGCGTATGCGGCAAATCCTCATGGCCTGGTGCCGGCAACGATCACTGATGATAACGTCGGCCAAGACCCGGATCAGAGTTTTGATCCCGGCGACGGTTACTCCAATGCGCATGTTATTCCCGCCCTGGGGGCGGCGATGCTGCGGGTTGCCATACCGCCGGAGGCAACAGAAGCCGATGCCGACCTGGATGTCTTTGTTTACGATCCCACCAATACCTTAGTTGCCAGCAGTACTTTGGGCGGCACCGACGAAGTGATCGAAATTCCCCTGCCGATGGATGGTAACTGGACCGTCTATGTGCATGGTTGGTCAACGCCCGGCGGCGACTCTGACTACAGCATGTATAGCTGGCTGATATCCGCGACTCCGGGAGGCAATCTGGTACTCGATAATGCCCCGACATCCGCTACCTTAGGGGCAATAGAAACTGTTGATGTCAGCTGGAGCGGTGCCAGTGCAGGACAGTGGCATTACGGCGCCGTATCCCATGCAGGCGGCGGCGGTTTGATTGGCTTGACCCTGGTTGAGGTTGATAACCGCTAAACTCTGGTATAGGTTTTTTAGCCGGTATCGGTTGATACCGGCTTTTTTATAGGGCGGGCTGGTGGCCTCCATTTCTGGCCGGGGCCGTTATGGGAACAGCACCTCAATTTTCTCCCGGCTGCCCAGGTTTGCCCGGTCGCTGTCCAAGTCATCGTTGGACTGCGCACTCGGTAGTAACCCTTGCCGGTCCAGTTACTGTTGAAATTGTCCATGGTATCGGCACTTGCGGCGTTGGACAGGCAGGCACCAACAGGGAGGGCAATAATTTTGTGACGGTTTTTATTTTGTTGCTCTTAATAATTCTTGTGATTGGGTACGGACAAAGACCTGCCCGTACCTTTTCAGAGTAAATTTAATCGGTTTTACCTTTGGCTCGGCGTGGTGAATACCCCTTCCTGAGCGCTGTCGGTATAGTTGAGCCAAACCTTTGTTTCGCCCGCCTCGTCGGCTATGCCGGCCAGTACTGTATTTTCGATGGCGTTCCTGGGTACTTCAAAGCTCCAGCCGCTGCCCAGCGCCAGACAGGCCTGCTCTGCCCCGCCCCAGTTGGTGCTGTTAGCAGACAGGGACCAGAGGTTATAGATCACGCTATTGTCTTTGGAGTATAGGTCGCCGCCGGTCCATTTACAGGCAGCACGGCGGGCATAGGAGCAGGCGGCGTCATTCCAGCGATTGTCGGCATAATCGGTTCTTAATTCGGCGCAATCTTCGCCTGAGTGGGCGTCGTTGGGCTCGCCGTCATTCCAGGACCATTGGGCGTTTTCACGGAAACGGCCGTCATCGGTGTGGACATCGTGCAGACCGATAACGCTTTTGCCGTCCTGCCAGTAACCGATCAGATCGCTGCCGGTAATATTTAAGGTGGATGAGGAGGTCGGATAGCCGTCTTTTTCCCAGACGCGCGAGCCGTTGAGGCTGCCCGGATCTTCAAAAACCCAGTCCAGCACGTCGTGGTTATCACTGCCGCTGTAGCCGGAGAAATAGATGACATAACGTTTGCCCTTATCGAGCAGGTGTTGCCGGGTCAGCTCGGACTCGGGGAAAGAGGTGGCTTTGTTGGCACCGACATTGGCGCCGCCTGGGAAGTCGTTTTTATAATCGCTGGGCATGTAAATATGCTCGGCGCCGACGCGGCTATTAAGCTGATTTCTCAGATCTGTGTAATATTCACTGTCTTCAAGAGCACTTTCAATGTAAATGACCGCGGTTCGGGTAGTGTTTTGCTCATTCATTTCCTCTGCCCATTCCCTGAGATCATCAAGTATCGAATGGGAATTAACCGAGTCCAGGTAGCAGAATTCGCCGTGACAAAAATTGAGATCGAGTCCAGTGGTCCACACGTGATGCACATCCAGTTCGATCCATTCCACCCCCTCGTTCATCTGGCCCTTGACTGTCATTTCCTGCTGGGGCCAAAGATCTATGTTGTACGCGTCGGAGTTATAGGAGTTGTGCGTCCCTAAAAAGCTGGTGTAATAAATCGGTACATCCAGCATCAAGCGTCTTTGCAGCTCCATCGCATATTTGGCCTGGGGATCGGAAGTGTTGTTGATGTCATACTCCAGGCCAAATTGCTGGAGCATGGCACCGGCATCCGTTGCCGCCGTAGCCGACTGAACACAGGTACCGGCAACGGCCATGGCGATCAGTAATTTTAACGCTCCGGCGCCTGTTGTTGCCGGTTTTTGTTTTATCTTTGAAAAGTAATTTAATCTATTCATAACTATCCTTTTGCTCTATTTATTATTCATTAATTTGACCATTTGAGTGTTTTACAAAAACAGTCACTCCTTTCTGTCATGGCTGATAGCACAGCATTTAGCATTGCTTTCAGCTGGGCAGTAAAGCCGGATCGGTAAAGATGAACTGCCATCAACCGGGGGGCATCCAAACGAATTTTTCTGCTTAATTTTTGTGTGTTCTTTATATTCAAGAGTTCTATTAACTGAGCGAATACCGTTTTTATTAAAGATAAACGGGCTGTAAAGGCTTAATCGGGAAGAAGCTGTACTCATTGGCGCTATGCGGCAAATAACCTTGTTTGAGAGGGTTAGTAAAAGGGGAATAACAGGACAGGTCGCGATTCTAAATAAGCGTAAATGTTTACCGGCAAGTCTGGTTTCTTTTGACGAATGTTCCAAGTGCTGGTGGTGTTTCCCCGTTCCCTGTTTGCATAGCTGTTTGTATGATAAATGCACAGCGCTAAGCCCGTGAGAAGGGAAAATGTATACTGGTGATCTTTCCATGATTCATATACCTGGCTGTTATTCGTTTTAAGGGCGTATATTTTTTGCCGGCACTTGGCTATATGCATAACCTGCCTGTTTTACCTGGTACAAGAGGGGGGTTCTACCTGGTCCGCTGATAAAGCGGTTTATCTGGACGATACTTAACCAATTAAGCCTTGTCTAGTATTTTTGTTTTTATTCAGAGAAATTTCTCATTTCGAAAATTTACCGGCTTATTTTGAGTTAAATTTACTATTGTATTGGTATTTTCTGTATCGATTAAGTTTCTTGGGGGAATAAAGCAATGAGAACAAATGCCTTTTTATAACGCCGGCATTGCAACAACATAAGCAATCACTCAGCCCCGGAATTTTTTAGATGAAAAGTGCAATGAACAAGGTCTCCATTAGTTTATTGCCTGTAGGCTTTGAAAAATGGGACTATCCAGAAGTTCAAAATGACCGGCCAAGCCGCAATAACTGCAGTGAATCCCCGTTATCCCGGCTTGCTGTACCTTGGCCTTGACTGACAGCCTCAAAGGCGGAGTCCAGGCTGTAGCAGAGCGCTCAATGCCCTGCCCGGTTTACCGGCTATTAAAAGCAAACCGGGCTCGAACTCCTGGAATGGCTATTTTTCCAATACCAGATAATTGGTAGTCGAATCAACCCTGGGGCCGTTTTGATAATAACATTTGTTATGATCGACAAATAAATATCCGAAAATGATATTGGACGCTGAGCTGCCGACCGGCTGGCACGGGATCATTTCATAGCCGTCGTGGCGGTAGGTTCTGACATAATTGTAAGTGTTAAAAGCATCGTATCTGACCCAGCGGAAGTTATCGCCAAAGGATGGATGAAAGACATGGAAGTTGGCCTGGGGATAGATAACATTATCGTAGGGCACATTACATTGAAAACCGTTTTAGGTGGATCCTTTGCCGATAATGTTATATCTGTCTTTACAAATAAACGTGGGCCAGGGATACCAGCCCACCCAGGGAATATTCACCACTTCATCCCCCGGACTATAATAGCCATGTTGACTCGAAGTGTTGCTTACCCAGGTTTCTGCCTGGCTGATGGCTGGGGCGGTCGAAAATAACAGCCCAAGTGTCAATGCCTTTAAAAAATTCATTTTATTTCCTTATGTTTCTCTGTTGTGGTGTTCGCGGTCAGTTTCTGTCTTCTATTGACCGCAGGTCGAGTAAAAATCATTGAAAAATAAGGCAAAAGCAGTTTTACTTAGGTGAAAATTTGATTTTTACAAATGGCTAGTGTATTTCGGGCAGGCCTTAAATAAGGCGGTTGATCTTGGGGTTAGTTGCCGGCCGGTGCTGTGCGGGTAGTCTATCAAAGTAGCCTGCTGTGATAGCCGAATAAAATCATCATCTTATCCTTTCCAATATCATTTCACTATTAATAGATACCAAAAAGCCGAGAATGCAAATGAGCAAACCGCACACTTCTACCCAGTTGATATTTTTTGCTTGCAGCAGGGAAAATTGTAAAATTATTGCCATGACTAAGGCCCCCAATTTGGCATATACGGACATCGCAGGATAACTGAAATACTCGACTCCCCTGCCGTAAAACATGGTGTAGCCTGTGGTGGCGACAATGGTCACAGGTAAAGTGAGCAAGGTTATTTTTAATGCCTTTAATACTGTGAGTGTCTCGCCATTTGATTGTGACTGTATCCCTAAAATATTTGGTACTTGTACCGCAAGGGTTGCTACTACAAGCCAAAAAAAACAAGTCATCATATTTGTGCTTTCATCCGCTTTGAATAAGCCGTAATTTGCTTATTGTTATTTTTTAAGTTTATTGAACTGTCGCTTGCATAAGCAATTATTTTGGAGCCTGCCGGGCTTTGTCTTATCTGCTGCTATAGAGCACTTGTGAATTATCCCTCTCGGGGCTCTGTTAACAGGTTGGTAACTAAAAGGGGAAATTGGTTGCGAATTAAAGAGGGATTTCCCCGGCGGGGTAAGTGTAATGAGCTGGAAGTTACCCTGACTTTCCCGGGCAAGCGCAAATCAGGGGAAATAAATGGCTATTGGTTAATTCAAAAAAGTAAGTTGTCTGTGGCTGCTGCTTCTGGAGTATCAGTTGTCAGCTGATTGACTGGCATATGAACCAAGTCCGCTGCTGCCCGGTATTGGCTGGTGGTGAAACTTTATCCTGATCTGTCTGGCGGGAAAATATTCCCGCTGATATGTCCGTTGCCACCAGTTAGACGTTTGTGTTCGTTCCTGGGGGCTCGTAAATCGGTACTGGTAGAGTTTGCCCCGGACAAATCTGGGCGGCGCCCCGGCAAAGGGGTTGTGTGAAAACAGGGACAGTACCGGAGCTGAGTCGAGCAATAAACCGTAGATAACGCCATCGATCCAGGGGGGAACATGCGGTGCCTTAAGTGCGGCAAACCACAATTGCCAGTCAAGGCGGGGTTGGTGGGGAGTTGCCCATACCGGGGCCCTGGTAATATCACCCGCCTGGTAAGGTAACTGGTAGGCTTGCCAGTGAATGCCGTCGTTTGAGCCTTCAAAGATGATTTCCAGTCGCTCAGTGGTCATCACTGCAAAGACCCCGTAGCTATTGGCCAGGTGAAACGGGGCGCTCCAGCTTAATAAATTAAGGGCTTTAGCTGGCAAATCAGCAAAACGCCCGGTGTAGGCCAAATATAGCGAACTTTGCAGCAGATAAATCAAGGCAACAATACCGGCCAGTGATTTTCCTGCTTTGTTGACCTTAATAATTTCTTTGCTGACGCTCCTCATGCTTATGTTAAGCACCGTTTTTGCTGCCGTTTTGGACCCGGCAAAGAAATGACATAAACGATGTAAAAATTGGTCGTCGAGCAAGAGCAGGCACAAGCTCAGGGTGAGCAAGTTAAAAAAGTTATAATTGCCGGTGGCGATAATGCCCAGTTGCAACAAACTGATGGCAAAAAAAGCGATTAACCTTGGTCGGCGCGGCATCAGGATCAATAAGGGGATGACTAACTCTACGACTAAGGTAAACAGTACTCCTGCCCTGAGCAGGCTCTCCGGCAACTGATGCGCATACCAGGCAAAAATGGTAGGCAAGGGTTGGCTCTGAAAATGAAACTCCAGTGCGGTCAGTTGTTGCCAGTTAGGATCGCCGCTCAACAGTTTTACCAGGCCGGATTGCAGCATCAAGCGCAGCAATAACCAGCGATATAACCAGATAAAAAGCCCGGGGCGCAGCGCTAAAAAAATTGCCAGGAAGCCGGTTTCCAGCAATAAGATATCCCATTGGTAGGCCATAAAGATCTGTCCGGCACTTACTAATGAAAGATAACACAGGTACAGTAACAGCAGGCTTAAGGCGGGCAAGACATTAAACAGCAACAGCAGGGACAACAGCACACCGGCCCAGGATACGGCCAATATACTGATATCGCTGTCGCCCAACCAAAAAATACTCGGCAAAAGCCGGTATTTTTCCCGGCCCAGGCTTTGGTTTATTGCCTCGAAGTGATCTGTCAGCGGTAATATGCCTTCTACGCCGATTAAACCGAGGGCCTGCACGGCAAAGGAGCTAAATGCCGTCAGGTAAACCAAAGCCAACAGCCGTAAAAATACGGCAATGGTGAGCGTGTAAAGTTGTGGTTGAAGTGAGGGCCCGAACAGACATCTGCACAAGCGATAACAACCGTTTCTATGCTTTGCGACCAGGCGATAAAGGCTTTCACTAAGCCGGGCAAACAGGGGAAGATAACGGTAGCACCAAAAGTAAAATCTTGAATAACCGCCAAGTGACAGGGTTTTAAAAGCGGCTTCGGCGCCGCTGAGGCGTTTGCCGCCTGGCAGCAGTAACCAGATGGCTGCCTGAAACTCGGCTTCACTGAGCCCGGGATAGTCTTGCTGAACCTCTTGGTAGGTCCGGTAACGGATGTGATCGCCTGTGGCCAGCCGGGCATAATCCACACAATACCGGCAAAAGGCGCAGTCGCCGTCGTAGATCAATACGGGCATTTTATCCGGGCTAAACTCAGGCATGATATTGACTGTAAAAGTAAAGTAAAACCGGGCCATCATCAGATCATACCGGCTTAAATAATGTTTAAGTTAAGCCGATATTGACCATGAAAGGTAATTTATCCTGAGGTAAACTTTAGTTAGTGTTCAAGGGTACTTTAAGGATAGCGGGTAAGAACTTGTTATGTCAGATAAAAGTTTTTTTATCACGTTAATAGAGATAGAGCTGATGATCCCCTGTGCCCGGTCCCTGAAGGAAAAGCGCAGTAAATTGCAGGGGTTAAAAGAACAAATTCGGCAAAAGCATAATGCTTCGGTAGCGGAAATTGGCTATCAGGAGAAGTGGCAGCGGGCAGCAGTTGCGGTTTGCCTGGTGGGGACGGATAAACGGCAATTGATGTCAGTCGGTGACAGGATCCACACCCTATGCGAGCAAGGGCGGGACATTGAATTGCTTGATTTTTCCCATCACTGGCTTTGATATCAATAAACCGTTTGTTGTCTCTGTTTTTGTGCTCAGGCATCCTTGGTTTTATAAAGCCGGTCTCCGGCATCTCCCAGGCCGGGCAGTAAATGGCCTTTGGCGTTTAAATCCCGCTCTTTACTGAGGGCGATGATCTTAACGTCGGGATGAAAATGATGCAGTTTTTCTACCCCCTGCTCTGATACCAGGATGCACAGCATAGTGATCTTACCGACCCCGTATTGTTTCAAGCGGTCGACACAGGCGATGGCGGTATCTCCCGTGGCCAGCAAGGGATCGGCCAGCAGCACCTGTTTGCCGGCGGAGGTTTTCGGGAGGCGGAAGTAATATTCCACGGTATTTTGAATAAATCTGTCCCGGTAGATACCTATGTGCCCGGCACCGGCAAAGGGCAACATGTTCAGTAAGCCGTCGAGCATGCCATTACCGGCGCGCATAATGGAAACGATAATTGGCGAGTCTTTCACTTCCTGTCCCTGCATTTTTTCTAGCGGGGTTTCAATATCGACTGGCTGCAGTGCCAGCTCACTGGTACTTTCATAAGCCAGCAGGCCGCTGATCTCATTGAGCAGTCTTCGAAATTCAGATGATTTGGTCTGTTTGTTTCTCAGCAAGGTTAATTTATGCTGTAGCACCGGGTGACGTATTATTGTTAAATTTTCCATGGTCTCAATTACCCTGCTTTGCTTATTATTACTTTGGGGTTGTTGTTGGTTGAGCATCCTTAAAAAACGGTGCCGTCGCTGTTGAGTTTGAGCGGCGGCGAGCCATCGCTCCTTAACGCTTTGGCGGCTTTTCTGCCGGCATGCCAGGTCCCGCCTTCCAATACTTTTGCCAGCGGCAACTCGGCGGCGGATAAATGCAGCTTTTCCCGTATTTGCTCGGCGATTTTATCCAGCAATACCAAGGTTAATGCGCGCCATTCTATGATGAGTTCACTGTCGGGGTTATGCAGCAGCTGTGCCTGGCTTTTGTATTTTAACTCGATTAATCCCTTGTCCAGCAGCAGGCCGCCATTGCGATATTCCGCCAGACCGGTGAGATTTTCAACACCGCTCACTTTTATGCCGGCCTCTGCTATAGGTTCAATTAACGAGTAAGTCAGCCATTGGGACAGTTTATGGAAAGGCACCAGGGCAGAAAGAGGATCCTGGCTTTGCAATAACGGATATTCCCAGACATCCCCCAGACAGGTATCGCCTATGCTGATTCTGCCGGGCCAGATCTCACCAAAACCGCTGAGTACTAGACTAAGAATATTTTCAGCACTGATGTTTTTGCCATGTAAGTGGATTAAGGCATCAAATAAACTCCCGGGGCGCTGTTGGTGAAAGATTTCTGCTTTGTTACTTAAAACCCGGCCCAGGGCGCGCAGTAAATTTACCCGGCCGTCGATGCCGGTTAACGGATTGCTGTCACTTACCTGAAAGCCGGTGATTAATTGCTCCCGGCTAAAGGCAGACAATGCCCGGGCATCGGCCTGAAAAGGCTTGTCTGGATTACTGGAGAAGGCGCCGGATATAAACATATCGAAACTGGCAATGGCGAGCCCTTCGGAGCGGCTGAATGCTTTAGCGCTCTGGGCTTCTTTATAGCGCCACTGCTCCCCTGCTCCGGCATCGAGCAGCACCGAGACCAATACCAGATCTATTTTTGCCCGGGCCTGATCCGGGGGGGACAGGGCTGTTATTTTCTCGTTTAACACCTCGATGCGTTTGATGCCGCCGGCGTTGAAATGAGACCAGCGGGAATGGAAAGGGATATTGAGGTCCGGATAGTTTTCCTTAATTTCAGCAAGCACATAATCGGCAACCTCAGCGAGGCGATCAAGTTTGATATTGAAATTGCCGTGCCCGGCCCGGGTGAGCTGGTAGATTTGCCGGCACCTGCTTCTGATCGCCTGTGGCGTCAATAGGTCTTCAACCCGGTTTATCGTCTGTGCTTCGCTGCTCATGATAAGTCCCGGCCTTTGACCTTTTCCAGTTCTTCTGCGGTTAATGCCTCATCTGCAGTAAAATACCCGGCAGCTTTTTTCGCTTCAATCTCTACCTGGGCATCGTCGGGGATCAACTCTTCCGGTATAGAGATCCGGTGTTTTACCTCGATGCCGGATTTGATGATGGCGTTGTATTTCATGTTGCTCATGGACACCAGGCGGTCGATTTTTTTGATCCCGAACCAGTGCAGCACATCCGGCATGAACTCCTGGAAGCGGGCGTCCTGGACCCCGGCCACGCACTCGGTGCGCTCGAAATAGGTGGCGGCGCTGTCACCGCCTTTTTGTCGTTTCCTGGCATTGTAAACCAGTAATTTGGTAACCTCTCCCAGAGCACGGCCTTCTTTGCGAAAATAAACGATCAGGCCGACGCCCCCCTGCTGGGCGGTTCTTACCGCCTCTTCTATGCCGTGCATCAGGTAGGGACGGCAGGTACAAATGTCTGAGCCAAACACATCCGAGCCGTTGCATTCATCATGAACCCGGCAGGTTAGTGCTTTACCTTCATCGGCGAGGTCATCAATATCGCCAAAAATATAGGCGGTGGTACTGCCGATAGGCGGCAGCAGTATTTTTAAGTCCGGCCGGGTGACCAGCTCGGGGAACATGCCGCCGGTTTCCTGAAACAGAATTTTTCTCAGCTCTCCTTCGGCAATGCCAAAGCGTTTGGCGATACCGGGCAAATACCAGACCGGCTCTATTGCCACCTTTGTGACAAAGACGTCTTTATTGCTTTTTACAATTTTATCGTCCGGTTTCAGGCGGCCCTTGTCTACCGCGTCATAAATTTCCGGCAAGGTCAGGTGGGCCTGGGTAATGGCAATGGAGGGCTGGATGTTATAACCCTGCTCCAGCTCGGGGCGAAAAACATCATTGATGCTGGCGCCCCAGGGATCGAGGGAGATAATTTTGTCGCCGTCAAACCAGGAGGCCTTGGGCGTGATATTCACCGTTGGGCTGGTGTTGGTCAGATCCGGGATATGATCTTGGGCAAAGGAGCCGGAAGCAATCGATAGTGCCCGGTAAACAGTATAACTGCCGCTGTGGGAACCGATGGCATTGCGTTTGGCCTTGCTGGAAATCGTGGCGATAACGGCGCCGCGCTCCCGCGGATCTTCAACGCCCCAGTTGACCGGGGCCGACTCTTTAACTACCTGGTTGGCATGGGAAGTCAGGACAACATGCGCCGGTTTGCTATATTTTTTCATGGGGTCTTCCTCAGGTACCAAAATACCTGTCGCCAAAGTCACCACATCCGGGCACGATATACTTTTTGTCATCTAAGATCGGATCAACGACTTCGGTATGTACCTGCACTTGTGGAAATTCCTGCTGAAGCTTGTTAACGGCTTCCAGCGCACAAAAAACAGCAATGATCTGTATATTATGTAAATTATAGCCTTGCTGCTTGAGCATCCCCAGGCTATAGCACATAGTGCCTGCGGTGGCGATCATCGGCTCGAGGATGATAAATTTTGCGTCTTCACTCATCTGGGGCGGTACCTTAAACAGATATGGCTCAGGCATAGCGGTTTCTTCGTTGCGTTTTACCCCGATGGAGCATAACCGGGAGTTTTCGATGCGCTTCATAAAGACAGGTAACAGGCTTAAACCGGCCCGAAAAATGGGGGTCAAAATTACCTCATTTTCAATATATTGCAGCGCCATGTCGTCGGCAATCAAGTTAAACAGTTTGTCGGCGTTTTTGCGAAATTCCTGGTAGGGAAGCGCCCTGTTCCTCAGTTGTTCAAGGCATAAGGCTCGTTCGCTGCCTGCGGCATTGTCCGTACGTGCAAAGCAGGTGACATTGGGAGGTAAATCAAAATGAGGGCTTTGCTCATTGGCTTGTTCGTCCATAAATAGTTCCCTGAATATTTGTTATGATTAAAAACTATTATTATTCAAAGATTAATAGAGCATTTGAGTTTCAACAAGTTTCTGGAAAAATATATTGTTTACCGTTTGGGACAAAACCGGCAAAGGCAGATAACTGCCTTTACAATAAATAGGGGATATCTAACATCGGCCATGAACGATTCACTGACGCTATGTAACTTGTTTGGGCTTCTAAGGCACTCTGACAGTGGCTTGGGGGGGAAGGTATGGCAAATTTGTTATCGGTACTGTGTCTGTTTTTTATTTTATCTCCTGCTTACGGCGAAAAATTTAAGATAGCTTTAAGCCAAAATACACCGGATCAGAAAGTTGCTGCTCAAGTGCCCAAGGTGATTTATCAGCGATTGGGCATTGCGGTAGTTTTTGTTGAGTTGCCGGGTAAAAGGGCACTGGTCGAGTCGAGTAGCGGTAACTTGGATGCAGAAGCCCAGAGAATTTACCGTATTGGAGAGCTATATCCTGATCTGTTACGTGTGCCTACTTCTTATATGACCTGGGGAGTGTCGGCTTTCTCCAAAAGCATAACTTCAAGCCTGCCGGATAACCTTCCCTTAAAGGCTATGCCGTTGCTATGGTCAGGAGCATGAAATATGCTGAAATCGGCCTCAGGGATACGCAAGTGGATAATGTGGTGACAGTGGATGATCTCGGCGAGAGGATAAAAATTTTGGCGGCCAACCGTGCTGATTTTGCCATAGCGTCGAGCTTCAACGGCGTTCTGCAATTGAAAGTGCTCGGCATTGAAGATATACAGCCCCTGTCTCCCCAGTTAAATCAATGAAAGCTTTATCATTATTTTTATGAAAAGCATCACCATTTGTTGCCGAAAACTGATGCCGTCATTGAGTCGATGAAAAAGACGGGAGAGCTGAAAAAGTTACAGGAGAAATTTATCACTGAGATGTTGAATAATGAAGGGTTATCACGGTAAATTCGGTTTAAGGAACAAATGCTTGTGACGATTGTGTCTTGATATTGTGCCTTGATATCGTTACTTGTTTGAACAATGCTCCGTGCAAAGGCAGCTTACAAGTCTGGGAATTCAGAAACTTCTGGTAGCTATACGCGCAGGACAGTAAACTGGCCGAACAATCTCTTACCTTTGCCCGAAAAATAAGATGAAGAAAATAATGTTGTTATCCCTGGCTTTACTTAGCGGCGCTGTCGGTGCGAATACGCTTCCGCCCTTGCCTGAACCCGTTAGTAATAATGCCGTTGCCAAAGTAGAGACAGAGGATAGCCGGTATTTGCTCAGCTTTATGGGCTTAGGGCCGGGAAAAGACCATTTGGCGGTTCATAATAAGGTGTGGGCATTAAAGCTTGGCCAGAAACAATGGCAGGAAAAAAAGCCGGTTCCCGGCAGTATAGAACCTGTTGGCCGCCTGGCTGCTGTCGCCGTTGGTGTCGGCCGGTTTGCTTATCTCTTTGGCGGTTATACCGTTGAAAAGTCGGGTCATGAAGTCTCTTCTCCCGATGTTTATCGTTATGATGTTCAAACCGATAGTTATCAGCGGCTTGCTCCCATGCCGGTGCCTGTGGATGACAGTGTCGCCCTGGTTTATCAAAACCGTTATATCTATCTGGTCAGTGGCTGGCATAATGACGGCAATGTTAACCTGGTTCAGGTATATGATATTGAGGAAAATCGCTGGCAGCAGGCATCGCCTTTTTTAGGGATGCCGGTTTTTGGACAGGCGGCCGGTATTTCCGGCAACACGATCCTGGTATGTGACGGTGTGGCGGTGGTGGCGCATTTGAATAAACGCCGCAGTTATAAAGGTATTGCCCAATGCCTTAAAGGGGTGATTGACCCGAAAAAACCAGCGAAAATCGATTGGCGGGTGATCAAACATCCCACGGGTAAGGGCCGTTACCGTATGGCGGCGACATCAGTAGGCGGAGATATCGTTTTTATCGGCGGCAGTACCAATCCCTATAATTACAACGGCATAGGTTATGATGGCCGGGCATCTGCAGCAACGGATGCTATTTGGCTTTTTAATGGCGAAAATGATCGCTGGCAAACCTTAAAGTCTGGCGATAAAACCATGGATCACCGGGGTCTGCTGGAACTTGACGGTAAACTGATCACCCTTGGCGGCATGGATAATAATCAGCAGGTGCTTAATAAAGTTACGGTGCATATGACATCGTTAGAACAGTTTAGAGCAAATCATTAATTGCCTGACTGCAGACCAAGGGCAGTAACACCTGTCCCCTGGCCTGTATTAATAGCGAGCTATTGCTTAGAAATTAAACGCCGGCAATAAAGTGTTAACCACTTCTTCGGCAATCACGCTATGGGCCTTGGTTGTCGGGTGGGTAACGCCCCAAAACAGATAGCTGTCTGAGCCGTAGGTAGCACAGTCCGGGCGTAAGGAATGGCTGAGCAAATAATCAATTGATGAACTGCGGTTGATATCCAGACAGGAGTCGGTGGCATTGCGCAGGCCATAATCTTGCGGCGCCTTGATCACATTATCGAATAATGTACTGGTATCATATAGGCTGAAATTATAACCCTGTGCCTGATAACGGGCCACTTCCTCGCCGATAAAGGCATTAAAGGCGGCAATTTTTTCACGAACCTCCTCTGCTTTACCTGCATCGGCATATTTAAATTGCGGCGCCCTTGATGCATCGGGTAAGTTCAGGAGCACCATATTTTCTATGCCGCTGGCGGTCAACCTCTGCAGCGCTTCGGCAAAATCATCGCTAACTTCGGCCACGGTGCGGTCATCGTTGACAAAGTCATTTAAGCCGAATTCCAGCGTGAGCAAAGTATCCTTGGGATCATAATTTTTCGCCAGCTGCATATATTCCAGGTAGGAATCGATTTGACCGCCAATACCGGTTAATACGCCGTATGTGTCTTCACCTTCGGCGCCGCCGATAGCCCAGGTATATACAGGTATGTTTTTCGCCTGCCCCAGGTATTCCGTCCATACCAGGCCGTTAGAGAAATGTCCCAGGAACCAGGAGCTATCATTCGGGAACAGCCATTGTGAGGCGTTATAGATATTGCCCGTGTCTGAAATACTGTCGCCGATACTGACTATTTTGTTGATTTTACTTTGGCTATCATTGTTGCTGCTGGTGTCGTTGGTCCAGATGGTATGGTTGAAGGAAAAGCGGTTGTCTGCGGCAAAGAAAGTGACATCCGCCGCTTTCGCGTCAACACCCAAGGTTTTTTCACAACGCTCCATGATCGTGGCATTGTCGGTATCGGTATAGAACATGTTTTTCCAGGAGGTGCTGGAATACCAGTAACCGGATAATTTGTAATAGCTGCCATTATCGTTTCGTGCCCATTCCCAGTCGGTCGCACTTTGATCATGATTTTCTGATGGGCGATACCAGCATCTTACATAAGTGATGGTGGTGTCGCTCTGTAGATCTTTGATTTTACTGGTTGATAATTTGTCAACATCAGCAAAGCTGTAGAATGGTAGGAGGAGTAGTGAGGTTAATAGATATTTTTTCATTATTATTTCCATTTTTTTCTTTGCAGGGATAAATATAACTTTCATCCCTGAACAATATAACCACTTGTTATATATATTGTTTTAGATATACATCATGATATATCCCCAACCGGTTTAATCAGTTGCTGAGCAAATGCGCTGTCAGCTTCTTTTACACCGGGTCGGGCAAATTAACATCAAATAGCAGGAAAATCATACAAAAGAAACGTAAAGATTGTGTAAAGATTTACATCTACTGTTACCTTAATTAGGCTGGAGAATATGTGATTTCTGAGCTGGCAGCTGTTTTTACCCGTGATAATTTCAGCAAGAATTTTTAGTTTTAAATTGCTTTAATGGCTGTTTACGGATAAAAACAGGTGGAAAGTGTCCGGCAAAGTTCGCCTTTAAGGTTCCGATCGGTTAACTGCATCATCTCTTAATCCCTCTTTGCTTCAAAATACGCCTGATATTTGCTACACCGGTCTTAAATTGTTCGGACAGCTGCGGCAGAGTTCTACCGGCATCCTTTTCCTGGCAGATACTGATATTGCGGTATTTCATTAACAGGGCTTTTGGCACCCAGATATCGCCGCAGCCGAAGTGTTCCACCAGTTTCATGGCCGGGGCCAAACCTATTGCATTAATGATCGCTTTACTTGGTGCACGTGCCGGGATGTACAGATAACTGGCACTAAAGGCCCGTTCAAGGCGAAGTGTGGCGTCAACGCCGATAATATCAATAAGCTCTTGCTCACATACCTGGCGATTACTTTTCACTTGATTCATGGCTAACATAATTTTCCTTAATCAGGGGATATACAAACAGCGGCAGTCATCCATTAGTTTACTGAGTTTTGTTTTTAAAGATAAACCAATCACAATAAAGTTAAGAGGTCTAAACGTTACTGCGGCTGGACATCTAAAAAGTATAGTTACAACAGTGCTTTGTAATTTCTACTGTTGGCCGCTACTGCTGTTTTTTAATGATGAGAAGTTTACATCTCTAAACTAAACTTGTCCAGATAAAAGTTTAGAGTTTTAAACTTTGTTCAGGGTTTAGTATCATCTTTTAAGTCAGACATGGTTTCTATACTTAGGGATGCCTGCACTTTTTGTTAATGTTCATCAAGATGACGGCATAACAAATTTGAATGAAATTTGTTAACTTCAATCGCTTATGTTCAAATGATATTTGAACATAAGTTTATATACATACAGCTCAAAGGGAGAAAATTTATGCCAGCAGACGATAAGATCAATTACGTTGAATTTCCGTCACGAGACTTAGCCGCAACTAAGGCATTTTTTGAAACTGTATTTGGCTGGTCTTTTCAGGATTTCGGTCCCGACTATAGCGCTTTTACCAATCAGGGATTAGACGGCGGCTTTTTTAAATCCGAGATGATTTCTTCCAGTGTACAGGGCGCAGCTCTGGTTGTTTTATTCAGTCATGATCTTGAGGCAAGCTTGCTAAAAGTAACAGCCGGAGGCGGTACTATCAGCAAAGAGATCTTTTCTTTTCCCGGGGGGCGGCGTTTTCATTTTACCGAGCCCGGCGGCAGTGAATTAGCGGTATGGTCCGATGGCGAATAAGCATGCCGGTAATAGTTAAAATGGGCTAGAATTTAGATAAAAACTACAGCAATATTAACTTTTAGCGGACGATGCAGCTTAATTGTCAAAAATTCACTGAAATCAACAAATGGGATGGTTGAAATGGCAGCAGCAAATAACATTGTCAGCGTAAAATTTTCTGTAGGAGATCTGGTCCACCATAAGCTCTTTAATTACCGTGGTGTTATTGTCGATGTCGATCAAAATTTTCAGGCGACCGATGACTGGTATGAAACCGTTGCCAAAAGTCGTCCGCCAAAGGACAAACCCTGGTATCATGTGCTGGTTCACCAAAGTGGCAGCTCCACCTATGTCGCAGAGCGAAACCTTAGTGCAGACTTAAGTTCTGATCCCATCATGCATCCTATGCTTGAACATTTCTTTAGCACATTTGATAATGGCAAATATGTCAGAAATGAACCGGTTAACTAGCTGATAAGCTAAATGCCACAGACGGCGGGGATCTTGATACCTGCCGCTAATGCCTCTCCTGGCCAGATAAGGATAATAATGAAAAAAAATATTTTGGCACATGTCACCGCACTCTCTTTGTCTATTGGCGCGTTTAGCGCCAGCGCTGAAGTTTTACTGCTAGCACAAACGGGATTTATTATTGAAAATAAAATCCAGGTGAAGGCCGACCGGGAAACAGCCTGGCGGGTGTTTACCCGGGATGTCGGTCAGTGGTGGCCGTCGGATCATACCTGGTGGGGGGATGCCAATGCCTTGTCGATAGACGGCTTTGCCGGCGGCTGTTTTTGTGAAAAAAGCGCCGGAAAATCAGCCGAGCATATGCGCATCTCTTTTGTTGACCCGACACATCTTATGCGTATGACGGGAGGTTTAGGCCCTTTGCAAGGCATGGGGATGTATGGTGCCCTGGAATGGGGGTTTAAAAGCCAGGGGCCTGTGACCGAAGTCACCATGACCTACAAGGTGAACGGCATCAGTCCCGATGGCTTTGAAAAGTTGGCGCCTGTGGTGGATAAGGTTCAGGCATTACAACTGGGCGGATTAAAAAAACGCCTGCAAAGTCTTTAAGCCCAGCCAGCTTTCCGGTGATAGCTTTTGCATAACCGGGTTATTTTTCAATGCCGGTATTTTGGATGATGGTATTTGCCATCCCCTGAATGCCGGCATAAAAAACCATGATTTCTGCCGGACTGTTACCTTGATTAACACCATAGTGCCATTTGCCAGTAACTTCGACTATGGGATCTCCGGTTTTTAACAGCAATGTTTCGCCCTTTTCGGTGATCACGGTTAACTCCCCTTTGAGCAATACCCCGGCGTTGATCACACTATGTTGATGCAGGGGCAGTCTGGTATCCGGTGCTATGGTAATTTTAAGGATGCTGATTTCCGGTTGCCCTGACGGGTAATGTGGCAGGGTTTGCCCGTCCCAGCTTAAACTGCCTTTTGTCAGTACTTCTACTTGAATATCTTTTTGCGATTCGTGGGCTAAGAGTGAAGTTGATAATAAATAGAGCAGGCAAATAAGTTTTTTCACAGTTACTTCCGGTATTAGTTGCTAAAAGCGTGGCGGGAGTATAACGGGTATGTACGGGGAAAGATTGCCTCTTTTGGTCTGATCAGTGCGCGGTTGGTTAGCTCAGCAAAGCAGAAGACAGCAAGAATTTTTCTACAAGCCGGGAGTTAAGCAGACTTTAGCGGTTAAAATCTGTCCGGATATTGCTTAAAGGCCACAGCCTATATGTAGTATATCCATCAAGAAGTGGTTAGCAGGCTTAACGAAAAGCATTTGTTGATGCCTTAAGGCTCCGGGGGAGGAGTTGAATCAATAGCGGCTAAAGCACGTTCTTCTGTATTTTTCTGGTTATACAAGCAGTCACAGGGTTTTATCAGGCGCTGTAAAAGTTTTTTATCAATACCTGCATCCGAAATAAACTCCTCTGCGTATCTCTTTATACCCTTTGCTCTAGTTAATCGGGTATAACCCGGAGGAGAAAATGTTATGAAGGGAAGAACTTGGTGTATCGAATTTCTGGACGTTGCAACTAAAGATGGCGATGTCCAGATCAAGTACAAGGTCACAGGTGCTGACGGCAAACCGCGTGATATTAATGGTGTCTGGGAAGGTTATAAGAAGGGAGATAGCCCGGATAAAAAAGCCAGCCGCTTTTTTAATGCCCTAAATTCGCCGCCGTATAATCGTTTGGTTAATGTCGTGCGCGCAGGGAAAACCGTTTGCTTCCAGTTAAAGGACAGTGCACCTTATCAGGACATTAACGGTTTTGAAGTTGGCGATCAGTCGGGGCAAACCTTTAATATCTATGATGATAAGCCAGATAATAACGACGGTGATAACGAGGAGTTTCTTGAGACAGTCCGTTTCAGGATAGACGGCATTCCAGCCACAGCAGATGGCATGGTTCGACTGGGCCTCGGCCAGGTGGCCCCTTTGGCACAGGTAGCTACCCATAAAAAGAATACCCCATTATCTATAGGATGTATTCTTCAGGAGCTGGTATCGGTATTTAACCATATCTATCAGTCCCTTGGGTTCCAGGCAAGTATCGAGCATGACACGGTTGTTATTCCTAAGGTTCCATGTACTTTGGGGGCTCGGGGCGGCAGCGACGACAGCGGACTGGAATATTGGCTTTCTATGCTGGATCCTGATGTGGGGGAATTTCCGCGCATTTTTGATAAGCCCGGAACTCTGCAGGACAGTATAAGGTTGCTCAATGCCCGGCTGGATTTAGTTAATATCCCTGATGTTATTTTTACCGATGCGGATCTCTTGTGCTTTGCCCCGGAAGATCCTGCTCCGGTACTTAAAAATAACTGTCAAACGGCGATAAAGATCAACAGCTTTCCGGGACGGATCAAGGCGGGAACTAAAACTATTGATCTAAAGATCACTTACACGGCACAGCTTGCGGGAACGCCGCCAACGGCGGTCACAGACCCCGTGATCAATATTGTGATCGAGCGGATCGATAATGCCCTGGGGAAAGTGGTAGATCAAAAACTGACTTCTGTTGCCATTACCAGCCCGGCAAAAGATAAGCAGATCACGGCAACTGCCAATTGTGACATGAACCTGTCACTAGGGAACGGCGTGAGGATCACAGCTACACTTGTCTCAAATGAGTGCCCGGCCGTTACCGACGGACCAAAACTGGCCTCGGTAAATTAATAGTAAAGCCTGAGTCCCTTTAATGTCTGAAGTCAATTTCATGCACAAAGGGACTTATTTTCTTCTTTAGGGGAAGGAATTTAGCGGCTGAACCCGCCCACAGAGCCCAAAGAACGGCATTTGGGCAATATTATTAACAGATCTGACAAATTTTCATTGATTGCTGAGAATTTATTCCCTAGTATTCGATAACAACAAAAACAACTATGGAACAAAAACATGAACAAAGGTGAATTAGTAGAAAAAATCGCTGAAGGTGCAGATATTTCAAAAGCAGCGGCAGCACGTTCGTTAGACAGCTTGATCCAATCGGTAACAGATGAGCTGGCCAGCGGTGGTGAAGTAGCTCTTGTTGGTTTTGGTACTTTTAAAGTTTCGGATCGTGCAGCGCGCACTGGCCGTAACCCTCAAACTGGTGCTGAAATCCAAATCGCAGCAGCGAAAGTACCAGGTTTTAAAGCTGGTAAAGGCTTAAAAGACAGCTGTAACGCATAATTGCGGTAATGACAGCCGAAATCGCCAAAAACAGCTATGGCTGATTTTTTGGCGATTCTACCTCTTCTTTATCTATTTCTAACTCTATATCTTCTGTATCCATCCTCGGCCAGAACCTGTCTGCTATCTTCATGATCAGTATTGAGACGAGCGAAACGAATACCCCATAGAGGGCTAATGCGATGACAGCATTCATTAAGATGGAATCTGTAAAATTGAACATCCTTATTCCGAACGGCAGTGGTTAACTTCCTATTTTTAAAGTATAGACGGCTTCAAGGATAAGAAAAGTCAGCTTTTATTGGCTAAGTCCCTTCCATTCGCTTGGCTTATTGTAAGATAAAGTTCAGCTTGCATTACAGAACCGGGCAAACTCCAAAGGCAACTTTTCACCCCAATCATGAGTTTGAATCGTAAAGGCAACTTTTTACCCCAAAAGCTTCAGGGAGACATTTTGAACAAAAAAGTAACGCGTTTCTGCAAAATAGCTTTTATTATAATGAATTAGCAATACATCCGGCTAAATTACCAGGTGATAAAAGGCAACTATCCGCCCCAATAGGTTATCTGTATCGGGGATATCAATAGTTAAAGGCAACTTTTTACCCCAATAGTGACAAGTGGAAAATGCTGCTGACCGGTTAGCCGTTACCTTGCTATTAGCAAGCGGTTCCAGGCCCCGGCGCTGGAGCCTGAGAAAAATGTACCCATTGCCTAAACCGGGCATTAATAGTTGACGGCAGGTGAAAGGCAACTTTTCCCCCCAAAGGTTTTGCTTGAGAACAGCAAAAGGCAACTTATCACCCCATAAGATTGGCTGAATCTCTGTTTTAAAGGCAACTTTTCACCCCAATAAAGCGTACCTGCGACACAGGCAAGACCGCAATAGGCCCATAAAAGGCAACTTTTTACCCCATTGATGTTCCCGAATATCGCCTAGTGGCAGGGAAAAGCAACTTTTTACCCCATAAATTGGCGGCGCAGTGGAGAATATCTGTTTAAAGGCAACTTATCACCCCATTGAAATTAAGGAATACACGGAAATTCTGGCGAAAAGCAACTTTTTACCCCATAGCTTGATAACAAAGCAGCAGTAGCGGTAGTGCTTGATACTGAAAAGCAACTTCTGACCCCTAAGGTCTGCCGTGAAATATTAAAGGCAACTTTCCACCCCATTTTAAGAGACAACTCAGGGAAAATAAATGCCCACAGCGCTGGTTTCCTCTGTCCAGGCGGGCTTCGCGGATAACATAGGCAGGATATTTATATCAAAAGGCAACTTTCCACCCCATAAATACCATATTAGTATTATTTAACCCTACAGCCGTTGGCAACAGGGGATGGGACACGAGTTCTTGAGGTGCAAAAGCAACTTATCACCCCATTGCTGGGGGGAATCACGACATTTTTGTTAAAAGGCAACTTTCTACCCCAATATAAGGGGCGACCTCTTAAGGCGAATGTTATTCGTTGATACAAAAGGCAACTTTTTACCCCAATATGGCTGGTGGCTTTTATGCGTTTTAAATAAAAAGGCAACTTCACACCCCATTTGTAACTACTTGATTTGTAAGGGTAATCTATTAAAGGCAACTTTACACCCCAAAAAATGCGTAAATTCTGCCTGAAAAGATAAAATAACGGTTGACTTCTTTCCTGCTAAGGGCAACTATAGCCAAAAAAGTTGCCTAATATAATTAAAATGAGCGTAAAAGGAATGGCACGGAATAATAAAGCACTTAAAGAATCAAGAATTCATCACAGTCAAGAGTTAGTCGATGCGGCTTATACCTTAACCCGTGATCAAAAAAGAATTTTATGGTTATTCCTGGCCGATATTGAAGACAGTGAGAAGGTCGGGGTTAAAGTTGATGCCGAAAAGGGCACCTTAGAGTTTAACCTGCAGGCTTATGAAAGCATCTATAATGTCTCTCCCCATGAAGCCTCGCGTGACGTACGCGAAGCCCTGACTGGCTTTAAAGACAGGGAAGTGAAATTATATTTACCGGAAGAGTCGTCTAAAACCGAAATGGCAACCGACGAACTCCCCTGGTTAGGTAAGAAATCCTACCGTCCAAAACGTGGTTCCTACACGGTTTATTTTAACCCCTATCTGATCCCCTTTTTAGGTAATATCAAAGAGAGTGTTGCCCCCAGGTTTAAGACCTTAGAGCAGCTCTCCAACCCGCTACACGTCAGGATGTACACCAAACTGATAGAAAGCGACTCATATAAACAATGTGAGCTGGAAGTGAGTTGGATGATAGAACGTTATGAGTTGCCTAAAACCTATAGCCGCTACTCCAATTTCAAGCAAAAATTCCTCAGTCCGTGTATTGAAAAGATACGAAAATTAGAGGGCATGGGCAATTTAGAGTATAAAGAGCTCAAAAATAATCCGGAAAGGAAGCGTGCGGTTTCCACGATAGTGTTTACCTGGTAAATCTTTATTTTTCAAAAGATTGGGGTGGAAAGTTGCCTTTCAGACTATTTGGGGGGCGCAAAGTTGCCTTTGGGATCTTTTCCTTGATCCTTTAAAAATTAGATCATAAAGTCTACGCATCAGAGGGAATTCTGACGGCAACAGCTTAAAATAGGGACTTTTGAGACTATTCTCGGTGAAGGTGTTGCTTAGATATTTAGATCCGGATCAGTAATTAAAAAATTGCCGGTGGGGATCTTCATTTAAGGATCTGTTTTTCAGTCCTTAAAAAGAGAAAATCCCGAAAGCCAGTCGCCAAACTATAACTTTCGAGATTTTTTGCTTTACGACAAGCAAGAAGAAGTATACCGATATTTAGCGGTTAAGTGCAACTGATAAATATAACAGGTGCTGCCTTGTCCGCAGACTTGTGCCCGTCTTATACCCTTTTTGCTTTGAAAACAATAACCCATGATAAGCAAAGAGGTTCTCATGAACTCATATAATCACACTCGTTATAAGCCGCTAGAGCCCTGCTCTTTTGTGGTTGCCTTACGATAATTTAATACTGCGTTACAGCGATATTTAAACCTGTACCTGGCTTTGAGTCTTAGGTACGGCGGGAGTTCGCCTGCGCAAAATTAATGATGAGTCAATTATCACACCTGAGCCCGGCATTTTCGGCCGAACAGGAAATCATGAGTGCTATCTGGCATAACGCGCCTTATGCGCCGTTTTGCTCGGATAATAAAACTGTGGGCAGCCAGTTACCCCGGCGGGAAGCGTTCAAACGCCCCTATATCCAGTTAAACCCTCCTTGCAACATCAAATTTTTTATCATCGATATCGATCATGAAGACGAAGGGCTTTGGAATAATGCCGAGATGCCTGCACCCAATGCCATTATCCGCAATAAAAATAATAAAAAGTGTCATCTGTTATTTCGTGTTGACGATATCCTGGTTAAATCCGTTAAAGATAATGTAGAAGTCAGATCTGAACCCATCCTTTATGCCAATGCCGTTTATTATGGCCTGTGCAACAAGTTTAAAGCGGATCGGGCGGCGTTCAACAACCTGGTGTCGAAAAATCCTTTTCATCCTGACTTTAATACCGAGTTTATTCACTCCCGGGTTTATAAATTAAAAGAGCTGGCTGAGTTTGCCGAGCCTGACTGGTCGGTTTACCAACGGGGGGAGAAGGAGAACCCTAATCCTGACTCCCGGCATTTATCCCTGTTTCATAAAGTACGTCATTTAGCCTACCAGCAGGTGAATCAATATCGCCTGGGCAGCGACTTGGAAAGTTTTTATCAAGCGGTACTTAAGGAATGCATGGCCAGCAATCGGTTTAAAGGGGTTGGTTTTCGGGAAGACGAGAACTTGCCGGCAAGTTCGGTAAAGGCTATTGCAAAATCAATAGCAACCTGGACCTGGAATAACTACACGGGCACAAGCTGTAATCGCGGCATTATGAAATTACCTCATGATATGGAGCAAAGGCAGAAGCAGCAAAAGGCTGCCTGCTATGTTGCTGATCTTAAACGCGAGCGAACGCTTGAGAGGTTAAAACAAGCGTTTAAAAAACTCCTGGCTGAAGACGCTAAACCGACACAAGTAAAGGTTGCCCAGGAGGCCGAAGTTTCCCTGAGTACTGCTAAGCGTTATTGGCATGAGCTTAAAACTGTATTGGGCCCCGCTAAGGTTGCTGCTATTCAACCAGAAAAAGTTTCATTAGCTATACATAAGGTTTCTTCCCCGCGCGAATTTAAGAGCCCTGCCCTTGATATGGCTTATCGGTATCAGTTAAGTTCTTTTCTTGTTAAGCAACATAGTTCAGCTCTATCTCTCGATTCATCTTTGTTTAATCAGGAGTTTTTAACTTTAACTTCTCATTACAGTTTTCAATCTCACTCTGGTCGTTTCATAGAATCTTCATCAAGTCATTTTAACGTTCAAACTTTGTCTAAAAAGATTCGCGAGTCTGTGTTTAAAGGTTGGTATGAAATCGATTTGATTTTTTCACACGGACAAATGTTATTAGATGTGATGTCTGCCCATATAGATGATGTCTTAATACCAAAGCAGGCTAACTCCCCTGCTCTTTGGCAAAATCTCGAAGTTGATTCCTGGTTACAGCTTGTTGATCATTATGGTGACTTTTTAAATAACCTCGATATCAGGCTTTCATCTTGGCAAGCGTTGTCAGGGCTGTCGCCTAAAGTGCTAAAAGTTGCATTAGTTTCTTATTTACATGGTGCAGGTAATGGTAAGTTGAATAATTTGCTCTCCGGTAAGTTATCGTTATTAATGTCTGATAAACAGTTTTCTAAGTTATTGAAGACTTTTGAACTATGCCGTAAGAGTATTAAATCCTTATCGGTTAAATTAAATAGATGTGAAGCAGAAGTCTTTAAACCTTATTGGGGGCAATTGTTAGTGATTCATGATGGTATTTTAATTCAGGACTTTTCTTTTGCTGAGCAGATAAGTGCTTCAATTAAGTATCAGCATACTTTGTCATTACTTTCTTAATAAACAAAGATTTGTCTAAAAGTTTTTATTTTTATGTAACGGTGTTCAATTTAAAGTGATCGCGTTTTTATTCATTGATGAGCAAGATTACTAAACAGTGATGTGGAGAAGAGATGTACTGAAAACTTCTTTGTTTTGCCGGAAACAGTTTTACGTTAATGGTTTCTTAGGAATATGTATAGATTTCGGGTATTTGTAAATAGCCTTGAAATAAAATTATCAATAACCGCCTTAATGATTGTTTTGTTATGGTGCGTTTTAACATTAAAGATTTAAGAAATACCTTTGTCGTGATTGTGACTAGCTCTATTCTTTTGTAGAAACTTAATTGTTCGATGGCCCTCAGGAGCACTTTGAGAGTGTATAAGAGTCAGAAAAAGTTAAGGCTTGATCGAAACACTTATACGCTGGTGGAGCCTTTTATTTCTTATTTTACTAAAAGGGGAATTTATCATGTCATCATTTAATCTGCTTCCGCTTGGCTCGGATGTTGTAGTCACTCAGGGCAACGGTGATACCACTAAGTATAATCTGGCAAAGATAGAACAAGCATTGATTGATAAATTACAAGGCGCTATTCAAAGTAAAATTAAGGGGGCTGTAGCCTTGCCGGATAGCCATAGACATAAATTTCTTACAGATTCCTACGTGAGTGCTAAAAAAAATGTGTTAACCGGATCGGCTCGCCGTGATATAAAAGTTTTAGATGATGCTATGCTGCAGTTGGCTATAAATCGAAGTAAAAGGGAAGCGGATGTAGCTGGGATCAAATATGATGCGACGCATAAGAGATTTTCTAGTGGCAATCTCAATGTCCCGCAGTGGGCAGATACTACATTCAACTCAGACTCCAAGCAAATTCAACTCAATCGCAGTAAGCCTGCGGATCATGTATCTGATGCAAATGATGCTGCAGGGCTCAATAGCAGTAGAGATGAAAATAAAGAAAGGCTTATGGGATTAGCGAAACCTGTGGTCAAAGGTGCTGAAGTCGATGAGGTCAAGCTAAAATATGGCGCTGTTTTAGAGCTGCTGCATCAGAAAATCGGATTACCGAAAGCTGAGGTAAGGAGTAAAGAAGAACAACAGAAGTTAATTCCTCCTGCTTTTGAGCCAAATAAAGTAAATGAAGTACAACCACTTGAAGTACCGGAGATAAATGCCAACTCTGAAGCTTTCGAAGATGAAGAAAAGAAAATTGTGCTGGGAACAACTGATGGCCTGTTGATTGAAGAAGATCAACCGGTGTTGATTCCTCCTGCTTTTGACCCAGAATTACTTCAGGAGAAGAAAAAGAATGAAGCTCAGCCTGTTGAAGAGCTCAACATTATGTCTGAAGTTAATTTGGAGGAAGTAAAAGAAATTAAATTAGTGAATACAGAGGTACGCAGTAAAGATAAAGAGCGGATCCCTCCACCTTTTAATCTAGAACTGCCTAATGCAAACTATATTGAAGAAGTACAAGCAAATATTGACATAAAAAGCAAAGAAAAAGCACAGAAGCTAACTCCTCCACCTTTTAATCCAGATCAGCTTGGTACAAACCTACCAGAGAGAAAAGACATCCTTCAAGCGAATGTAGGTGAAAAAAAGAAGTTTAGCTCTGCATTATTTAAAAATGCGCTGAGCCAGAATGTCAAGGATAAAGGTGAGCTTAAACTTGAAGAGATTGAAGCCAAGATTTTAGAAGCAAAGCTGGAAAGAGAGAATGAGGAAAAAGATAAAAAAGAGCATGATCAATCAATGACTGGCCTTTTGAAAAATACCTTGGAGAAGTATCGTGGATTTGTTATGGATGATGACGACGACGATGATGAAGAATTTTTTGGTGATGATGATTAAAACAAAATATTATAACGGCTTTTTAGTGTTGTCTTGATTTTAGCAGGCCTGTAACTGGAAGTATGGTATTTTATCCAGCTTTTGCCTTCTTAAAAAAGCTTGAGGTATAAATAATGCCGTTCATGAAAATAAACGGCATTATTAATCTTTAAACTTTGTTTAAGTTTTATTCAAAAACCTGGTCGACTGCTAAAATCTCAACATTATCGGTCGAGATCTCTAGCGGATAGTCCTGAATAATCTTGTCTTCATTGAGCAGTTCAGCCGGCTTTTCACTGTTGTACTTCAAGGTAGAACGAGACTCTTTCACCAGGCGCTCTTTCATGTCTTTGGCGTCGCCGGAAATATACACATAATGGATATCGTCGGTTTGCAGATTTTCCTTGATTACGCGGTTTACATCAGTAAGTGTTAACTTACCCAGCTGCTCGCGCACATAGGTGACGAAGTCTTTAGTGTTATAGAACTCACTGTCTAACGCGTAACCCAGCTGTTTATCCTGGCTGGATACCAGCTGAGGAACATAGTTAAGCAGGAAGTTACGCGTTGCTTCAAAGTCTTTTTCCGTCATGCCGTTTTTAATTAACTTATCCAGTTCGAACAAGGCGGCGCGTGTTGCGAAATGGGCATCGTTATTTGAACGCAGCGGACGTAACCAAACCTGGAAGATCTGGCTGGAACGGCCTAAGTTGGCGTCGGGCTTGGTTTGGAACATTCCTCTTGGGAAATATTCAATATAAGAATAATCGCCATAGTTCATGCCGCGGCTTTGACGAATTTGCTGATACAGGTAGCTGTTTGAGCTTCTGTGCTCACCAAAGTAAGAGCGTACTAACCATAAGGCAGCCCAGTCTTTATCGCTGCGCAAGGTTTCGATAGGGAAACCGAAAGAAACAGCGGTAGATTTTGCCGACTTTTCAACAATTGTGGCATGGTGGCCTTTAAGTTCTGGTGCCTTGGCTACCGATAAGCGTTTTTCTTCGCCTTGTGGCAGTTGCGTTAAGTCAGCAATTAACTGCTCTTTTACTGCTTTTGGCAGTGCGCCGGTAATGCCTAAGTGTAACTTAGCCTGAGTAAGTTGTTCTTTATAAAAGGTTTTAATATCTTCTAAGGTCAGGGATTCCAGATCTGAAATATCGCCGTAGTTATAACTTTCATAACTGTGGCCAGGATATAACTTGGCATACAATACTTCTTTACCCAGCTCTTCATCGTTTGAGGCCTTTAAACCTGACTTGATGCTGTCGATCAGTTCTTTTTTCAGACGTTTAAAGTCATCTTTGCGCCATCCCGGATTAAGTAATTGATCACTAACTAAGGCATACCAGGCAGCGGCATTATCTTTATGTACCCTGCCGCTAAAGGACATCATTTCTTTGTCCAGCTGTCCGTGGAAGCTGCCAGCCAGTGGATAAAGACCTTTTTTGATTTCCTGGTAGCTGCGAGTTTGTGAACCGCCTTCGGTTAGCATGCTGGCCATTAACGCCGCAGCCCCTTTCTTGCCTTCAGGATCAGCGGCGGCACCTGTGTAGAATAAGAAGTTAACGTCTACCAGAGGCGAATCGTTACTGTTATCCAGGATTGAAAAACCTACTTTACCGGGTTTTTGCGATAGTTTTGCTACCGCACCGGCCAGGTCTACTTCTTGTTCAAAGCCATCGATTTTCTCCAGCGCCGACATGGTTACTGTGGTGCGGTTACTGTCGATGAAATATTTGTTGGCAATAGTTTTAATGTCTTCAGGGCTGATATTATCAAAGCTTTGATAAAGCTGGTTGATTACTTCAGGATCCCGGGTGAAGTGCATATAAGAGGCTAAAGTGCTGGCAATGGCTTCTGATGAGTCTAAACCGTTAATAAAGCTGTATTTGAGGTTGGATTTTAAATTATCCAGTTTTTCTCCTGCTACCGTTTCTGTACGCACCTGGGCATAGGTGCGGTTGATGGCGTCGCGAACCAGTGTCAGATTTTTTTCATCGTCGACTTTTACAAAAACATGACGTAAACCGGCGTCTTTTGTTTCCGGGTTATAAACAAACATCTGGCTGGCAAGCTGTTTATCAACAACCAGCTCCTGGTATAGCGGCGAGTTGTCTGAGAAATACAGTTCAGAGATCAGGTCTAATGCCGCGCGGTCTTTTTTAGTCGGCTGCATGTCGGTCCCTTTAAAAGAGACTAATAACCAATGGCCGGGTAAGCCGTCAAAAACTTCATGCTGGTATCTTGGCGCTTGTTGTTTCGGCTCGGCCGGTACTTGTGATTTGAAATCTCCCCGTTGCCACTCACCCCAGTATTTTTTCACCATTGCCAATGTCGCTTTTGGCTCTATATCACCAACGATTACCAGAGATACATTTTCCGGTTTATAGAAGCGATCGAAGAACTGTTTGCCGTAGTCCATCTGATCCGGCATGGCTTCGATATCTTCGAAAAAGCCCATGGTGGTATGTTTGTAGGTATGGGTATCGTAGGCGGTTTTGCGCACGGCCGATAACAGTTTACGGATCGGGCTGGCATTGTTTTTCAGGTATTCCCCTTTAACCGTTAACGCCTCGGTACGGAACTGGGCTTCGCTATACTCCAGGTTTTGGAAGTGATCAGCCTGAATCTCCAATACTTTTTCTAAATGTTCTTTAGAAAAGTCAAGGTGATAGTTGGTATAGTCGTTAGTAGTATAGGCGCCGTTATCAACACCGGCATTTTTGAAGATATCGGCATATTCAGCCTGCGGGAATTTTTTAGAACCCTTAAACATCATGTGTTCGAAAAAGTGGGCGAAGCCGGTTTTACCTTCTTCTACTTCGTCCCTGGAGCCGGTCGAAACAGGAATTTGTAACGATACCAGATCTGGATAATCGGTCTTTACTATCATTATCCGCAGGCCGTTATCCAGCTCTTCTAACAGGTAATCCTGGCTAAATACTTTATTTTCGCCTTGAGTGGCGACACTTTGTGGCATGTTTTGATGCTGAGCCGTTAAGGTACCACAGGCGCTTATGGATAAAGCTGTGGCGATCACTACGGCAAGTTGTTTTAATTTCATATTTTTGTTCTCGGTAATTTGACCCGGTTATTATGCGAAACTACGGGGCATTTTTCTAGCACAGTGTGGCAAGCCAGCCCTGCAAAATTAACTAAAATGTAACACTATGTATCCATATCAATGTTGTGATTTGAACGGGGATTATTTTATTTAATCTGTTTCTTCTCCAAGAAAAGCCCTGATGATCTCTGCCCTGCCCCGCGCTTGTGCCAGTTTTTCTGATGTCTTCATTTGGGCACGGGCTTGCCAGCCCTGGGTGAAGGCTTTTTCCAGTACCTGTTGCAACATTCTCTGCTCCGGGGGCGGCAAGCGTAACCTGAATAAATAAAGCCAGGTCTCATCTGTCAATTCCGGGAGTATCTGTGGCTGTTTTTGATCCTGGGCCAGGGCTGTTAAATGTTGTTGAACACTGGCCTGTTCGTCTGGGGAAGTTAAGTAATAAAGGAGATTATCCAGCCCGCCATCTATCCCCTGCCCCGGCTCTTGTAATCCTAAACGCGAAGCGATCGGTTTTAGCCTGGCCAATGTTTCTGCCGACAGTGAAACATTTTTACGGCCATGGCGTAACTTGTAGCAATATGCCCGGTAAGCATCGCATAATTTTGTAAATGCAGCCGGGGTCATCACCGCCTTTAGATCGGGTTTTGCGCTTGTGAAGCTTTGCCCGGCCATCTTGCTGATAAAAATGTCTATGTCTTCAAATTCCGGGGGCGGTTGCTGCCGAAAATTTTCTGCCACCAGGCGTTTTTTAAAAGCAGGTTTGCGGATATAGTTTTGCCACAGGTTGACCACTTCATTTGTGCTATTGTTTTTCATATTTACGACTCTGATGTGCACTTCCTTTATTATATGCGTTTTAGCCGTGACATGTCACGGTTGTATTTTTAACTATTTCGGCTGGCTTGATGCGTTACTTTTAAAGGAATAACGCCTGAACCGTTGATTAAAATTACAGATCCCCGGGGATCAGATCATTGCAGTTCACTATTTTTCGCAGTAAGTGATTTCAAGTGCTAAGCGCCCTACCCTGCTTCCGTATTGTAAATTACTGACTTGAATTTGGTTGGCGCCCTGCCCTGTTTTCCTGACGGACATTTATTGCTGTTAGGCTGATAATGATTTTCTATTTGGCAAGTTTATTTTTTGAGAGAAAATATTAAAGCGATCTTGCCTAAGGCATGATCGCGATAATGGAGAGCTGTTGAAATTTACTTGTTAATATAACCTTTAATGACCTGCTCTATCTCGTTGAGCAAATCTCCGGGCACTCCTGCCGGAATGCTTATTTTAGTATGCCCTTTGGCATTTTGAACCAGGGATATTTTATGTTTGCCCACCATGAAGTTTTTATCTTCAGTTTGGCTAACGGCTCCCATAAATTCAGTAATGTAGGCTATCAGCTTGTCGGCGCTGGCAAATTGCTTGTTTGCTAACTTTGCTTTTAGCGCCTCTGTATCAAGTGCCGCATCACCCAGGATAGATTTTACCTTGATACCTTTTCTTAATCCCCAGGTATAAGTGTCCTGCACCGGGGTTTGGATCCACTCCGGCAGCTCGGCCAGTTTCAGTTTTTCGTTCATGGTTTGCCGGGATACTTTTTTATCCTGCATCTCGGCAAAAATGGTGACTGTCAGGCTGTCATCTTCCCGCTTCATATTGTCATAGACAAATTTCAGGTAGCGGCAATCGGTTAAAAAGTCCGGCTCGGTCCGGCCGTTATTTTCGTTATCGGCTAAATACTTGGCTTCGCTGTCATCGACATCCACCAGATCTACCGTCAGTAATTCCCCAGCTTCAATGCAACTTAAGCGTCTGCGGCAACCGGCGATAACTTCGATTTCGATACCATTTTCATCCGGCACCGACAGTTTTCTTGCATAGACAGGTGTCAGGTTGCCTTTGCCTTTTTTGATCAGCGGCACCAGATCAGAGATATCAACCACCAGGGCAAAATTTCTCGGGTTGCCCGACCACAAGCGGGTTTTTGCCGGATCTACCTGGATGGTGGTTTTTTTAACTTGCCTGCTGGCCAAAGTTAAGAAAGATTCTGTCTCTGTGGTTTTTTCTTCCACTTCTGACGGATACTTAGCGCCAAGTGCCGCCTTTTCTAATAGATCTATATTGAGGTCCATAACGGCTCCTAGCAAGTTGTGTCAGACGTGTCTGACACCGTCTGAGTTTCGCGTTTGTATTCCACTTCCCGCATACCGTCTATTTCATCTAAGAGCAAATCGAACTGGGCGCGTTTAGCATGGGCGGCATACTTATATTCACCGGTTCCGGCTACTGTATCCGACAAGGTTAATCCCTTGTCCTGAATTTTCTTGATGGCTTTTACCTGGGGAATGGCCACGCCGGAAATTGAAGCATATGAGAGCAGCTGTACACACACCCTTTTCGCTTCCTGGAACAGATCCCGTGAAGTATGGTCAACCATAGTCAACAACAGTCTCGGATCTACTCTAAAGTCCGGGTTAACCCCATCCTGAACATTTTCTTCAATTTGCTTAATGACAAATAAGGTTGGGATCAACTGCTCTAAATCCACCTGGCTTGGCTGGAATGGCAGATAAATCATGTCTGAAACCGGTACCGAACTTTTAAAGGCGCGGTTTTCATAACCGCCGGTATCTACCAGCACATAGTCATATAGCTCATCCAGTGCTTTTAAGTCACGGGTTAAGGTATCGTCAGGTTTTCTTAATTCACATTTGATAAAAGGCAGTTCGTCCAGTCCTTGTTTAACAAGTTCCTGACTATAGTTTTCTCTGCGTCGGATATAATTCACTACCGACTCATTGGTATCGGCATCAACAATACAAACCGTGGTCTTTGTGAGTGTACCGCGCCTTTTGGCCTTGGCTATGATGGCACCGGCCAGGTTAATGGCAGTAATCGACTTACCAACGCCGCCTTTTTTATTGCCAAATAAAATGATCATTATTATTCGCCCTGTAAGTGATTAATTTATTTTTAATTAATCTTTGTTAATTCGTCTGACAAATAAAAAGTAACGCAAAAAGGCCTATAAGGCAAGAGTGTCAGACACGTCTGACACCCTTTTTTGATAATAAATTGAAAATAAATTTATTTTGCTGGTTTTAGCCGCAATTTCAGGGCTTAACAACAGATTGGCTGGTTGATATCAGCACTAATCCGGGGTTATTGCTGATGCAGTAAAATCATCTCTTTGGCCACCAGCGCCGCCGAAGGCAAAAACATGGTGGAAACAATTCGGCTGTCAATAATGACTTGGTGTTTATCTTTTAAAGTTTTTTTATTCTGGGCAATGGCGCCATTTTTATTTAACTGGCTTTCCACCATAAAGGGCAGCAAGCTGCCCTGCTTGGCCCAAGACTTGGTTTTTTCGGTAGAGTTGGGAAAACCGGCAATTTTTTTGTCCTTTACTAAAAACTCCCCATTGGCTAAGCGGACATTGGCAAAAGCCCCTGCCCCATGGCCGCCGCTGCCGACAATGCCGCCGTCCTGGTAAATTTTGGCCATGATCGCTAAAAGCTCGGGATCAGTGGCAACATCAAATAAAGGGCCGTAACCGCCGCCGATATATACTCCCCAATAATCGTCCGGGTTGACCTTAGTTGCCGGGAGGGAGTGATTGGTTTTTTCCTGGAAGGCTTCGTATTTGATGGTATAGCTGCTGATACCAACAGGATCCATCATAAATTCAAGTTTTCCGCCTTTAGGCGAGGCAAAGTCTACCTCGTAACCATGGCTGACAAAAACATGGTATGGTGGTGCAACTTCCCAGAGGTTGTTGCGGGCATCGTGCTTTTCCGCATCCCCCATATCTGTGACATTGGAAGCGACGATAAGTATTTTCTTCGGTTCTTGTGCGTGGGTATTGGCTGATAAGACTATAGCGAGTGTGAATATAACAGGGTAAAGATAGCTCATAGGTTTTTTGACTCTATTGGATTTGGTTTAATCGTTTTGTGGTTAGATGAAGAAAACGAACAAGAGGTTTAAATCATAGAGCAGAAAATTTATATGTTTACTGGTAATGATAAGGCTAGACCGTTAACTTTGATCATGATGAAAAGGTGGGGCAGGTGAGAGGAGGTGGCAATGTCATCTATTATTAGAATAAGTCCTACTTGAATTGTTTGAAGCTGGCATTTAGCCACTTTGCTCTAGCGTTTATTCCCATACATATTAGCAAAGCCTGGAATTCGTGTTTCCCAGACTGGAATTTGTTCTCCTATTGCCTCTTTAAGGATCTCAATGAAGAGCTTGGTTTTCATGGGAGCATTCTTGTGAGGGTATACTGCATAGAAGGTCCCGTAATCAGCTAAATTGACATGTGTCATCACCGGTATTAGTTTCCCTTCCAAGACCTCGTTTTCAATCATTTGTGCTGTAGTGACCGTAAGCATTTCTCCTGCGAGTACGGTATTAATCAGCATTTCAACTTCATTCACTTTATAAGTGGGGGTTAGCTGAATAAATGCATCATTTCCTGAGCTGTCAAAATACTTAATTTTATCGATCACTAAACCTTGCGCCGAATAAACAACTGCGGGCAGACTCTCAAGTTTCGAAATAGTGGTGGGCTTGCCGTATTTTTCGATAAAGGCAGGTGCGGCTACAATTAATAACCTATTCCGGGCTATTTGCTTAGAAATTAAATTTGACTCTTTTGGTTCACCAATACGAAACCCTATGTCAAAGCCTTCGCCAATAAGATCTACAATCCTATCTTCTAAAAGTAATTCTATGCGAATATCTGGGTATAATGCCTGAAATTTTAATATAGCTTGTTGCACATACTGACGACCAAAAAGAGTTGAGCTGGAAATCTTCAGTTCTCCTCTTGGCTCTGTATGATAGTTTTCAGCCAGGCGTTTAGCATTGTTGAGTAACTCTCTTAATTGCTTTGCCTGGCTGACCATTTCAGAACCTGCAACCGTTAAAGACAATGAGCGGGTTGTTCGATTTAACAAATGAACACCAAGTTCTTCTTCCAGCTTAACGATTTGTTTAGAAATAGCTGATCTATTGACATTTCTATGTTCAGATACTTTTGCAAAGCTGCCTAGTTCAGATACTTCAAG
Organism: Thalassomonas actiniarum; assembly: GCF_000948975.2. Classification (GTDB taxonomy): domain Bacteria; phylum Pseudomonadota; class Gammaproteobacteria; order Enterobacterales; family Alteromonadaceae; genus Thalassomonas; species Thalassomonas actiniarum. Next base: position 469,813 of record NZ_CP059736.1, read on the forward strand.
TAATAAAAGTAGTCTACTTGCGAAATCCATAAATCACCTATTGGTTCCTATTTGGAAACATTGTAGTTCACTTTGGTCTGTTTTTGGAACTCTAACATTGGCTTAAATTTGCTATACAAATTTAACAAGTCACCATATATCAAGCAAAGAGAGTAGAGCTATGAAAAAGCTAGCTATAAAGAGAGAGCCAGGTGTAGTTACGGTACTTATTCAAAACCCTCCTGTGAATATTTTAACGACAGATTTAATAAATGAATTAAACGAATTCATTTTATCCTTAAGGGATGATAGAGAAACAAAGGTTGTTGTTTTTAAATCCTTTCATGAGGCATTCTTTATTGCCCACTTAGATCTTAACGTGATTAACGGTACTCAAGGCGGCCAAGCCGCGTCAATAGCGTTTAATCAGATGATTGCCAATATTAAAGCCATGAAGCAGCTTTCCATTGCCGTTATAGACGGCGTCGCACGTGGCGGAGGCAATGAATTTGTTATGGCATGTGACTTAGCATATGGTACTGAAAACTCAGCTTTTGCCCAACCAGAGTTATACATTAATATTCCTACCGGAGGACAAGGTGCGGTGCAATTTGCTCGTCGTTTAGGAAAAGGTAAAGCACTACAAGCTTTGCTTACCGGAGCTGATTTTACAGCACATCAGGCAGAGTCATTAAATATTATTACGCAGTTCATCCCTAAAGCTGATTTAGATGCCTTCTTAAGGCAGCTACTGTCCATCGTTGTTGGCTGGGAAGTGCGTGATATCGTGATGTACAAAGAAATTATTGCTGCCTCTATAAAGGACGAAGATGCGGGGGCTGAGCTGGAGTTAAGATACTTTCTAGAGCGAGCAAAAGAAGAAAAAACGCAAACTATCATTGCCGCATTTCTTAAGCATGGCGGGCAAACAGAACGTGAAGCTAATGACATTCAGGGAATTTTTGTTGATACGGCAGCAGAACTTGGCAAATAAATATGCGGTAACCAATTAATGTCTTGTAGCAGCAGCTGGTGTTTATGGCCTGCCAGATCTAATTGAACTATTGCCCGCTTTGTTGGTAAGCCATGTATCAGAATGATATATGGCTTACTGAAAAGGGCATCATTAACTTTCGTCTGTCCCTATATAATGTTCCAATTTAGCCACTGAATTGTCATGCGTTAAAATTTTCATCTGGTGGATAGCTATCTGGTTAAGCTTCTGCAAACGTTCAGCCTGCGGCATGCCTTCGTTAATGAAAACCGCATTGAGGTTTTCCAGGTTCGATAAACATACCAGTTGGGAAACATTGGCCATATCCCTGAGATTACCTTTTTGCTTGGGGTTTGCTTTGCGCCAATGCTGGGCGGTTTGACCAAATAAAGCCATGTTAAGCAGATCCGCTTCCGAGGCGTAAACATACTTTATCTGGGATTTACTCAGGCTTTCCGGGATCAGGTTCTCTTTAATAGCGGCGGTATGGATGCCGTAATTGAGCTTGGTGAGGTTGCGCTTAATATCCCAGCCAAGTTGCTTTTGCTCTTCATCTTTTAACCGCTGAAATTCCTTGATCAGGTAAATTTTAAATTGCGGCGAAACCCAGGAGGCAAATTCAAAGGCAATATCTTTATGGGCATAGGTGCCGCCATAGCGGCCGGCCTTGGCAAAAATGCCCATGGCATTGGTTTTACTGATCCACTGTTTCACCGAGAGTACAAAACGGTTAAGACCCGCCTGACTTTTAATTCCCTCGAATTCGGGGGAATTAAAATCCGGGTTATAAATGTCTTCCCAGATCCCTAAAAATTCTATGGTATTTTTGTTACGCAGCCAGTTCTCTATCAGTGATGAGCCGTTTTCTATATCCCGTACCATATCGGTTAGGGAAATAAAGTCGTGTTCTTGTTGTGCCACAATCGATACTTCGACGCCTTGTACATCAAGCTTGCTTTTAGTCATTATGGTTTAGGTGTTCCCTGTGGCTAAGTCTATATTTCCTGATGAATTCTACACTTAACGGGAATAACAGGAACAGCTTTTTTTCACTGGCGTGAAGTTTTAGCAGTTAAAATAAAAAGCTGATATAGGCGATTTATGGCGTGGTCTGTTATTAATTTATTGGCTAATGATGTCAGCGGCAGATAAAGCTATGAAAGCGTGATATTTGAATGCTGCTACTCCAGTAATCTGCTGACCAGCCGCCTTTTTCTTTTAATGCACGAACAAAGGCTTCAGCTGTGGGCAGTTTTTGCCATACCGAAGGTAAAAACACTGCATGTAAGTGCTTCTCTCTTAACACTAAGCCATCAATACCGACTTTCAATTGGTCGATCAGTGCTTGTTCTCCTGTGTTTGTCATCGGCACCGTAGGCGATAAAATCGATATTTCAAAACGGGCATCTGCTAATTCTTCTTCGGTTAATGAATCAAAGCGGTAATCTTCAAAAGCACAGCTAAAGCCGTGGCGGCAGGCATCGCGCCATAGGGGATCTTTTGCCGTGGTTGTGCCGATACAGCCCCTTAGCTGATCGTTGACATAGAGTGTGACAAAGCTGGCTGCAACCTGCTTCAGGGCATCAGATTCTGGCTCCGGGGGACAGAAAAAAAGCCGCTCCTTAACTCCTTGCCTGAGTACTTGCCAGATCAGTGCCTTAAGCTGTGATTTTTCATCGCTATTTAGTTCAATAGAGGATAAAGCTGGCATAGCCCACCACTTTACTTCTATCGCCACTGGTGTCGCCGGAATTTCCGTGTTCCAATAACTTAATGTGCCAGTCTTCCCGAAGAGCGAAATCGAGTAAACCATTTACCGCATGACAACCGCAGGCATCGTATGGCTGTATATCAAGGTTAAATGCCAATATCGCCTCTATGGTTTTTTGATCTAATACCCGTGCTTCCTGATCGCTGTGATAATGACTCATATCACTGCTAACAACGATGATATTTTCAGGATTGTCCGAGAAAACATCTAATATTTTACTGACTTCTTGTGGTGAAGCTTCACCGACAACTATCGGCACCAGCTGGAAGTCATCCAGGCAAGTTTGCAGGAAGGGCAGTTGTACTTCCAGTGAGTGCTCTAAGGCGTGTGGTTGATCCTGCTGAACCAACAATCCCGCATCAACTAATTGCCGGCAAGCCTGTTCATCGACGCGCACTTTGCCAAGCGGGGTGGAAAAAAAATCATAATGGGGCACGGCACAACCTTGTAGATATACCCGGTGGCTTGGCCCCAATAAAATAACCCGTTTAATCGTATCTTTGAAATGCTTTAGCGTTGCATAACCACTGGCGGCTATGCTGCCGGAATAACAGTAACCGGCATGAGGAACGATTAACCCCTTAGGGAAAGTTTCTGATGAAGGAAAAGGGTCCAGCATCTGACCAAGATCTTGCTTTAGTTCCTGGGGAGACTCGGGATAAAAGCTGCCTGCAACAACGGGGTTTCTATCTTTCATGGTTTTCACCAAAGGGCTTGGTTTAAAGCGCTGTTAATTACCGTAAAATGCGTGTGCTGTACGCGGTTTCTGCTCACCAATTGACTACACTTATAGCATAGCTTTAATTCGGAAAATATTGTCATGAATGCCCCCGATTTTGAGCATTTTCCCACTAAGTATTGGCAAAAACTCGATGATGGCCGGGTAAGGTGTGATATGTGCCCGCAGCACTGTACTTTAAGGGAAGGAAAGCGGGGCACCTGCTTTATTCGTATGCACCACCAGGGAGAAATCGTTCTTACCAGCTACGGCCGCTCGTCCGGGTTTTGTATCGACCCGGTAGAGAAAAAACCTTTAAACCATTTTTATCCCGGCTCCAGTGTCTTGTCTTTTGGTACCGCCGGGTGCAATTTGGGTTGTAAGTTTTGTCAAAACTGGGATATCAGTAAATCCCGGGAAATCGATACCTTATGCGGTAGCGCTATGCCGGAGCAACTTGCATTGGCGGCAAAAAGAAAAGGCTGCAAAAGTATTGCCTTTACCTACAATGATCCGGTGATCTTTTTCGAATATGCCATAGATGCTGCCAAAGCAGCCCATGAACATAATCTAAAAAGCATAGCAGTATCAGCAGGTTACATCTGTGATGAACCGCGTGTTGAATTTTATCGCTATATGGATGCCGCCAATATCGACTTAAAAGGCTTTACCGAACATTTCTACCACAAAATTTGTCATGCGCATTTGCAGCCAGTGCTCGATACCTTGGTTTACCTGAAAAATGAAACCCAGGTTTGGTTTGAAATTACCAACCTGGTTATCCCCGGTGAAAATGACAGTGATGAAGAGTTGCATAACATGTGTCAATGGATCGCCGAGAATTTAGGCCTGGATATTCCGCTACACTTTTCGGCCTTTCATCCGGATTTTAAGATGATGGATAAAGAAAGAACGCCATTATCAACCCTATTAAGAGCAAGAAATATTGCTTTAAGCTATGGCTTGCACTACGTCTACTGCGGCAATGTTTTTGACCGGGAGTCGGACAGTACATACTGCCCCAATTGTCAGGGAGTAGTGATAGAAAGAAATTGGTATGATTTAGGAAGCTATCATTTAGACGACACCGGGCACTGCCAGCACTGTGGCCATCAACTTTCGGGGCGATTTGACGGACCAAAACAAAACTTCGGCAGGCAACGTATCCCCATCCGCATTCAATAACTTAGCAAAGAAAACTTTAAGTAGTGCTTTTTAATACCTAAACGGGGCTTTTAGCATTAGCTATTGCTTATTACTATTAAAAGTTTCGTAACAGCAATGTTTTAATCTGTTTATCTCATCATATTCGTGAAATAGGCAATATGCACTTCCTTTGAAGTATTGTCTTCATTAATAGTAAGAACAACTTTTGAACGCCTGTAACTACCAATACTGGCAGGGATAGCAGGTTTTTTTAAATAAGTTAAAAAAAGTGTTGACCCCGGCAAAAAAATCTCTAAAATGCGCATCCACTTCCACGGGGCAGCCCAACGAAGTGTTTTGATAAGTTTAAGTGATGCAAACATGACTTAAACAGCCAACAAAACTTTGAAAAAAGAGGTTGACATCAAAGCTGAGAAGCGTATCATGCGCATCTCGCTTGAGACAAGGTCTTAAGCAACAACGGTTAACGAATGCGATTAATCGTTTCCTCTTCTTTCGAAGAGGAGTTCTTTAAAAATTAGTTATCATGCAATTTGTGTGGGCACTCACGTTAATGTTGATTTTACATAGCTAGCTCTCTTCTAGAGAACTAGCAAAAAATAAACTTAATGATGAATGACACACAAGTACGACTTACTTTTTAAGTAAGTAATATTTATTTGACAGAATTCATTGAGTCGAAGCGAAAGCTTCACAAACGATTTTTAATTGAAGAGTTTGATCATGGCTCAGATTGAACGCTGGCGGCAGGCTTAACACATGCAAGTCGAGCGGAAACGAGAAGTACTTGTACTTCGGCGTCGAGCGGCGGACGGGTGAGTAATGCTTGGGAATATGCCTTATGGTGGGGGACAACAGTTGGAAACGACTGCTAATACCGCATAATGTCTACGGACCAAAGCGGGGGACCTTCGGGCCTCGTGCCATTTGATTAGCCCAAGTGAGATTAGCTAGTTGGTAAGGTAATGGCTTACCAAGGCGACGATCTCTAGCTGGTTTGAGAGGATGATCAGCCACACTGGGACTGAGACACGGCCCAGACTCCTACGGGAGGCAGCAGTGGGGAATATTGCACAATGGGCGAAAGCCTGATGCAGCCATGCCGCGTGTGTGAAGAAGGCCTTCGGGTTGTAAAGCACTTTCAGTTGTGAGGAAAGGGGTGTAGTTAATAACTGCATCCTGTGACGTTAGCAACAGAAGAAGCACCGGCTAACTCCGTGCCAGCAGCCGCGGTAATACGGAGGGTGCGAGCGTTAATCGGAATTACTGGGCGTAAAGCGTGCGTAGGCGGTTTGTTAAGCAAGATGTGAAAGCCCCGGGCTCAACCTGGGAACTGCATTTTGAACTGGCAGGCTAGAGTTTTGTAGAGGGTGGTGGAATTTCCAGTGTAGCGGTGAAATGCGTAGAGATTGGAAGGAACATCAGTGGCGAAGGCGGCCACCTGGACAAAAACTGACGCTGAGGCACGAAAGCGTGGGGAGCAAACAGGATTAGATACCCTGGTAGTCCACGCCGTAAACGATGTCAACTAGCCGTCTGTATCCTTGAGATGTGGGTGGCGCAGCTAACGCGATAAGTTGACCGCCTGGGGAGTACGGCCGCAAGGTTAAAACTCAAATGAATTGACGGGGGCCCGCACAAGCGGTGGAGCATGTGGTTTAATTCGATGCAACGCGAAGAACCTTACCATCCCTTGACATCCAGAGAATTTACCAGAGATGGTTTAGTGCCTTCGGGAACTCTGTGACAGGTGCTGCATGGCTGTCGTCAGCTCGTGTTGTGAAATGTTGGGTTAAGTCCCGCAACGAGCGCAACCCCTATCCTTATTTGCCAGTGCTTCGGGCGGGAACTTTAAGGAGACTGCCGGTGATAAACCGGAGGAAGGTGGGGACGACGTCAAGTCATCATGGCCCTTACGGGATGGGCTACACACGTGCTACAATGGCAAGTACAGAGGGCAGCAATACCGCGAGGTGGAGCGAATCCCACAAAGCTTGTCGTAGTCCGGATTGGAGTCTGCAACTCGACTCCATGAAGTCGGAATCGCTAGTAATCGTGGATCAGAATGCCACGGTGAATACGTTCCCGGGCCTTGTACACACCGCCCGTCACACCATGGGAGTAGGTTGCAAAAGAAGTGGCTAGTTTAACCTTCGGGAGGACGGTCACCACTTTGTGATTTATGACTGGGGTGAAGTCGTAACAAGGTAACCCTAGGGGAACCTGGGGTTGGATCACCTCCTTATCTTGAAGTAAAACAATGCTCTCGTTGAGTGTTCACACAAATTGCTTGATAACAAATTGAAGAAGTCCAAACATACCTGCTTCGGACTCTATACGATAGGTCTGTAGCTCAGCTGGTTAGAGCGCACCCCTGATAAGGGTGAGGTCGGCAGTTCAAGTCTGCCCAGACCTACCAATATTTAATAAGCGGTATGTACCCTGATAAGGGGCTATAGCTCAGCTGGGAGAGCGCCTGCCTTGCACGCAGGAGGTCAGCAGTTCGATCCTGCTTAGCTCCACCACTTCTTCAAATTTAAAGAGACCAAACTTAAGGTGTTCATTGAACAAATTAAGTTTGGTTTTTTTAACCAAGTCATAACCGAATGAGCGTTATGTACTGTTCTTTAACAATCTGGAAAGCTGATATATATACCCGGTAATTTATCGTGTCGCGCGATAATTACCAACTGATACATAATCTTCCTTGTTATGTATCACGATAGCGAAAGCTATCAACTCTTATTCAAGACACTCTATGAGTGCGTGAAAATGTCAGGCTTTACAACTTAATCCGGTTTAGTCACCGGGTTTTCAAATAGGAAACTACTTGGGGTTGTATGGTTAAGTGACTAAGCGTATGTGGTGGATGCCTTGGCAGTTAGAGGCGATGAAGGACGTGTTAATCTGCGAAAAGCGAAGGTAAGGTGATAAAAACCGTTACAGCCTTCGATGTCCGAATGGGGAAACCCACCCGTCATCAGGCGGGTATCATTAAGTGAATTCATAGCTTAATGAGGCGAACCGGGAGAACTGAAACATCTAAGTACCCCGAGGAAAAGAAATCAACCGAGATTTCCTTAGTAGCGGCGAGCGAACGGGAATTAGCCCTTAAGTGATTTGTACGTTAGTGGAACAAGCTGGAAAGCTTGGCGATACAGGGTGATAGCCCCGTACACGAAAATAAACTTATCATGAAATCGAGTAGGTCGGCACACGTGAAATGTTGACTGAATATGGGGGGACCATCCTCCAAGGCTAAATACTCCTAACTGACCGATAGTGAACCAGTACCGTGAGGGAAAGGCGAAAAGAACCCCTGTGAGGGGAGTGAAATAGAACCTGAAACCGCATACGTACAAGCAGTGGAAGCCGGATTTAGTCCGGTGCCTGCGTACCTTTTGTATAATGGGTCAGCGACTTATATTCTGTAGCAAGGTTAACCGATTAGGGGAGCCGTAGCGAAAGCGAGTGTTAACTGCGCGTTCAGTTGCAGGGTATAGACCCGAAACCCGGCGATCTACCCATGGGCAGGTTGAAGGTTGAGTAACATCAACTGGAGGACCGAACACACGTATGTTGAAAAATGCGGTGATGACTTGTGGGTCGGAGTGAAAGGCTAATCAAGCCGGGAGATAGCTGGTTCTCCCCGAAATCTATTTAGGTAGAGCCTCGGATGAATACCACTGGGGGTAGAGCACTGTTAAGGCTAGGGGGTCATCCCGACTTACCAACCCTTTGCAAACTCCGAATACCAGTGAGTACTATCCGGGAGACACACTATGGGTGCTAACGTCCATTGTGGAGAGGGAAACAACCCAGACCGCCAGCTAAGGTCCCAAAGTACTAGTTAAGTGGGAAACGATGTGGAAAGGCATAGACAGCTAGGAGGTTGGCTTAGAAGCAGCCATCCTTTAAAGAAAGCGTAATAGCTCACTAGTCGAGTCGGTCTGCGCGGAAGATGTAACGGGGCTAAACTAGTCACCGAAGCTGCGGATTCAAACTTTGTTTGAGTGGTAGGGGAGCGTTCTGTAAGCCGTTGAAGGTGTGTTGTAAGGCATGCTGGAGGTATCAGAAGTGCGAATGCTGACATGAGTAACGATAATGGGGGTGAAAAACCCCCACGCCGAAAGACCAAGGTTTCCTGTCCCATGTTAATCAGGGCAGGGTAAGTCGGCCCCTAAGGCGAGGCGGAAACGCGTAGTCGATGGGAAACAGATTAATATTTCTGTACTTCTTATAATTGCGAAGGAGGGACGGAGCAGGCTAGGTGAGCATGGCGTTGGTTGTCCATGTGAAAGTATGTAGGTTGGAATCTTAGGCAAATCCGGGATTCTAAGACTGAGATACGAGACGAGGCTCTACGGAGCTGAAGTCATTGATGCCATACTTCCAGGAAAAGCTTCTAAGCATCAGATTATAAGGAACCGTACCCCAAACCGACACAGGTGGTTAGGTAGAGAATACTAAGGCGCTTGAGAGAACTCGGGTGAAGGAACTAGGCAAAATAGTACCGTAACTTCGGGAGAAGGTACGCCGACTATGGTGATGGGACTTGCTCCCTAAGCTGAAGTCGGTCGAAGTAACCAGGTGGCTGGAACTGTTTATTAAAAACACAGCACTGTGCAAAATCGAAAGATGACGTATACGGTGTGACGCCTGCCCGGTGCCGGAAGGTTAATTGATTGGGTTAGCTCTGCGAAGCTCATGATCGAAGCCCCGGTAAACGGCGGCCGTAACTATAACGGTCCTAAGGTAGCGAAATTCCTTGTCGGGTAAGTTCCGACCTGCACGAATGGCGTAATCATGGCCACACTGTCTCCACCCGAGACTCAGTGAAATTGAAATTGCGGTTAAGATGCCGTATACCCGCGGCTAGACGGAAAGACCCCGTGAACCTTTACTATAGCTTGACAGTGAACATTGCTCCTACATGTGTAGGATAGGTGGGAGGCTTTGAACCCAGCACGCCAGTGTTGGTGGAGCCAACCTTGAAATACCACCCTTGTATGCGTGATGTTCTAACCTGGGGCCCTAATCGGGCTTGGGGACACTGTCTGGTGGGTAGTTTGACTGGGGCGGTCTCCTCCCAAAGAGTAACGGAGGAGCACGAAGGTTGGCTAAGTATGGTCGGACATCATACGGTTAGTGCAATGGCATAAGCCAGCTTAACTGCGAGACAGACACGTCGAGCAGGTACGAAAGTAGGTCATAGTGATCCGGTGGTTCTGTATGGAAGGGCCATCGCTCAACGGATAAAAGGTACTCCGGGGATAACAGGCTGATACCGCCCAAGAGTTCATATCGACGGCGGTGTTTGGCACCTCGATGTCGGCTCATCACATCCTGGGGCTGAAGTCGGTCCCAAGGGTATGGCTGTTCGCCATTTAAAGTGGTACGCGAGCTGGGTTTAGAACGTCGTGAGACAGTTCGGTCCCTATCTGCCGTGGGCGTTTGAGAATTGAAGAGGGCTGCTCCTAGTACGAGAGGACCGGAGTGGACGAACCTCTGGTGTTCGGGTTGTCATGCCAATGGCATTGCCCGGTAGCTACGTTCGGAACTGATAACCGCTGAAAGCATCTAAGCGGGAAGCAGGCTTTGAGATGAGTTCTCACTGGGACTTTAAGTCCCCTGAAGGGCCGTTGGAGACTACAACGTTGATAGGCAAGGTGTGGAAGTGCTGCGAGGCATTGAGCTAACTTGTACTAATGACCCGTGAGGCTTAACCATACAACACCCAAGTGGTTTTAAGGTTGTATGAAGACTGACAAACACGTACACATAGATTGAATAAGTAGATATATATCGTTTTCCAAGATTGACTGTTTTTGTCTAGCGACAATAGCACTGTGGTACCACCTGATCCCATGCCGAACTCAGAAGTGAAACGCAGTAGCGCCGATGGTAGTGTGGGAGTTCCCATGTGAGAGTAGGACATTGCTAGACTTCTATTTAGAAAAGCCCGATTCGAAAGAGTCGGGCTTTTTGCTTTTCTGAAATTAAATTTCTGTCTAGCGACAATAGCACTGTGATATCTCTCGTTCCCTTGATAACAGCTCCTGCGTTATTATACTTCTCTACATCCATGCAGGTCATGCGCTTTGATCTTTGGCTGAGCTATGCTGTTTTGCTCAACATACCGGAAAAAATAGATTGTTGGTCAATGGAAGCAAGCAACAATTTTTCATTAATTTTAAACCTCGAGCATTAATGATGAAAGCTCATTGATAACGACTATAGGCTCTATTCCAAGCTAAAAGAATTTACTTATTTATAAGAGGGGGGGTTATTCATAAGGTAATGGAGCTTCCCCTAGTCTTTAACGGTAATCGTTATATTGTTATCGGTCAAAATAAACATTTAACAATCCAAGCATTTTTTAGCAAATATTGCCCGGTTATTAGTCCGGGTAAAGATTGACCCGCTCTTCATGTTCTAACCCGGGTCTTTAATGTTTACTTTAGGCTATTTTTAATTTTTTGATGTCGAACAAGAAAGCCATGTGAGGGATATAGGTTCAGAAATAGCACAATACACGGCTTAAACCTTGAATTTCGGCGATCGAGTCGGGTTTTCATTATATCACTCCAGTTATAGGGAATAGCGTACTGGCCATTGCAAAAACATTGGTTTAGCTTGGTATAAGTCTTGTATGTTTTGAGTCTAGTGTATCTTTAATCGGCGAAGTGTCTATGAGTCATTCCAGGCAACAAGGTAGAAGGAATAGTGGTTCCCGTACTATTAATGTTGAAAGGTCTGAAAGTATTGAAGCCGTTAAAAAGAAAATCAGAGATAAAGAGGGCATACCTGCTGATCAACAGCGCTTGGTTTTTTCCATGGGCTCAGCTACCACAACGACAAAAACTCTGCAGCCACAACCAAGCCCAGAATTGCATCCGCACCCTAACGTTGATACCAACACGGCTCAGGTCGAGCCTCAGCTGTCCCGGGAGGAAATACGTCATAGGAGGTTGTTACGCCTAGATCCTAGCTATAGGGCCGATCATCAGCAGCAGGAAGCTCAAGGGCGTGAAACGAATCCCCAAACGGTAAATAATCAACAGCAAAGTAATCCCTCCAGGCTCAGTTTAACGTTATCACCTCGTCTCAAGACCGCCAGTGGTAGCCCGGGAGATGATCCCGAGCCATCGTCCAGTTTTACCGTTTTTGATGATGCCGACAAGCCGCCTGGGCAGAAGTTGGGGGGGCAGGTTGCCGGCTCTTCTGAAGAAATGCGGCATATGCGCCGAATGAAAATGGATCCTGGTTACCAGCGCTACCACTCTGCCCGGGATAAGCTTAGTCTGGCGCTGCCCGGGATTGCGGCAACACAACAACGCAAACAACGTTTTCAGGAAGCGCAGGATAAGCTTGGTCAGGCGCTGCCGGGGATTGCGGCAACACAACAACGCAAACAGCGTTTCCAGGAGGCGCGGGACAAGCTTGGCCAGGCGCTGCCGGGAATTGCGGCAACGCAACAACGCAAACAGCGTTTCCAGGAGGCACGGAACAAGCTTGGTCAGGCGCTACCGGGGATTGCGGCAACACAACAACGCAAACAGCGTTTCCAGGAGGCACGGAACAAGCTTGGTCAGGCGCTACCGGGGATTGCGGCAACACAACAACGCAAACAGCGTTTCCAGGAGGCGCGGGATAAGCTTGGTCAGGCGCTACCGGGGATTGCGGCAACACAACAACGCAAACAGCGTTTCCAGGAGGCGCGGGACAAGCTTGGCCAGGCGCTGCCGGGAATTGCGGCAACACAACAACGCAAACAGCGTTTCCAGGAGGCGCGGGACAAGCTTGGCCAGGCGCTGCCGGGAATTGCGGCAACACAACAGCGCAAACAACGCTTCCATGAAGCGCGGGATAAGTTGGCCCAGGCACTGCCGGGTATAGTACAAATGCAACAAGCCAAAGCTGCGCATCACGGCAGGATGAAAAATGTCGTGAATGAAATTAAGAATGCACGTACATTAACGCAGATCGCCTCCGCACATCTTCATGCCAATCCTACCTCTTATGTCGACCCTTACGGGCTGGAGTGGCAGCACACCCCGTGGCATAAGGTTCAGCATGATCGTGTCGATCATGTTTTACATCACAATGTTGATGATCCCGGAAGGTTATATAAGGGAGCACCCTCGGCACATGGGGTCTTTAATGATCCGGGAAATCCTGCTACTCACGGTCTCGGGGGCAATCATCCTGATGTAGCGGCATTAGCTTATTATGCGCATCGTCAATTACCGGGAGGTAATGTTCGGCGTCGACGTTTCACCGGTGAAGAATTGATTGCGGTAAATCGCGTCAATGCCAATGGCAGCATTCCAGATTTTCAGAATTGGAATGTTATGGCAAAAGGTAATGCATTCAACTTTACTGCTCCCGTCGGGGCTCCGGCAAGAACGGGAACCCAGGGCGGTCACAATGCTGTGGCCGGGCACGGCAATGCCCTCGGGGGCTATCGTTTTGTCGCTCCTAACTCTGCCCTGGGCGCTGCGAATCGAAAAACCATCACTTTCTTCCCACGATAACAGGAGCTTATTTTGATGAATCATTCTTTTTCGAATATTCCCGAGGCACCGCCTTGTATTCATGATATTCACTATACACGTTTCTCCGAATCAAAAATCTGGAACGCGCAAAGGCACTATTATCAAAATGGCGGGCCTGCATTATGGGGAAGTAAAGAGATCCCCTATCACATCACTTCTAATGCGCAGGTTGCACAATGCTATGCCCACTTGATTGAGTCATTTTTAAAAGATTATCGAAATAGTTCATATCCGCAAACAGAAAAGTTTTATGTTGTGGAGTTGGGGGCTGGTCACGGACAGTTAGGTTTTTTCCTGGTAAGAGAACTCTGGCAAAGTTTGCGCTCTGCCGCGGGCCTTAATGAACTGGAGATGTGCTATGTGTTGACTGATTTCTGTGAGCAAAACATAGAGGCATGGCAAAAGCACCCTAGGCTACGGCGCTATTTTGAGGATGGCCTGCTAGATTGCGCCCATTTTGATGTTTTGCATGATGATGTTTGTCAACTAAGAGGCTCTGGTACAGTACTGAAAAAAGGGGGAGATAGTTGCCCGCTGATTATTTTATGTAACTATATTTTTGATTCAATCCCACAAGATGTGTTTCGTATTGAAGCTGGAGAAATTAAAGAGTGTTATTTGGGGTTAACCGGCACAGGGCAAGGGGATAGTCAGCTTGAAGCTGAGAGCAGCTTGCTTGATATGGAGCTGCATTTTCAATATCGTCCGATAAATAACCGGCGATATGAGGATGAGAGTAAAAATGCTATATTGCAGAACTACAGTGCTCGCATGATGGACAGTACGATAACCTTCCCCAACACCGCCATGGATGCGCTTGCCCGTATCCGAGCGTTTACTACTGCACCGAGCTTGGTTTTGCTCGCCGACAAAGCTTTTTCGGAGGAAAGTAGCTGGCGTGGTGATGTGCCGCCTGACTTAGTACTGCATGGTAATAGTTTTTCTATGATGGTCAATTTACATGCGCTTTCTCAGCACTTTGCCAGTAATGGTGGCACGGTATTGAATATCCCGGATCGACAGTTTTCTATTTCTATTATGGCGATGGTGGGAGGGTTAGGTGAGGACATTGAGCATACCAAACAGGCTTACGCTAAAGTGGTGGAATCTTTTAGCCCGGATGATTTCTATGTTTTACAGTCGTTAATTGAAAGCCGCGCGGATGAATTGCAGTGGCATGAGTTGGTTGCCAACTTGCGCTGGTGTCACTGGAGTAGTGTCAGCTTTTCAGCTGTGCTACCGGGGTTAATCAGCACAGCGGAGGAAAATCCGGTGCTTGCCCGGCGTATGGTCCGTGAGCTGGCGGCTAAGGTCTGGGATAATCATTTCTACTTACCTCAGGGAGACGATATTGCCTATATGTTGGGGATTTTATTATATACAAGCAATTACTGGAATGATGCCCTGGGATTTTTTACCAAGTCTTTAGCCTGTAGCGGCGAACAGGCCGAAACTTATCATTATATGTCTCTTTGTTATTTTCGCCTTGAGTCCCTGGAAATGGCTATTGAGTACAATAGTAAAGTCTTGGCGCTGGCTCCGGGTCACGATAAAGCTCGGGCATTTTCATTAGATCTTGAAAAAGAATAAACAAGCTGGCTTGATTTCCCATTATTTGACAACAGCTTTTCACTTATAGGGGGCAGACATTGAACTGAAAAATGATGACTCAACAGTAAAATAAATTTTTACCGTTGTTTTTTACTGTTTGCGTGATATTGTCAGCAGCAGAAATTAAATGTTGGCTGTCCAAAGCTGCATTAGGTATTAAGGAGTATCCGTGAAATATTTATCAGTGTTAACTGGAGCTGTTATTTTACTTACCGGCTGTGCAAGCACAAAAGTTGAAGTAAAGCCTGAAGAGAAAATTGTTGGTGTATGGCATTTAAAAGATTACGGCACAGGTAATTATGAATACAGCCAACTGGGTTTTACTGCCAGTGGTCGTAAATGCGTTGTTGCTGTTTCTATGAATGGTGCAGGGTCTCCAGAAATAGACTATTACGATAATACCTGGAAAATAAATAATGGGGTATTGGAAACTACTGTAGGTAATAGCCCGTCAAGCTCACTCCCTAAAGGTTATCTCATTAAAGATCACATCAAAGTATTAAACCTGGATGAATTGGTTGTACAGATGGAAGGCTTTGGCGCACCTTTGGAAAAGCATCAAAAATTGCATGGTGTGCAACCTGAAAGAATCTGCCGGTTGGTAGAGAATTACGCTCGTTTTGTAAAGCGCAACAATACCTAAAAGCTGTTCAGGGGAACTAGTACATTGTGTAAGCTAGGTCCTTCTGTCAGTAGCCGGAAAGTATGACCATGATTGAAATTAAATCTCCACGAGACCTGGCGCGTATACGCCGTCTTGCCCTGGCTGCACAAGGCTTGCTACAGGCTCAGCCTTATGGGCGTGGTTTAGCAGGGGCACGTAAAGCGATCAACCACATAGGTTATGTACAGATCGACACCATATCTGTAGTGGAACGAGCACACCACCATGTTTTTCACTCCAGAGTGCCTGATTTCAAGCCGGCCATGACAAACCAGCTGCTGCTCAACGGAGACATTTTTGAATATTGGGCACACGCGGCGGCTTTTTTACCTATCGCCGATTTTCGCTTTTCTTTGCCTTATAAGCACGCTATTAAGAGCGGGCAAACCCATTGGCATAAAACCCATGATAAGAAGCTTATGGGGGAGTTGTTGGCCCGCATACGTTCTGATGGTCCGATACGCTCCCGCGATATAGAAACGAACACCACAAAACGTGCCGGTTGGTGGGACTGGAAGCCTGCCAAAAAGGCACTTGAACAGCTGTATATGGAAGGCGACCTGATGGTTAGCAGCCGGGAAGGATTTCAGAAAACCTATGATCTCACGGAGCGGGTATTGCCCTCCCAGGTAAATTCACAAATGCCCGGCATGGAAGAATTTGCTGAGTACATGGTAGACCAGCAGTTGCGCTGTCATGGCTTTGCATCACTTAAAGGACTGACCTATTTGCGCCGAAATGCAGCATTGCGTAAAGCGGTAAAAATCTTGGTAAACGAAAGATTAGCGCAGGGAACATTAGAACAAGTCAAGGTGAGCAGCGGTGAAATATTCATATTGGAAACGGGGGCACTCGAGCGCTCCCTTCCCCGGTTAAACAACCGCATGTTGATTCTTTCGCCATTCGACAACAGCGTTATTCAACGGGAACGGCTCAAAGCACTGTTTCAATACGACTATCAGATAGAATGTTATGTACCTGCCGCCAAACGACAATATGGTTACTTTTGCCTGCCGCTACTCTATCGCAATGAATTTATAGGCCGGATAGATTGTAAAGCCCATAGAAAAATCAGCCATTTAGAGATCAAATCGCTGTATTTGGAGCAACACCATTTTGATGAAGAGGCCGTTACTAGCGCATTTGTCGAGGCCATCACAAAATTCAGTCATTTTCAAAATTGCGACTCAGTGTCTTTGACTAAAGCCCAACCAGAGCATCTAACCGAACATTTGCGCAGTGCGCTAAAACCTCTAGGATGACATTAAGATTTTAAGTAAGACAACACTGCTGCACAGCCATAAACAGAATGATGTTAATTGCCTGAGTGAAAAGTGTTATTAAAATGAACCTGGCAAATAAAACCGTTGTAGTTGTTCTAAGTGCTTGATTTTAATATGGAAATTTCAGTCAGCTCACCGCTGAATAACTTCTAACTATGTCGCTTCTTTAGATTTTGGGGATTAGTGGCGTTGATGTTTATCTCAACATTATCTGTAAATTTTTTATTATGGTTGGTGAGAGGTTTCCCTCTATATAGACACTGGTATAAGTGAAGTGGCAACTGCTTTGGGTTCTTCCTCCATTATCATCCGTGTCGTCATTGATAATGCTAAAAAAGTAAAACTTGCCCCTGTTGGCCTGGTCATTTTTACGGGCTAAGCGCGAATAATTGTAATCAATTAAGTTGAAGAATACTTAATCAAATAAAGGGGAGAGCAATGAATACACCTAAAAAGGTCCGCGTATTCCTTAGTTATCTATCTGAGGATAATCATGTCGCAGAGGTTATAAAAAAAGAACTTGTTGGTTACGATGAACGTATTGAGGTGTTTAAAGCCGATGATAGTCTTAGAGCCGGCGTTAATTATAAAACGCAGTTACGGGACAGTCTCAATGACAGCGATTGGCTATTGCTGATTTATACCAACCAAGGTAAAGATTGGCAATGGCCCATCTTTGAAGGCTCTTATTTTTTAGCCGCTAACAGCGCAGGAAACACTGACTCTCGCCTTTGCTGTCTCTATGATTCAGATGAATGGCCTAAGCCGTTTAGTGATTATCAAAGCTATAAAGCCGAAGTGTATAAACCTCAAATTGGAGATGACGAACGAACAAATAAATATGCATCAGATCAGTTTTACCATAATTCAGCATTATTTAATTTTTTAGTCAATTTTCTGTCTTATCCAGATGACAACCCTATTCGCAGTAACCCATTAAGCTCCCATGAAAATCTAATAGCGTCCGCCTCGCGAATTGCTGAGGCGTTTCTGGAAAATCGCAGTAATACGGTTGAAAAACAATATTTTTATCTACCTCGTCTTGAATTAATTGTAAAAAATACAACTGGAGAGTGGCGTGACGAAGACTGGTTAAATGTAAATGTGGTGTTTGGAAGTAAGAGTCAAATGCTTTTTCGCACGCAAGAAAAAAGCATGAAATGGGATGAATTTAAAAATTACCTTGTTCAAAGCACGGGTACCGGTTCACCGCCGTTATGGCTCTTACAGTTAGAAGAGTCCGTAAATACGGTGCTCACGGTTGGCTGGAATCCTTCTCCTCTGACAACCTTATTCTACTCTCAGGAAACCAGGCGTTTTTATCGTCCACAACTCTCTCGTGTTGACAAGTATTTAAATGGAGATTCCAAGTTCTTCATTATGCTGGTTGAGCAATTACCTTCTGATTTTAAGAAACATGAAGATTTAGGGTTTTTACTTTCCGGATTGATTTCTGGTGGCAGATTCAAATTTGAGTTTATCGACCCTCTGTTAGATAGACTGTCACAAGACTTTAATAGCGATAGCAAATTCGACGATTATGGACAAAGCATGCTTGATCAAATTGTCAGTATTGAAGTTGAGTCAGCACAACATGGTTTACTTGATCCTGCGGCAATGATTGAAGTGTTCCCTGAGTCAGATAGAAGAGTTATTGCAACACTTTATAAAGACTGGGGAGAAGTTCGTACGAAAATATTTACTCTCATCTCTGAGCGTAAAAGTAATCATAAAGCAGTTGAGGATGTCAAAGCTGAGCTTATCAATTTGTTGTCCGATAAAGTCTCAACCTTAAATATCAGGTTTATGCGCAAGGCTACTGATATTTATGCAAGATTGGTGAAAGAACGTTTCCCGTTAGAGGATGACTGACTCAGTGCTTGCTCCCGTTAAGTAGTTGGTTGGTACCAGCTGTAATGATAGACAGCCCTTGTGCTGCTCTACTATTGAGATGCTTTTACGTTGATCATCGCTGGTGGGTAGTAGTGATTTTTATGTGTTCCAATACTTTGTACAACAATCCAAGTCGCAGCCCCTGAGTACAGTAACACCCAGAGGTCGCTATCCACAACGAACTAACGTGAAGTACGTCATGGCTGAATATCATCAGATTTCAGAGCCAGGCTCGGCAAAGTAAAATGTCCCATTTATCTGCAAATTACTGTACAGGAAACTATTTTTGAGGCGGCGGTGAAGAGCCTGTGCATCGACATTAACTATGTGCCGGTCAAGCTTGAATCTTGTATTGTGCTTAGGGGAAAGTTGCTACGGGTAGTGACACCGGACAGTCATAAATTGACTATAGCGATGACTTATCTTGCTCTCTTATAAAATTCATTTTTTTCAAAAGGTTAAGGGGCGGCTTGCTCTAGCAGTCATATAGTTGCTCTGCTGTAGAGCTTTCCTTTGCATAAGCTAGCGGACAAAAAATATAACAAAGCTATTACTGCCAAGTTTTGCAGGTTAGTGAAGACGAGTGCTTAATGATCTTAAATAAGGAGGAACTAGTCATAAATATAATAGACTCCAATAAGGTTAATGTTTAGTGTCAAAAATGTTTATTTGATGTTTATTTGATGTTTATTTTTGGTTGTGTTTTAATTAACTTATCTTAGTAATCAATGGAATAACATTATTTAATTTTCAGTTAAGCGGAGTTAACTGAAATGGATTCTACATATCGTCATAAATAATTAGCGAATGGCTCTTTAGGGAATGATAGATGAGGAGTTATTAAGGTAATTATTTCAATTATCGCTATTAACTTATTTGGAAGTAACATGTTTAAAATGAAAAATATATTAATAAGTTCGGTGTTAGCGTTGAGTTCTTTGGCAGCCCAGGCTAATCCTGTTGGACTGCACGAGTCGATAGATGCAGCAACTGCTGCTCAATATGGCTTTGATTTGCAGGGGTTAACTTGGATCAGTGGCATGGAAGTCAGAGGCCAGGGTCAGAATCTTGGTTGGAGTGAAGATTTTGCCGACACTCGTTTTGCGACGGCAGCAGAAGTCACAGCTTTATTGGCCGGAGCCGATCTTAACTTTATTGATCAGGTGATTGCTAACAATAGCTTTGAAGTTCGTGAGTTGCAGTATGGCGCTTCTAAACGTGATTTAACTGGTAACAGTACCTGTACAACGGATGGCAGCGTATCCTTCGGTGGCAGCCTGTGTACCTTAAAGAAGGATTATAGTTTTGCTATTGACCGCGTTGAAAGCTGGGCTTCTGAGCAACATAATGCTGTTCCTTTGCTGATTGTTAATCATGATTATGTTAAACCAAAAGAAGCTTGGGAGTGGGATGCTTATACTGAGATCTCAGACGCCGATGGTGCTCAACTTGAGCTAAGCGGTTTAACTTGGATGCGCTTTAAAACCATAGCGCACATGTCTTCTAAAGAGATTAAAGAAGCTTTGGCTTTTGGCGGCTCATTGAGCGATTGGCGTTGGGCTACTGCGACTGAGTTAAGTGCATTATTGAAGTCGGATCATGATAGAGAGTTTGAAAAAGTCTTTTTTGGCAGTCAGGGACATGGCCCTATGTATTTATTTTATGCTGGGTTGGAAGTAAATGCGGCTGAATGTAATCCGTTAGCAGAAGATATTGAGCGGCAGAGTTTGGATACCGGCTGTATGATTATGATGCCAGGATCTGACGCTAAAATGAGATATCAGGAGCTGAACAACGGCTTAAATTATGGAAAATTCTTATTTCTTGGTGACAGCAATAGAGGAGCTGCTGCTTTAGTTCGTAAGTAATAGAGTTTACTTGAAAAGCGCTTTGATATATTTCTTAGCGCTTTTTTTATATGTTTGATGCTTCTTCGTGAAAATGTTATTTAGGGAAATTGCTATTGTCGTGGGGGATGCTCTTTTTGGCCTTGTTTACCGTTTAGGTGTTTATTAAATAATATCAAATATTTCGTATCTTATAAGTTTTTGAGGACCGCAACTATCTCTTAGCTTTAATCTTTATATCCAGAGATTGTTTTCGGTGATTGTTCTCGTCCTTATTTCTTTGATTTTTATTGCTTTTTACTAAAACTGCAAAATTCAGCAGCAATAGAACTCTTATGGTTGTTTTTTACAATCAATGTGGTGCTTTAGTGACTTGATAATAAGTCTCTAGGTATCCAAAGTTGCTCATATTCTGAATTAACTTCTATTATTAACTTTTACGTTAATGCGTTGTTACATACCTATAATTTGTAATTGAAGGAATATGGAATGGCTCTTAAGTTATCACGGTTTAATCTAAAATGGGGTTTAGCCTTAGCTGCTTACCTTGTGGTACTTGTTGGTTGTGCTGGTGTATCTGTAAAAAAAATACCTACGCCAACCCAGTACACTTTGTGGACGGATGAAATGCAGGCTGAAGCCGATAATATTGAAGGCTTTCGCTTTTATTTGCCCAGGCCTTTTATCAATGTGTTTGAGTCGTTTCCAATTCGAACGGATATTTATTTGGCAACCGGGACAATGTCTCTGGATGGCAAGTCGGTTCTTATTTCTAATGTAGTTTCGATCGAATCAGCCTCAGATTCGGGGGAGTTGAATTGGAGAAAGGTCAATGGCCCGTTTGAAAATCTTGAAATTTCGTCGATGTCTGTTTTGCAAAGAAAAAAGAAGAATGAACAAGGTTTATCAGAAACTACCAAAGATTCTAACGGCAGCGGTAAGGGAAGCGGTGATGATAAAGATGCAGGAGCACAGAGTGAAAGTTCTTCAGGTGGTTCGGATAGTTCAGATGAAACAAAAATTGATAGTGCTAATGTCCTTAAAAATTTAGGGGAAGCCCTGAAAGCTGCGGAAGAAACGCCTGCTGAGGCAAAGGCAGAGCCCGCAGCCGAAGAGCCAAGTAATAATATAACTCTCCCTCCTGTTACGCCTGTCACCAATACAGGCATTGCCGAAGAAAAAGTGACTAACGATAATGGCGCCTTTGCTTATCAACCTTTAAGAGGTAACTTTGATATTGCTTATGTGCCTGATTTTGAAGAACAATATGCCATATCTAAAAAGCAGGGGCTGGGCAATGTTAAGTTTGAATTGAACTTAGGGCAGGGCTGGAGCTTGCAAAGCTATAATGCCCTTGTAGACAACAGTCAGCTTAATGAACGTATTTTTAAATTACTTGATACTGGTGTCGATCTGGCAAGAGCTGCTGCTGGTGATGTATTGGGTTTCGCTGGCAAAGTGACTAAAGGGATTGCTGATGCCCAGGAAGATATTTTGGCTCAAAGTGATGCCGACAGCGAAGTGACAAACCTGGCAGAAGACCTGGCATCGGTAGATATCACCAAACCTATCACTTTGAAGATAGTAGTAGTGCATTATGCTGCCAAAGGTTTTTACCCCATTATAAAACCTCGCGAATTGCAGGAACGTAAAGCAATTTCGCCAACCCTTACGTTGGATACCTTTAAAGATCATTCAAAATCTTCATTCTCCAGTATGTTCAATGCTGATGCTATCAAGGATGCCCGCACACACCAGAATGATCTGACAGGTCGCTTTACGGTGCCCAGATACCCCTACCAATATATTAGTTTTAATACCTTCCGCTACATGGCTATTGAACGAATTGATGAGAATACTGAGCCATTCGGCGAGCTTTACGACAAAACCGGCACCAAAGGGGATCCCGGTGCGGCAGGCTCCGGAGATCTTGCTCCATTAATTAAGTTCTTGTCGTCGGTAAAGGAGCAGGAGCCGGCCACGGCAAAAAAGCCGGAACCCCCTAAAGCTTGTACAGCTCCTGAATTGAGTGCTTGGCGCGCTACTGAGGCTCCGTCCACTTATAAAATTAACAAGGATGGTGACGTAAGTTACGTGCTACAAGAAGATTATTCGCTGATTCCGGATGCTTCAGGTGCGAAAGTTAACGGTAAAATTGAAATACTGGGCGATCCGGGTGACTCGGATGTGGTAGCGCAAGAGGAGCTGGTAAAACAATTGCTGGAGAAACTTAACGGAGATGAATCCTTAAAGGATATTGGTTGTAAAAGCGTAACAAAAGGAGAAATTAATAAGGGACCTAGATATGAGGCTGCATTAAAAGGTGAAAAAATTACCTGCGATGAAACATCTAATAATGGCCTACTCACCTGTGCCATGGAAACTGCTATTCCCACCGGCTGTCCAAGCCTCTTAAACTTAGAACTGGTTGAATATGATGAAACTAAGCGAAATCTTGAAGTGATTGTTGAGCCAATTAGCGAAGCGGCATTTTGCAAGAACTTCGCGGTGCGTGATCTGGATACGCTTAAGTTTGTTATTCGCTCTCATATCAGGCGTGGGCTAAATAAAATTCCGAAAGGGAAAAGTGTCAAAGTCGACTCTATATCGTTTCCTCAAGCTACCGAAGCGGCGATCATGCTGCAAGATGAGTTAGGAGGATAATAATGGCGTCACAAATTTTAGTTAAAAGGGATGATGACTCTAACATTCATGATAAAGGTTCGGTTACTGCCATTGTCAGGATTTTAGGGAGCAAGAATGAAGATAAAGGTTATTATCTAATGAGTTGCCTGCATGTGTTGGGGCTGACCTTTCATAATTTCCCTCACTACGATAAGCATACCAATATCTTCTTTGCGGACGACCCTGAGACCAAAGTGGCTACATACGATGGTTGTATTAGAGGTAACCTTTATTTTGAGAAGCAGGGGTTACCCAGCTTTGATGCT
This sequence comes from Thalassomonas actiniarum, assembly GCF_000948975.2. Taxonomy (GTDB): domain Bacteria; phylum Pseudomonadota; class Gammaproteobacteria; order Enterobacterales; family Alteromonadaceae; genus Thalassomonas; species Thalassomonas actiniarum. Next base: position 493,249 of record NZ_CP059736.1, read on the forward strand.
GCATTGGCTAAAATTGATTTTTCAGGCATGAATGACGCTGAAAAAAAAGCGCACATTGAAGAATTAAAGAAGAAAACAGGTGCCCCTAAATTAAATGATTACATTTACTATCCTGAAAATACACCCAAGAGCGGATGGGTGATGACACCGAGAGGAGCTAAAAAAGCATCGGGTTTTAATGTCTTTCGGGGTATAGATAAGGCCGTTGTTTATGATCAATATCAGGGGCACAAAAACCGGGCATTTCATCGGGTAATGATTGAATATGACACCAATACAAGAGCCGGTGACAGCGGCTCTCCGGTTGTAGATGACTCCAAAAAAGTTCTGTTAGGAATGCATATCGCCGGCAGTAAAGGTAAGGGATATATGATCCCGGCTATTGACCTGATAGATCAACCTACTTTGTTTGCCGGCTCCGATTTTGATAAGCAATCCACGATTATTTTTGCGTAGGAACAGACTATGGAAAATTTAGATACATTTATCGGATTCAGTATCATTATGCTGATAGTTGCTCAGATATCGTCACTTCTCCTTGACATTGTCCGATATTATCTGGGCACCAGAAACATATTCTACGAAAAATTTATCAGGGAATTAGACAGGGAGTTACAGGAGGTTATTACAGCTCATGGCCTTAACAAAGCTCAAAGAGAAAAATTAACAGGGCTTTTTGAAAAAATTAAAGACGCTAATAAACCTTCTCAGGAGCTGACAAAAGAGCAAAAGCGGAAAAAACGCTTTCATTTGGATATAAAGCCTATTCCGCAAGAGTTGGTTAATGCAGCACCGGATATTGCTGAGCCGCAGATATTTGTTAATTCCCTGAGAAATGCTTTTGAGGAAGTTGATGAGGAGTTCACACGTGATTTTCAAGTGATGACCGCTAAGCGCACAACCGCAATTGCTTTGGTTGTTTGTTTTGTTCTTAATATCAATTCATTTCACTTATATGAGGCTCTCAGTAACAACCCAGAGTTACGAGAATCATTAATCAATGATCAACTGGTTACAGCACAAAATCAACTTTATGGTAATGGAGACAAACTCGATCAGGTGGAAGGAAGTGAACTGGAGCGCCTGATCCGACTTAACAATCAACAACTGGACAAGCTTCAGGAATATGACCTGAAAATTGGTTGGATAGGAAATTATTATCCAAAGGGGGAAAACCTGAACTTATATGTCATTGTGGGAATTATCATATCAGGCTTGTTTGCCGGATTAGGCGCCCCCTTTTGGCATAAAGTACTTAATCGTCTGTTAGGCTTACGCCAGGCTTTAAAGGGAGGAGCTGGTGGTGGCTCATTTATGGAACTTAGAAAAGGAGGTGGCAATTCTTCAGAACAGCTCCAGGAGTTCACCTTCAGTGCCGGTAACGGCGGCAACTTTAGGGTCTTTGATCCGGTTATCGAAAATGCCCATTTGACAGTTGACGTCGAGTTTCAACCTCCCGAAGGAACCTATTCAGAAGAGCCTCAAATTTATAAGTACGAATTTCATAATATCATCAAGCAACATTATCAAAAGACAACCGGTATTAATTTAAAGGATGTGACCATAAGGTCTGGTTCGTATCAGGCTATTACTAAATGGTTTATTCCCGAATGATCATATACTGACACCTTGATATGCCGCGTCTTTCTATTGCGGGGAAGGTGAATGCACGTCGAATCATAAATATAGTCGACAAAGGATGGTTGCCCGTATTGAGCAATCTCTATCATGCTATTTTTCTCTGCTTACTAAACGTAATTGCCATTTTGAATGGCAGCTATTACCACATCAACAGGTATTCGATGTAAGTGGTGGTGCAGACCTGATTTTTAACATCTGGGGTTGCGGTATTATAACCCTAAGTATTTACTCCCCGTTTATCACTATGAGCATATTCCGCTATATGGAGTTAACCTGGAGGTTATTCTAAACTTTAAGGGCAATGTTTACCGCTAACGTGTGAGTAGAAGCAAGTTTGCTATGATTGATGCCAGCCAGAGTAAAATAAATAAGCCTACTCAATTCAAGCCATTGCTAGCGGCAATCCGAGATTCATTTCAGGCGATAAACTTTCACCATCTAGCGCTCTCAACCTTGGTGGTGGGCTCTGCGGCAACCATGACTTCGGTCAATGCTGAAGAGGCCGGGAATACAGCGGTACAAAAGAGCAATGAAGTGTCAAACCAAGCGCATGCTAATGCCGAATCGGGCATTGAAACCATAGTGGTTACAGCAGGTAAACGCGTTGAAAATATTCAGAATACTGCGTCAAGCATCACAGCATTCGGCGATGCTGCTCTTAAGGAGCTTGAGATAAGCAGCTTCCAGGACTACGCCCTTTTGTTGCCCAGTGTTTCGTTTCAGACTTCCGGACCCAGTAGAAGCCAGGTTTATATGCGGGGAGCATCAGATGGTGGTGACGGTAATGCATCGGGCTCGCTTCCCAGTGTTGCTGTCTACCTTGATGAACAGCCGGTAACTGCTATTGGCCGTAACCTTGATGTCCATATTTATGATATTGAACGGGTTGAAGCACTTGCCGGCCCGCAAAGTACCTTGTTTGGTGTTAGCTCGCAAGCCGGAACGCTTCGAATTATTACCAATAAGCCGGATACCGATGCTTTTGAGGGACAATTTGATATCAGTTACGGTTCGACTCATCAGGGCGATACCAGTTATTCTCTCGATGGCTTTGTCAATATTCCCTTGTCGGAAAGTACGGCCATACGGCTCGTTGCCTGGAAGAAAGAAGAGGGCGGTTATATCGATAATATTGCCGGTACCCGTACCTATGCATTACTGACCGACGGCGGCAGTTTTTCCACGGTAGAAGAGCATAATAATAACTCAATCAAAGATGATTTTAATGAGCTGACCAATGAAGGCGCCAGGGCAGCCTTAAAGATAAACCTGGATGAAAACTGGACGGCAACGGCGAGTTATCTGAGGCAAAAACAAGACACCCAAGGAGTTTGGTTTCATGATCCTCAAAGCCCGAACGGTGAGGTGGGCGATCTGGAAGTTCAACGGTTTTTACCTGATTCAATGGCCGATGAATTTGACCAGGCAGCATTAACGCTGGAAGGCCAACTGGGAGAGACCCTTTTGGTTTACGCAGGCTCATTTATGGAGCGGGATGTTGAATATTTCAATGACTACACCGATTATGCCGATTATTTTTCCACCAACTGGATCCAATATTACGGTTGTGAATATTACGGCACTGCCGATGTCGACTGTACCAGCATGGCTATTTTTCATTATGAAGATAACCATTATAAGCGCGACAGCCACGAACTGCGCCTTCAGTCCGTTAATGACAGTCCATTGCAATATATTGTCGGTTTATATTATGAAGATACCAGCCATGATTATCGGCACGAATGGCAAATGGAGGGATTAGCCAAAGGTGCTGATTTTAGCCCCTTTGGCGAGCCCAATCTCTGGTATTTAACCGACCAGACACGCAAGGATAAACAATCAGCCCTGTTTGGTGAGCTCAGCTACGGGGTGAGTGAGCAAACCACGCTCACGGTTGGCGCACGATTCTTTAAAAATGACAGTCGTTTGTCCGGGATTTCTGGTTACGGCTTGATCGCCCCCGGGTTTCCCATTCTTGATGTTGATATTCAAGACGATGAAAGTGACAGTATTTTTAAATTAAATGCCAGCTATAAGCTTGATGATAAAAAAATGCTTTACCTTACCTGGTCTGAAGGCTATCGGGCAGGAGGGATCAACCGGGATGAATCCGCTTTTGTTGAGCGAATTTATAACGCCGATATTATTACCAATACAGAATTTGGCTGGAAAACCATATGGCTGGACAACAAGCTTCGCTGGAACGGGGCGTTATATCACATGACCTGGGATGATATGCAGTTCACCCGTTACGACTTGTCCTATGAAACCCCGGTTGCGGTGACCATCAATGCCAGTGAAGCTAAGATAGTGGGCCTGGAATCCCAGCTGACATATCTGGTGACTAATGACTGGACCCTTAGTGCCGCTTTCAATTTCAATCAGGCGGAACTTGCTAAAGACTTGCTGGTAGGCAGTAATTTTTCTCCCGAAGGAACAGAGCTGCCTAATGTACCTGAATTTAAAGCGAATATTGTTAACCGTTACAATTTTGTTGTTGGTGGTTTCGACAGTTTCGCCCAGTTGGTTTATTCCTATGTCGGTGAATCACACAACGATATTTTTAAATTCTCAACCAGTGATACCAGTTTCGATAAACGTCAGATGAATAAGAGCTACGGCGTTGTTAATTTTTCTCTGGGCGTGAATATGGAAAATTGGGGCGTTAATTTTACGGTCAATAATCTTACCGACAAGCGCGCACAACTATCACGCGGCAGTAGTAGTTGGGACAGTACCGAGACTATCATTCGTCCACGTTACATTGGCATGAGTTATTACAGAAGGTTTGAATAATCGCCGGGCCTGTTTTTGTTTGGCTGTCGGCTATTTATCGGCGTTAGCACATGTCATGTCGATTGCAAATAGCTTGTATGCGTCTGAAATCACACCTTAAAAGCCTTGTGTCCTAGATAATTAGAGCACAGCCAACCGTAATAGCTGATCATCTTCACCGGAATACGCAATAGTTACAATTACAAGATTAAACTCGCCAATACACCACTACTTTGAGTGAGAGAAAATTATGTGTCAGTGCACTTGTGTTAAGTAGCCAACAACCCTGGAGGGAAAGATATGGCAACTTCACAAAAAAAGATCACTTACCGTCAACTGCTGGACATGGTGAAAAATTTGGATATTGACGAATCCAGTATCGCTCAATACCTTCAAATTGATGAAAAAAACTCATTAGCGTTTTCTCCGGCAATAAAGATAAACCCCGAACGCGTGGAAATGGGAGAGGATGAGGGGGAGGTCTTGCTGTCGGCGTTCAACTGGCTTTGCAAAAAGCGCAGACAGAAACAGTATCGACGTAAAATTAACAGCGGTTACCAAGGTATACGGATAGTATCAGAGGGAGATTCCTGGTTTCAGTATCCAATTATTTTAAAGGACGTCATCGATCAGTTGTTCGATAAGTACGCGATATACAGTCTTGGCGGCGCCGGGCATTTACTCAATGACATGATTGACGAAGATGAAATCACCGATGCCGTTGTTAAGGAGAAGCCTGATGTATTGCTGTTGAGTGCAGGCGGTAATGATATGGTCGGTGACAGGCGTTTGGCCACTATGGTAGACCCTTTTGATAATAACGATCCTCGCCGCCCTGTTTCAAGCTATATCAACAGCAGGTTTGATGACTTCCTGACCGAGCTTATCGCGCTTTATAGCGGGCTATTTACACGGCTTACATCGCGGTTCCCTCTTCTGGTAATTTGTGTGCACGGCTATGATTGGGCTATTGCGAAAAAAGGCAGGTGGTTAGGTAAACCTCTTGCTTCTGTTGGTTTTGAAAACCCTGATGATCAGACCGCTATCGTGTATGAAATGATTAATCGTTTCAATACGGCGTTACAGTCACTGGTCAGTAACTTTGCCGGCAATGTTCGCTACATTGATTGTCGCGGTGCTGTGGCCGAGGAACTCTGGTTTGACGAGCTACATCCTGACAACAATGGATTTAAATCTGTGGCAGCACGGTTTGAATCCATGATTGAAGCTGCGGTCGCAGAACAATTGAGGTTACTACCTGAGCAGGAGTGCCCCGGTGAGGACGCTTTTATTACCAGCAGGCCGCTAAGTAACCAGGATGAGGCGTATATCGCCTGCCGCCGGGCACGCCAAAGAGGCTTGAAAGTAGCTAAGGTTAATTATGATCATGGCAAAGGCAGTTTAACTAAAGCGGGTAAAGGGGCACGGGAAGAAATTTCCCGCTATTACGAAAAAATCGACCTGAGCAATGACCTGCTTAAAGCATCGTTTCTGCATGAAGGTAGCAGTAAAGCAGATGCGGTTTGTCGAATTCGCACGCCTGTCAGCTCCGGTACCGGCTTTCTGATAATAAACAGCTCTTTTATACTGACCAACAATCATGTACTGGAAGATATAGCAACAGCCAGGGCAAGTATCGTGCAATTTGATTATGAAGATAATGAAAATGCAATTAATGTTCGATTGCAACCTGAACGTTTTTTCATCACCAATAAAGATTTAGATTATACTGTGACCGCTTGCGATACCAGCGCAATTGAAAATAGGTCAGCAATCCGGCTTCTCAGGGATCCCACCACAGTAAGCGTAAATGAACGTGTCAATATTGTTCAACATCCCGAAGGCCGGACAAAAGAGGTTGCCCTTCGCAATAACCAGGTAATGGCACTGGGTGATCATGTGGTGCACTACCGTACAGATACGCAGCCAGGCTCGTCAGGTTCGCCTGTATTTAACGACGACTGGGACCTTGTGGCACTGCATCATGCAGGTTGGATGGAAGGGCCGCAACGTGCTATTAATGAAGGAATACGGATTGCGTCGATAGTAAATGATTTGATATTGCGATCTCGCAGCGAATCAACCAGCTCAGCCTTGCTGGCAGAGTTAATCAGCGGTGTACAAGGTTCCTCTCCTTTTCTCGGCTTCTTTGATATTGAAGGTGTTCTGGACGACCAAGACTTGGAAGGCGAAGTGCCTAACTTCCGTGGCAGCGCAGACTTTGCCGATGTGATGTTTTGGAACATAGAGCACTTTAATAATGGTGTCAGTAACACACGGGTTAACAAAGTAGCCTCAATCATTAATGATTTCTCAATGGATGTCATGGGTCTGGTTGAAGTGCAGGAAGGCGCGATGAAAAAATTAGTTGAGGCGTTAAGGCTAAAAGGCACTGAAACTGATTTTGAAATACTGGATGTGCGGGGTAGTCAGGATTTGTCGGTGCTATATAACCGCGATACCACCGAGGTTATGCTTCGCGACGATTTAAATCAGAAATATGCAGACTTACTGGATGCCCGTACCCGTGGAGGCAAGAGAGCCTTCCCTCGTGAACCGCTCTTTGCCGAGTGTACCGTGAAGGCGGATAATCATGGAGCTGTTAAATTTATGCTTATCGTGCTGCACCTTAAAGCATTTGGGGATGCGGCAAGCCGGGCGAGGCGAACGCTGGCCTCAGAAAAACTGGTGAATATCATTAAAGACATCCGAGATGAGCAAAGTTTGCCTGTAATTATGGGGGGAGATTACAACGATATTCTCAACACTGAAGTCTTCGCGGCCCTGCAAGACAGTCCGGATTTGTTTGCCCTGACAGCCGATGATTCAGACAGTGATGCCGCCACCTATGTGGGCGGTAGCCGACGCTCAGTCATTGATCATATCGTGATAAGCCGGGATTTATCACCTGCCGATATTTCTGGGGATGATGCCGCCATCGTCAGGATTGACAAATCAATGGCTGATTTCGTCAACGATATATCCGACCACGTGCCGCTAGCGATGCGGTTAGTCATGCGCGGTACGCCTGTAGACTATAACTAGTTATCACTATGTTCTCTTAACTTTTTGAAGCCTTGTTCATCTGTCTGATTGGTTAGGAAAATCTGTTAGCCGATTACTGGTGCGGTGCAGAGCAGTAATATGATTTTGCTTGCTTCCTCTATGTGGCAAGGCTTGCGACAATATCTTTGAGCTAAGCACAGTGATCGCTTAAATTAAATGGGCACCTTAGATGGTGCCCTCTATTATGGAAATGTCCGCTGTGATTAAAGAATAACTGCCTAATTTGACTGCCAATAGAAACTCAAAATTTGTTATTTTCTTGGTATTCGTCCGGGGAATAGTATGCTGCTTTTTCCTGTCCGGGAGCCCAGTTCACCTTGCCGGTTTTTCTCTTGGGCTGAGCAATTTACGCCGTGTATCGGCCCTGCAACCAACCAAGATTGTCCGAGTTTGATGATCCCTGGATAGTCATCTACCGAAACAGCTTAGAAAAACCTCACAGATAAGCAGGCTCTGACTATTTAGTTCACGGCGCTTTTTTGGGGAAATAATGGCGACACTTCAGCACCTGACCAATAAGCTTGTATTGCATTGATGGACAACTTTTCAACAATACCCGTTTTTTTATATTGCTCAAATAGTTGATTAAACTTCCCCAGAAGATGCGCACAAGCTGACTTTTTAGAAAACGAAATATGTACAGGGTTCATTGTCAGAGATTCTGAAAGAAAAAGCGTATCTTCCAACCCGTACATTTTGATATATTCCAATGCATCGCGCTTTGAACGAAGTACGTAGTCAACCCGACCTTTTAGCACTAAGTCAAGCAGTTGGTCATAATCGACGATTTCAGAGATAGGATAATCGGGCAAGTCCCCGCTGGTATATTTGTCAATAAAATCACCATTTTTTGCCCCTCTGACTTTGGCGCCATGCAAATATTTTAGATCGGTAACCGTGTGAATCGACAATTCTTTTCTTCTGTAAACCGCGCGAACATCATCACTTGTTATAGCGTTGCCAACTAACCAGTTTTTATCACGCTCTTCGGTGAAATAATGGCCCGCCAGCATATCTATTTCACCGGTATCCATAGCGCTAACGACTCTTGCCCAGGGCATAATGCAATTAAATTTGATCGATAACCCCAATTGTTTTGCCGCCATACGGGTTGCTTCTACGGCAATGCCGGTTGCTTTATCTTTATCTGTCGGTAATAAAAAAGACACCGGATACCACGAATTAGAGCAACCTACGTGAACAAGGTCACATTCCTTGGCATTTGCTAAAGAAACAGCAGGAAGTGCAAGAAAAAGAAATAGTTGTGGAACTTTCATATGAGGCTCCAATACGGCTTTATTTTTTTCATTTGCCTGTCAAAACAAGGTGGTTCCATTATGAACTATAGTCGTATAAACAAGCGACGGCACCTAAGGTGTAAATGTAAGGGGCGGGATAGAGTGCAATTAACTTAAGTAAACTAGTTACATATGCTTGTTCACCGCCTGAATTTATCGCTTTGGTTAACAGCGTGTCTCATATTCATTTATCTGATTGGGAGCAAAAATGTCGCAGCATGAGAAGCGCACAAAAGAAATTCTTATTGCAGTACAACATGCTCATGAAATGCTGATGCATAACGCTTTCGAACCCGCCTTGCAGCAAGGGCAGGAAATTCTCAAAGTATTCCCGGCAGAGCCGAATGCGCTTTTTATTATGGGTTGTGCGTTAAGAGGCCTGGGCCGTTTAGATGAAGCAAAAACAACTTTACAAACCCTGGTTAGACAGACACAAAAATTTTCTTTGGCCTATCAGGAGCTGGCGTTTACCTTACACGAGCTAAAACAAACTAAACCGGCAATAGCCGCATTACAAAAAGCGGTTGCTTTTAATGAAAAACTGCCTCAAAGCTGGCAATTGCTGAGTAAATTATTACTTTTGGCAGGCGACAGCCATAGTGCTGCGCAGGCCCACCATAAATATTTACGCTTTTCGACAAAGTATCCTCAACTGGGCCTGGCATTACAGGCCTTTATTGAGGGGAAATTACCGCTTTGCGAGAGAATTTGCCGTGCGCATTTGAAAACACAGCCAACAGATGTCAATGCCATGCGGCTACTTGCTGAGGTTGCAATTAAATTGGGCATTTTTGCCGATGCCGAACATTTGCTCGAACGTTGTTTAGCGCTGGCCCCCGATTATCACCTTGCCCGGCTTAATTATGCGCATGTATTAAATAAACGTGAAAAAAGCCAGCAGGCATTAGAGCAAATTAACCTTTTGGAGCAGGCGCAATCCGGCACTGCACCACAACGTATAGAAAAGGCCGCTATCTTGGTCAGGTTGGGTCAATTTAGTGCGGCCATAGACCTTTATGATGAGTTAATCGTACAGTTTCCTGAACAGGCGGGGCTGTATACCAGTAGAGGTCATGCACTTAAAACCATAGGTAAATATGACGCTGCGGTAGCATCATATCGCCAGGCCATTGCCTCTTTACCTGATTGTGGCGAAGCATATTGGAGTCTGGCTAATTTAAAAACCTACACTTTTGAGCAAGCTGAAATACAGGCAATGCAACATGAACTTTCAAACACAGCTCTTGCTTCTGCAGACCTGATTAATATGTGTTTTGCCTTAGGAAAAGCGTTTGAAGACAGGGAAGAATTTGCACAATCTTTTAACTTTTATAAACAAGGTAACGACCTCAAGCAAAAAAGCGAACATTATGATGCCTGCGAAACGTCAGCATTAGTTGACCGAACCATTGGCGTTTGTGACCAGGCGTTATTTGAGCAAAAAAATAGCCAGGGTTGCAATAAAAGTGATGTGATCTTTATTGTCGGCTTACCCCGTTCAGGGTCCACTTTACTGGAACAAATACTGGCTAGCCACTCTATGGTTGACGGTACAAAAGAATTACCCGATATCATTGCCATGGTCAGAAAACTCGGAGGTCGCAGCAAACGGGAACAAAGATCAAAATATCCTGAAATCATAGCAGACTTATCCGGACAACAACGTAAAGCGCTGGGGGAAGAGTATTTAAGCAAAACCCAGGTACATCGCGGTAGTGCATCCTTTTTTATTGATAAAATGCCGAATAATTTTGCCCATATCGGGCTCATTAAACTCATACTGCCACAAGCAAAAATCATTGATGCCCGGCGTGACCCTATGTCGACCTGTTTTAGCTGCTTTAAACAACTTTTTTCATCAGGTCAGGCTTTTAGTTACGGGCTTGAAAACATAGGACGATATTATTTAGATTACATTCGCTTAATGGAGTATTGGCATAAAGTTATGCCGGGGGAAGTGCTGACGGTGAACTACGAAGATGTGGTTAATGATTTTGAACGGCAAGTGCGTCAAATTTTAGCCTATTGTGATCTGCCTTTTGAGCAGAGCTGTCTTGAGTTTTATAACAATAAGCGAGCAGTTAATACCGCCAGTTCTGAACAGGTTAGACAGCCTATTTATCAAACCAGTTTGAATGCCTGGGCCAATTTTGATGATGAGTTGACGACATTAAAAAAGGTGCTTAACCCCTTGTTGAACAATAAATTTAACTAGTGTGATGTGGCTGAGCTCTGATTGTAGTACTTATTCTCCCATATCATTCCAGACTGTTATAAATAGACTAAAACAGAAAACTGACGTCACCGGTTAAAGTGAATATGAGGCTGTTCATGCTTGATGCTCCCATGAATGATGATTAACGGCCATAAAGCAACTGTTACACGGTTGAATCCAGGTGACTATTGGATTTTAGCACCCTCAAGTGAGTTTTCCCCGCATCGATACTGGAGCCATGAGCTGTCGAGTTCAAAATAACACCCCTGCCACTGCCGACATCATCTCGCTTTTTTACTCCCAAAGCAGTAAAACGAGGAGAGGTGGCCTGATCGCTAATATGAACAGTATTGGTCATATGCCCTTTGAAATTTTTATCCTTTGAAACACGCTGAGACCTTACTTCATCCGCCATCGATTCAAACACCGAATGGTGGATGGGACCTTGTACCGCAAGCCCATCTTTTGTCGGGCGAGTAAATTGTGCCATATGCTTGGCGCTCATGGCTGATGTATTGGAACCGTCCTGAAAGGCAGTGAAATTTCGGGAGACTTTGCTGCTGTCATATCCCAGAGATTCACTCAAACCAAAGACTGTTCCCGGTGTTTCTTCGGGCATGGGGAATTACCTGATTCATTAAGATTGAAAATATGTAATAGCAGATCACATGCCAATGTGTTTATGCTTAAAGAATAAGGTTAACCATATGAAATATCAGTGAAAACTATCAAAGAGTGACTGCTGAGGTGAAGCAGGGCGGGCACAACAGCTTAGGTAAAACAATACCCGCCGGGTAAGAGATTACCCGCTGAATAATGAACTTTAGTTTTAGGTTTCTATGGGAGAAATTAAGCACCATCGGGCTTCATAAATTGGCTAAAGCATAAAATTATCCACGTTCAATTTGGAGGTGTCCCAATATATTCTAAAGTGGAGTGCTATCCGTAAATAGAATAGACTGGTCAAATTCTTTTAGTGAAAATGTTGCTTTGCATTCTTAAAAGGAATTCAGGCAAATGAAAATAAGCAAGGATTGTTTCTAAATGTCTGGATTTAAAGAGTATCATCAGTATGACGGCTTAGGGTTGGCTGAATTGGTTCGTAGCAAACAAGTGACAGCTAAAGAGTTACTTGATGAGGCTGTCCGGCGCGCAGAATTAGTTAACCCGAAAATAAATGCTATCAATCATTCCCTCTTTGACCTTGCCCGGCAATCCGTTGATAACCTGCCAGAGGGCATCTTTTCGGGTGTGCCATTTTTGCTGAAAGATTTACTCTCAGATGTTCAAGGGGTAGTAACCAGCAATGGCTCTAAAGCTTATAATAATTACCTGCCGGAAAAAGATACTGAACTGGTCAGCCGATATAAAGCAACCGGCGTGAATATTTTCGGCAAAACCAATACCCCTGAATTCGGCTTAATGGGTATTACCGAGCCTGATGCGTTCGGCCCGACACGTAACCCCTGGAATACACAGTTGACCTCAGGCGGCTCAAGCGGCGGCAGTGCCGCTGCAGTGGCGGCCAGGATAGTGCCGCTGGCTTCCGGGGGCGACGGTGGTGGCTCCATTCGCATACCGGCGGCGCATTGTGGCTTGTTCGGCTTAAAGCCGTCCCGCGGCCGTACCCCCGATGTTGGCGGCGAACATTGGGATGGCGCCAGTTGTGAGCATGTGTTGTCGCTGTCGGTACGTGACAGCGCCGCCATGCTTGATCAGATACAGGGAGCAGGAGTAGGGGCGCCCTATATTATTAAACCGCCGGAGCAAAGCTACCTTAGTGCTTTAGATACCCCGTTAAAGCCGCTGCGTATTGCTTTTACCACGCAATCTCCTTATGGCGGCACAGTAGCCTCTGAATATATCCGGGCGGTAGAAGACAGTGCCGCATTACTTGAAGGTTTAGGCCATCATGTTGAAGAGAAGCGACCTGATTTTAGCGGTGATATGCTGCTTAATAGTTACCTGACCATGTATTTCGGCCACACGGCTGCCGATGTTGTCGACTTAAAGAAATTGCTTGGGGAGCAATCGGTAAAAGATCTTGAAGACAATACCCGTTTTCTTGCGCTTATGGGACAGTGCCTTTCGGCCAGTGATTATGTTAGCGCGAAACGCGACTGGTTCTGTATCAAACAACAAATGGACCTGTTTCACCAAGATTATGATTTATTAATGACGCCAACCAACGCATGCCTGCCGGTAGCAGTAGGCTCTCTGGCAATGAGCGGCATGAAGAGATTACAAACCCGGCTTGCCATAGCTATGGGAGCCGGCATGGCCGGTTTGTTTAAAAAATCGCTGCTGGAGATAACAAAAGGCGAGGCGCGTAAAAACCTGGATAAAACCCCTTTTACCCAGCTGGCCAATTTGACCGGGCAACCGGCGATGTCTGTACCTCTTTATTGGAGTGAAAGTAACTTGCCGGTAGGCATTCAGTTTGTTGCACCGTACTGTGATGAAACTACTTTGTTTAAATTGGCTGCGCAGCTGGAACAGGCACAGCCGTGGTGTGGCAGAATGCCTGACATTGTCGATTTGTATTAACATCAGGCTTGAACAATCAAAGTTTAATTTAGCACTATTATTTTCATCGGCCAAAAGGAATAGCTGGTTGCTCATTTTTAAGGTTTGAATAAGCTGCTCTTCTCATTGACGGTGATATCAAAGTCGGTATGAGATAGCTTAAACGGGGAACTCTCTCTTTTAAATGTGAAATGTCAGTGCCGATTGAAACCTCTACAAGTTAGGTTAGAAATGTAGATTTTCCTGCAGATACGTGACTTATTTTAACAGGTCTCCATCTGTCTACATCGTTGGCATTTGTACCTGGCCTAACCATACAAAAAATATGAAAGCTAACAGCATTCTGTTCGTATGTATCACAAGTTATGTGTTGCACGGGGGTATTGTTTCCAACATTTGGCACATTCATATTTTCATTTTGATGCATACCTTTAGAGACCACGATTTGATTATCTTTTGTACTTGACGTTCGTTCACTAAATTGACGCCATTTCGATTCTGGCTGTTCATAGGTTTTATTAAAACCATCAGCGTCTGTTGCGGGGAATTTAGTATTTATTGCATTAGCAGCTGCTGCCAAGCTGTTTTTGATTTGAGCTTCCGTTAAGACTGTATCGACATTAACGGGAGCATCCCAATTCTTATAAAATCCAATAGCCATTCTGTTTTTCCTCAGTTCTTTAAATATAAGTTTCAGCTTAAAAAATAAAAGCAGGGACTAATCGGCGAAACATAGGATTTTCATTTTTCTCCTACATAAACTTGCTGAAGCTTGAAGTTTTGAGGCTTATTCTGTTGCACCTAAGTTTAATCGTGTTAAGTTATTAGTTAATGAAATTTAAGGGGAAAAGTTCGGCTAGGTGTCGGAAGACAGCAACTAACGGAAATGATAAATGAGCTCTTTTAAAATCAATAGCATTAGCCCGTTAGGGCCGGATGATAGTCAATATTCAGTTGATATGATAGATACCATGTTTGCAGATAGCCTTTCTCGGGGGATGCAAAACGCCATTGTTTCTCAACAAAATGCACAAATGGCCTCCTCGGCATCGATAACGAATGCTTGTGCAAGAATTCTCCAGGCTCTTACAGCCCCGGCAATCACCGAAAAGCGGAAATGATAGACAGCGACTACAACTAAAAAGCCCGGTCAACGCCGGGCTTGTCTTATATCAGGTTGACCTTTAAGTGAGTGGGCAAGTTTAATAGCAAACTACTTGCGGCACCATATGATCTGTACTGCCGGTGAAAAGGACGCGACAACCGTATTCTCTCCCCGTTCCCCATCTGTAATCTTTAAAAGCAAAGCCTATATCGACAGCGGTTTCATAGTCTACGCGGCCACTCCAATATAATTCTGCCCTGCCGTCTTCCCCTGTTCTGTCTTTAAGCATTAAAACAACTTCGTTACCATCCGGGGTATGTCTGGATGCCCCAATAGGCATACCAGAATCTTTCATGTAAATTACCTCTATCGGCGCTCTGTCATTCGTGGATTTATTTTTTTCATTAGCCAGCATCTGTTTTGTCAATTCGCCGGATACACTACCAGCTACACCGCCGAAAACAGAATTCAGAAGAGCGGGTGCCCAGTTAGCGCTATTGCTGACATTGCTTGTTCCTCTTCCTGTATACCAGGGTCTAGTTTCAAGGTTATGTTCATTGTAAGCCATTGCCTCAGCGGCTTCTTGCCCAATCCTTTCAACCTCAGCATCTGATAATGATTCCGTGCAGCCCTGACAGCCAATGCTGCCTTCTATCACCCAGTAATCAGTCACTTGATCGGATACCTTGGCTTGCTTAATTCGCCAAACAACATTATTTCCATCGTTAGTAAAATATCTCAGTTGGATCGTTGGATATGAATAACCGTAACTAATACAGGTACTTTTTACCCTTTCATACGTTTGCAAGCTGCCGCATATTTCCGCTCTAGAGCCACCACCAGGCGGTGGCGGTGGTGGTGTTTGGATATCTTCAGCGATTGCCGGAAAGATTATGAGTAAACTCAGTACTGCGAAAATCCATTTCTTCATTTTTTTATCCTTAAAATGTGAACTCATGTCGGGGTTCACTTGCCGAGTAACTTAACGCGAATTGTTTTTAATCCTTTTCATCTGTTTATCTGCTTATCGGGATTAAAAGTCAAGATCATACAATAAGTATTATTAGTGAGTAATTACAGGCCATTACAACCCAAATCATAAAACGACCAGCTTTAGCTAAGAGTGACAGCTTGCTACAACTAACAGCTAATTAAAGCAATGGAAAGTACTAAACCTAGTGAAACAGTCTCCCCCCTTCTGTTTCAAATCTGATTCACGACCACCGGGCAGGTCGCATAGTTTCGTTCGAAAATTCTAGGATACCTGCAAAAAATGAAACACTTCCCTAGAGAAGTGTTTCATTTTTGATTTTGCTACTGAGTCTGTTTATTACGTAAGTATTCTAATTTTTTTCTTGTTATTTCGAAATCTGACTGAAATTGATTATTATTTGGAAATCTCTCAGCTAATGATTCTGCAACAGGATAACTTCTTTCATAATAGGTGATAGCCGTACCTATGTTTCCATTTACTGCTTCTAAATCGCCTATGCGCTCAAAGGCAACACTCAGGTCACGTTGCCACTGGGCATTGCCCGGGTCGGTTTTAGCCAGCTGCTCTGCTATTGACAAAGATGCCTGATAACTTTTCAGGGCCTGGCTCAGGTCGCCCTGTCGCTGCTGAACATCGCCTATATTGTCATAGGAAACACTCAGGTCACGTTGCCACTGGGCATTGCCAGGGTCGGTTTTGGCCAGCTGCTCCCTGATTGACAAAGATGCCTGATAACTTTTCAGGGCCTGGCTCAGGTCGCCCTGTCGCTGCTGAACATCGCCTATATTGTCATAGGAAACACTCAGGTCACGTTGCCACTGGGCATTGCCAGGGTCGGTTTTCGCCAGCTGCTCTGCTATTGACAAAGATGCCTGATAACTTTTCAGGGCCTGGCTCAGGTTGCCCTGTCGCTGCTGAACATCGCCTATTTTGTTATAGGAAACACTCAGGTCACGTTGCCACTGGGCATTGCCAGGGTCGGTTTTCGCCAGCTGCTCTGCTATTGACAAAGATGCCTGATAACTTTTCAGGGCCTGGCTCAGGTTGCCCTGTCGCTGCTGAACATCGCCTATTTTGTTATAGGAAACACTCAGGTCACGTTGCCACTGGGCATTGCCAGGGTCGGTTTTCGCCAGCTGCTCCCTGATTGACAAAGATGCCTGATAACTTTTCAGGGGCTGGCTCAGGTCGCCCTGTCGCTGCTGAACATCGCCTATTTTGTTATAGGAAACACTCAGGTCACGTTGCCACTGGGCATTGCCAGGGTCGGTTTTAGCCAGCTGCTCCGCTATTGACAAAGATGCCTGATAACTTTTCAGGGCCTGGCTCAGGTCGCCCTGTCGCTGCTGAACATCGCCTATTTTTTCATAGGAAACACTCAGGTCACGTTGCCACTGGGCATTGCCAGGGTCGGTTTTAGCCAGCTGCTCCCTGATTGACAAAGATGCCTGATAACTTTTCAGGGCCTGGCTCAGGTCGCCCTGTCGCTGCTGAACATCGCCTATTTTGTTATAGGAAACACTCAGGTCACGTTGCCACTGGGCATTGCCAGGGTCGGTTTTAGCCAGCTGCTCTGCTATTGACAAAGATGCCTGATAACTTTTCAGGGCCTGGCTCAGGTCGCCCTGTCGCTGCTGAACATCGCCTATTTTGTTATAGGAAACACTCAGGTCACGTTGCCACTGGGCATTGCCAGGGTCGGTTTTGGCCAGCTGCTCCCTGATTGACAAAGATGCCTGATAACTTTTCAGGGCCTGGCTCAGGTCGCCCTGTCGCTGCTGAACATCGCCTATATTGTCATAGGAAACACTCAGGTCACGTTGCCACTGGGCATTGCCAGGGTCGGTTTTAGCCAGCTGCTCCCTGATTGACAAAGATGCCTGATAACTTTTCAGGGCCTGGCTCAGGTCGCCCTGTCGCTGCTGAACATCGCCTATTTTGTTATAGGAAACACTCAGGTCACGTTGCCACTGGGCATTGCCAGGGTCGGTTTTGGCCAGCTGCTCCCTGATTGACAAAGATGCCTGATAACTTTTCAGGGCCTGGCTCAGGTCGCCCTGTCGCTGCTGAACATCGCCTATATTGTCATAGGAAACACTCAGGTCACGTTGCCACTGGGCATTGCCAGGGTCGGTTTTGGCCAGCTGCTCTGCTATTGACAAAGATGCCTGATAACTTTTCAGGGCCTGGCTCAGGTCGCCCTGTCGCTGCTGAACATAACCTATTTCATCAAATAAAACGCTTTTATCTCTTAGTGATTGAGGTGTTAAATTATTAAAGACTGTTTGAAAGGTTTTCAATGCAAGTGGGAGTGACCCATTGCGTTGATATAATCTACCTAAGTAAATATTGTCCCAAACAGTTGCACTGTTTAAAGCAGCTAGTTTTTCATATGCTTCAATAGCTAGTTTTGTATCAACATTGTAAGCAAGAACACCAATGCGTCGCCATTGCTTAGCTGTGTCAGAAGAAGCTTTTTCGGCATGCCGGGTTAATATTATTAGTGCGTTGTCGATTTCACCTTTTTCAATTAAAGCAATCGCTGTTAATTCAGTATCATCACCTTGCTGTACCGCTTCTTGAATAGTTGATTTAGTGTCTTCCTTGAGTTTTTCATTATCTATTTTATGTTTACTAATTAATTTTGAAAAAGCTTTATTCGTTAATTCATCTTGCAAGAGCTTTAGTTGTGAAATCTGTTTTTCGGAGAGATGACCTTCTTTTTTTAAATCACGCAGGTATTGGATTAAAGCTAAATCTTGTTGATCGGGGAACTTTACTTGACAAAAAGACAGCTTATCTTTGTCCCATGCCACAGAAAGCAAATCACAGATAAATAACTTACCTTGAGTTGTTATTGTGCCATACCAAGTAAAAAAAGTGGCGATAGCTATCGCTGCTGCTGTTAATTTACCCCAATTGTGTTTAATAAAACTAAACCTTGCAGAATGTTCTGTAGTTTCATCCATTTTGCGTAATTTCCTTTTATTTTGGGGCGTTACACGGATATCATCGAATGTTTTTTCATCAATTGCAAGCTGAGATTATATCACCATAGTTACTATCACCACATATATAGTCAACACGCTTTACCTCATGCAATTTCAATAAAACTAATAGCCTCAACATTGCTACCGATAATAGCAAACAGACCTGAAATAAAACTAAACATGAGAAATTGAAACACTTTAACTGAGTCTCAACCACATCATATTGTGCCGGAACAAGATGGTACCAATACAATATATAGGGATTAAGAAATGAGCCAATAGTTATAAATAATTGATTGCCCCAGTGAGGGGCAAAGAATCTCAGTAAAGGAAGGTCAGGAATATTCTACGTACCTGGGTCTTACGCACCAGACTGTCACCCTCTATCAATAATGCTTTCGGTGACCTTACCTGTTGCTGCATTTCCTGTATTCATTAAAGCATTAATACCTTGCACCGTTGCAGCTTGGTACATCACATTAGCCTGCTGTTGGCCAGTTGCCAGGTTTTGCCCTCCTGCAGAAAGAGCCTGACTTGTCGTTAACATCAAATCACCCATAGCTGTTGCCGGGACCTCACCGAGGACTTTAGTATTCACTTGAGTTACAGAATCAGTAATTGATCCGTTTACAGTGCTGGGCATAATCTTTTCCTAATTAGTAAACAGTTTCAGTAATTACTTATTATTACCTGAAGGAACAAATAATAATATTACTTAGTATTACAAAGCTGTTTTAATAAAAATTTGAAACAGCTTGGTGTGAACCCCATGAAAATCATGTGTTATACGGACTCGACAGTAATTTGAAAACCATTGTCTTTGTTTTCAATTAGCCAAGAAATATAGCGACAATAGCTAAAGCCGACTCACATACTCTCAATCAAATAAATCGTGTATTTAAAGCTTATTTGCTGAATAAAAACAAACACCCCAGGTGTTATTAATAGCAAGAAAAATCAAAAAACGATTAAGCATTTTTGCCAAAATTGCCCAGCAGCTACCGATAACCAGTGAAATACGTACTGCACATATTCGTTATTCATCATTCGACGAAACCAGTAACGGGCAAAAAAGAGGTACTTATGGCAATTAACTTAGATAACATATTTAAACCGAAAACAGATTTATTACTTCTGCGGGAAAAAAAAGCCGAGATTATTTCATCGAATATTGCTAATGCTGATACGCCTGGCTATAAAGCTGTCAGTGTTGATTTCAGTGCTGCTTTAAAGCAAGCACAACAAGTACAGTCGGTAAAAATGCTTGCCACCCATGAAGCCCATATCAGCCCTGATAATAATATGAACAACAATATTAAGTATCAAATCCCGGAGCAACCCGATACCGGTGACGGCAATACGGTAGACGTGGCAAAAGAGCGCAATGACTTTCTGCAGAACTCGCTTGAATATCAATTTACGTTACGCAATATCGACGGGATGATTAAAGGAATAAGCAAAGCATTAAAAGGTGGAAGTTCATAACGACTTTTTCAGGATGCTAATTTGTTAATGGCATTAAGTGAATATTCACCCACCTTTGGTTTTTCATTAAATTATTAGGAAAATCATTGTTATAAACTTGGCCGTGTTAATAAATGACGAGCATGGCCATATCTTTATATCCTCATATTAAGGTAATTATTCCCTTGGCAAAACGAAGGGATTTTAGCGAATGTTTTTGTTACTTTTACCTGTACAGCAACCCATACAATAGTGACAAAATAGCCATAAAATGATCTGCCAACCCGCCCTGACTTATCTTGTAAATTGGTCTTTTATTAATAGTGCTACCCAAGCCAAACAGGAGAGCGCCTATTCCAATATTGCTTATCTGTTAACTGCTGCTTATGCCAGCAACCAAAGTCGCAACCCCTGAGTGCAGCAACACTCAGAGGTCGCTAACCACAACGAACTACATAGGAGTACGTCATGGCTGAATGTCATCATACGTCAGAGCCAGGCTCGGCAAAAGTAAAATATCCCATTTATCGGCAACTTACCGTGCAGGAGACTGTTTGCGGGTCGGCACCGAAAAGCCGTAATATAGGTATTAGCTACGCGCCGATACAGCTTGAACCCTGCATCATACTCAGGGGAAAGTGGCTCAGCAAGGCCGGTTTTCTCAAAGGGCAAAAGGTCAGTATCAGGGTAAATCAAGGAGAAGTGGTTATTTCACCTCAGCCGTAAGATAGCCTTGGTGATAATAACCGGGGAACAGAAAATTAACACTGCAATACGGAAAAATTAAGCTGCCGTGTGTCACAAGAGACACGGCAGCTTGTATGGTCGGATAATGACTTTTGTGTCAATTAATCGTTGGGTACGCGCAAGAAAAAGTCGCCGCCGCGTCAATTAAGTATTCAAAGCATGATGCCGTCTCTATCTTGAGAAGGCATCAATACTTTTCGGGCACATTTGTCTGTGATAGTTATTGCCTTTGGGCGACGATCCTGCTGGTGTGATCGCTTAAATTCGCCATCGGCAAGAAGGAAAAAGGCGGTACAGGAATGCGGGTAACGGTGTGAGTGATGGCCGGGCCAATTGCATATTCCACTTCAAAGTGAAAACGGTTGGCCAGGCGGTTGTTGGTGCCTTCTTTACGGAAATAGAACACCAGGTTGCCGCCCTGCAGCCGCACGCCTTTTTCTATTTCGTAGGTGGCGCCGGGAATGGGCAGCCAGGTAGTGCCGTCAGTGGTGTATTGATATACCTGGTCGGCGATAACAGAGCCGGTCGTTAGCGGCCTGCGCAGAATCAAGGCCGGGTTGCCGATGGAATGGTCATCCCGGTTAATGCCGCTGTCGGCCCCGGTATTGGTGGTGGCTCCCTGGGTAAAAGTCAGGGGAATAGAGCCACATAAAACCGCATGAAAAGGGGCAGCTGCCGGATTTGTTCTGTGGGTTACCTGTTCCCGGGTACCCACATTTGCCAGCGATCCCATATGACCGTTACTGCTTTGCCAGGTGAGTTTATGGCGGTGGTAGGCTCGCACCAGGTAGTCGGTCTGACCGGCGAACGGGCCTTTGACCACTTTATAAGACTCGAACTCCATTTTCGGTTTGCAGGGCGTGGCATCTACCAGGCCCGGCAAGAACTGTTTCAGGTACATGGAAGCTCCGGCGTATTTGGTTTGCTTGGCATAGGGAACACTGCCCCATAATGCCTGAATTGCCGGTAATTGTGTTACACCAACGGCATGCAGGCCGGCCAAGTGACGTTCCAGCGGACTCATGGAGCTGTCTTTATGCTTGGCATATTTGTCGTTGGCCATTTTGAGATATTGTCGAAAGGTATCGATGCTAAAGGGCATAGGTATCGTCCATAATGTTGGTGAGTTAACTGAATTTCATTCAGGTGCGTTATCTAATTAGTCTAACTTATTAAAATAGTTATTTTTAATTTTTACCGGATGTCATTAGTTAAAATGCTCATCGGGTATATTCTTAGTAACACTTTTTTGGGATAAGTTGCATATTTAGATAATTTTTTTAATTTTTTTAATTTTTTTAATTGTTTTGCTGTTTTAGTGTAATTTCACCGGGCTGGGCATAAGGTGATTTGAAATTATTGCTGCGCCAACTTTTATGTCAACAAAGGAGAATGCCAGTATGGGTTAACAAGATTTTGCGGTATAACCTA
Organism: Thalassomonas actiniarum; assembly: GCF_000948975.2. Lineage (GTDB taxonomy): Bacteria > Pseudomonadota > Gammaproteobacteria > Enterobacterales > Alteromonadaceae > Thalassomonas > Thalassomonas actiniarum. The sequence goes on from NZ_CP059736.1 coordinate 515,501, forward strand.
CCTTGGCAGGGCTCGATTGCCTCCTGGCGGGATTAGAAGCGGGCTTTGTATTTTGGTGCTAGCTCGGTTAGTGAATAACCAAGCTAACTCACCCAAAACCCTTTGTTAAATGAAGGTGCCACTTCCCGGGGGCCTTATTTTCCGCACTGATTAGCTTCAAGCTTTGGTTCTGTTAACTTTTTATGAATGCTTTGGATATAGCTTTTGGGGTTCACTAAGCCCCGGTACTCAACAATACGTTTTGTTTTTGGCTCAACGAAAACTTGTTTCTTTTTAATGCCGTGGTCAACAATGATATTGAGCGACATCGACATCTGAGCCGGCGGGCTTTGCGTATGGAGATCTTTTGACTGTTCCATATAAAGCACGCTGCCTTGTTGCAAGGTGAAATCCCCCTGGTAGTCGATATCAATTAACTCTCCTTCGGCATACTCGCTGCCTTTGTGCTGATATGAGTACATATGGGTGGTATAGCCATTGCCGCACAGCCCCAACGACATCAACTCAAAGTTATGATCATGGCATACGCCATAAGCAAAAAGTTCTTCATCCGTACGAGTGAAATCTTCCCCCGCTCTCGGCTCCCAAACAACCAGGCGCAGCATTACTGTGCTGTCTCTATACAAAATAAAGGAATTCTTGCCGTAGGGGTTTGTATTCGGGTTATTATCGGTTTTTGAGAGCGAGGCTGAAATATGTTCGAGAATATTGGCCGTGTTGTGCTGCACTCCCATCAGCTGTTCGACTAAACCTTGAGTCTCACACAATAGCCGGTCTTTACTAATATTATGTTTAATAAAGTCTATTAAGCTCTCTATGGAGGTGGGCTCAACAGCCCTGGGAGAATAGAATTTCATCTTATGCATTCATCCTTTCAAATTCCGCTAATTGCGCCATGGTTGCATTGGCCTGTGCTCTTATTGTCGGGCACTGATCCTGCAAGAATGAGACTAAAATATGTTTTGCACGCTCGTGGTCTAATTTGAACAATTCAACCAGGGCGTGCCAGCGAATGGCGTTCACCGGGTGTTTGGTTAATTGTTCTAAAAAAGGACTCCCTGCTGTGCCAAACTGGTGCATGATACCGATAAACATTTTATATCGATCCAAATTATGCGTACCGGAATAGGCAGCAAGTTTCTTTCCTGTTTCGCCGCAGTATCGGGCACAAACCGGTCTTTTTATTGACTTGTTGTGCAAAGCGACCACTACCTTTTCCTCCGGCTGGTAAAATTCATAGGCAAAGCCGCTTGATAATATTTTTAGCTGCCGTGTGGTGATGGTATTTTTTTCATCTGCTACTTGTATGCCTTCATCGTCTTCTGGATATGCATGCAGCACATAGCGGTGATTTGAGATAACACTGTACAATGACTCTGACGAAAAGGTGACAGCGACATTAGGGTCGGTTGTTAAAGCATCAAGCGTTAATAACATCCGCCATTGCTTGTCCTCATAAAGCACAATGCCATCATTCCTTACCCTGCCTAGGAGTTCATAGTCTTGCTTGTCTATTAGTTGCTGAATTTCCTGCTTGAAATTTCGTTGCTCTACATATTCGAAAAAAGCAGTATCTATACTCTCAACAGAATCGCTTTTAGCTAATACACTGAAAAATTGGTCCATTTCCATACTGTTACCTGGTGTATAAATCCATCGCAACGATAGAAAAGATCACTGGGCAAGCGAAATATTGCGATGATGGGAAGGTCGCCATTTAACATTGTTAACAATATCGTTTTAAAGGCGATAGGATGGAAGTAGTGGCATTACCACTACTTCAAGCACTCTATAGTTCTTCGATCGGCGGTTCCTGATAACCGATGAAAGGCGGAATGCCACCGCCGGAAACAAACTCAGCGTCTTCAAGGGTAAGTTCTTTCATTGTTTCCGGCACGAAAACATTTAATTTACTTTCTTGGTTTTCAATTTTTTTGTCATGTTTTTTCATAAAAAATCCTGATTAATAATACATATAACGACAACTCCTTTGGGCAAAAAGCACGGCAGACTGAAAATAGCAAACCGCTTTCATTATTTGCCCGCAGGTATGTCTTGTTGAAAAATCAGAACCAGGGATAAGATAAATTACCTGCATAGTTATTTTAACGTTTTGCAATGTTAAATTTACTGAAAATAGCTGGCAGTTAATGCGCAAACTTTCCTTGAGAACCGGCAAATTATGCTGGCGTGCAGGATATAGGTATCCCTGTCCATGAACGACGCGTTCTGATATAACCATTTGTTTTACTATGATTAAATTTGAAACCTCCCGGGTTCGGCTTGCAGAGTACTTAAGTTGAAAAAAGCTGTAAACTCGTAAATCTAACAGGTTTTTGGGGTTGCCCTATAGACTTTGTTTAAAAACATTCACTTTCATTAATCCACACCACTATCACCATTTAGGCGAGCAGTGTTTCACGTTGATTGGACAAACGAAACATTAAGTTAACTCAAGGTCAATTGTGTGTAAGCAAAAATTGACATATCAGCGTAAGCTGATATGGTATAGATGCTATTGGCATTAGCTAATAGCATCTTACAGCAAATTTATCAGTGTAAACCGATATGATATAAAACCTGCCTTATCTGCATTGGCCGATAAGGGATAAACCTGTCTTACTTGCGTCAGCCGGTAAGGCATAAACCTGTCTTATCTGCATTAGCCGGTAAGGGATAAATCTGTCTTACTTGCGTCAGCCGGTAAGGCTTAAACTTGTCTTATCTGCGTTAGCCGGTAAGGCTTAAACCTGTCTTATCTGCGTCAGCCGGTAAGGCTTAAACCTGTCTTACTTGCGTCAGCCGGTAAGGCTTAAACCTGTCTTATCAGCATCAGCCGATAAGGTCTATTTCTGTGCTATTAAACGACATAGAAAAATAATAAAAAAGGATGTTTCAATGAAACTTAAATTGAATAAAAAGAAACTTAAAAACTTGTCAAAAGATAAAAAAAGCCTTCCTGCTGAAATGACCCCACAAGTTGCCGGCGGTATAAATGACTTTCCGGTTGCTACCGGGTGTGCGCGCTATTGTGCGTCTGATATCTTGTAAGGCTGCATTATTTTAATTTGATTTATGCATTAAAAATCAATGCATAACCCTAGTCGAATAAGGATGTAATTATGAAATTAAAACTAAATAAGAAAAAACTTAAGAACTTGTCAAAAGATAAGAAAAGTCTTCCCGCTGAAATGACCCCACAAGTTGCCGGCGGCGGCATAACGGGTCCGTCATCAGGTGGACGTTATTGTGCGTCTGACATCATGGACTGCATGCAAATGAAATAATAAAGCTGAAACAGACGCTGAGCGTCTATAAATTTCAGCAAGCAAACCTTAGCAAAATAATATAAAAAAAGTCACGGTTAAACCAGCAGGCAAGCTGTGCATTTACAACCCCTGGTTGAGCCGGGCTTGAACTCTTTTGCCATTTTTTAGAGCAAATAAAAAAGAGGCGTCCGGATATAAATCAGGCGATAGTGTTTAGTTATGCTATCTCGTTATATTGCTAATTAATATCAATAAAAGAATAACAAGGATATTTCAATGAAACTTAAACTGAACAAAAAGAAACTTAAAAACCTGTCAAAGGATCACAAAAGCCTTCCGGCGGAAATGACCCCGCAGGTTGGCGGCGGTATCAATCAACAAGAACTGCCGGTTCATTCCCAAGGGGGGCGTTATTGTGCCTCTGATATTATGGATTGCAAATAAGCAATAAACTGATTTATTGGTGCATTAAACATGGATGCATCATTTAAACTTAATAAGGAAGTCATTATGAAACTAACTTTAAATAAAAATAAACTGAAAAACCTTTCAAAAGATTACCAGGCGTTACCGGCTGAATTGACACCTAATATTGGCGGCGGCCAGCCAATGATGCTTGCTAAAGATACCGGACCAAGTTTCTGCACCCAGCAGCAGTTGGCGGGGCATACCGGACCGACCCTTTGCACCGCAGCAAAAGAAGCTTAGTCGCTTATAGCGGCTGTTTTTACTGATGTGCCTGCACGGCAGCCTAACGCTGCTTTGATATAAGCAAGGAGTCTGCTGGCCGGGCAGGGCATGGTAAAATGGCTGCGGCAAGCTTGGTATTTATCGCCTTGATGTGATTATTTGTTAACTTGCTACAAATGAAACCCGATCTGAAAAGATCGGGTTTTTTTATGCATGGAGATATTTCAGTCTGTTTTCAGGTGGAGAGGGTTCCCGGCGTAAGCCAAGTACTTACATCCGATAACTACTCCTGCGATCATATGGATGTGAAAGCATAGCGCTTGGTTGAAACTATCACCTTGAATGAGTGTCCGAGAGTAAAAGACTTTCGTGACGCTTAGCCGGTAATGCTGACATTTTTGTCCTGCCAGGTTATCTGCGCTTTTGACAGGGGCAGCAGGCTATTCTTGAGCCGATATGACATAAAAAAAAGCGGCCCAGGAGCTACTCCTGAGGCCGCGACGTTTATAAACCGGCTGTTACCCTGAGTGGGTAACAACAGGAATTAGAGTATCCATTCTTCGGCTTCTTCCTCCTCTTCCGGTTCAGCGGTTAATGCGCTGTTTATCGCCAGTTCTGCTTTGATATGAGCAGCCAGGTCAAAAATGGTCGGTCTTTCAAACGCCAGAATCACCGGCAGCTTGATTTGCCATTGTTCATTTATCTGGGTCACTAAACGTGAAGCCAGCAACGAATGTCCGCCCAGTTCAAAGAAGTCGGCCTGGATACTGATATCGCCGGGATCAAGTGTCAATAACTCCGACCATATCTGTACCAGTTCTTTTTCAATGTCCTGTTCGGGGGCAACATATTCCGCTTGCAGTAAAATGCCCTCCAGGGGGAGTAAAGCTGTTTTATCTACCTTACCATTAGCCGTTAACGACCATTCATCTATCATTACAAACATATTCGGCATCATATAATTGGGTAATGAACCCGAAAGTGTTGCTTTTAAGGCGGTGACAAATGCTTTTTCATCCTCCGGGGTCTCATGCGTGAGATTGGCTTTCACATAGGCAACAAGTTGCTTATCTGCGCTGCTTTCTCCCTTGGTGAGTACCATGGCTGAATGTACGCTTGGACATGCATTGATCTGATGCTCAATCTCTGCCAGTTCAATTCTAAAGCCGCGTACTTTAACCTGGTCATCGATCCGGCCGACAAATTTTAAATTACCGTCGCTTAGGTAACGCACCAGATCACCGGTTTTATACAAACGATCGCCGCTGTTATCACTGAACGGGTTGGCTATAAAGCTCTCCTGTGTTGCCTGTTCGCGGTTAAGGTAACCGCGGGCAACCCCATCGCCGCCTGTGTATAATTCCCCGACCGCGCCGACAGGGGTCAGGCCACCGGCCTTGTTTAATACATAAGTGCTGGTATTTTGCACTGCTTTACCTATAGGTACGCTGGCACCGGGCCTGTTGTTATCCGTGATCTGGTAACAGGTGGTAAAGGTGGTATTTTCTGTCGGACCGTAACCGTTAACCACACATATACCAGGGATATTGTCCAATACCCGGTTTACCGCATCGACATGCAGCACATCGCCCCCTGCCAGTACATACTTGACGCAGCTTGCCCGGGCCGACATTTCACTCCACTGCTCGAATAATCCCGCCGTTAACCATAGGGTATTCACCTTATGTTCGACGATAAAGTCGGTCAGCTGTTTTAAATCTACCGGCTGCGGCGCAAAAATAATACATTGGCCGCCGTTTAACAACGGCCCCCATAGCTCAAGCGTAGCGGCATCGAAGGCGACAGGCGCCGAATGCAAGAACCGGGTATTTTCGTCCAAAGTCACAAAATTACAGTTGCTCACCAGGCGGGTCACGTTATGGTGTTCCACCTGCACCCCTTTAGGCTTGCCTGTGGTTCCCGAGGTATAAAGCACATAGGCCAGGCGGTTGCTAAAGTCTGTCTGTTCCTGTGTCAGTTCGGTTGCCGGCTGTGCCTGAACTTCGGCCTTAATTGCGGCATCGTCCAGACAAAGCAGCTCAATGTCGATATTATCCTTATCAAAAGCCAATACATCCGCCAGGTCAGTGGCTGTCAGCACATGTTGTAGCCCAGTATCGGTTAAAATATGTTGTAAGCGGGACTCGGGGTAAGTCGGCTCCAGCGGCACATAGGCGCCACCGGCTTTGAGTATCGCCAAAATCGACATTGTCATCTCTATCGAGCGGTTGAGACACACCCCCACCAGGGTTTCCCTGCCAACCCCTTGTGCCGACAGGTAGCGGGCCAGGCGGTTGGCGCTTTCATCCAGTTCACGGTAAGTAAGCTGCTGATCATCGGTCACCAGGGCGATATTGTCCGGAGTCTTTTTGGCCTGGGCGGCAAACAATTCATGAATGCCTTTATCCCGCGGATAATCCGCGGCGTTGTCATTCAGCTCATGCAGCAAATAATCCTTCTCCTGCTCAGGTAACATGGTCAGGGCATTGAGCTCGGTTGCTGCTGCCGGCTGAACTTGTGCCATGGCCGTTAACAGGATTTCCAGGTGTTCGTTAAACTGGCTGACATGCTCCCGGGTAAAGATGCTGGTATCAAAGGTCCAGTTTAGCTCTACCCCGTGCTCGTTGATGTTAAGCTCGATATCCAGGTCAAATTTTGCCGTGATAACATCGCTTGACAGCGGCGACAGGGTCAGGTCGGTTAACGCCAGTTTATTGTCTGCCGAGGTATCCCCTAAACCAAAATCGTTATTGGTGGACAAGATGATCTGGAATAACGGCGTATGGGCGGTGCTGCGGGGAATATTTAACCGCTCCACCAGCTGCTCAAACGGTACATCCTGATTATTTTGCGCATCAAGGTGAACCTGGCGTACATGCTGTAAGTAATCTTCAAGTCCGGTGTGGCCGGTATCGACGCGCAGGACCAGGGTATTGACGAAGAAACCGATCAGCGGCTCAAGCTCTGCCTGTCCCCGGTTGGCAAACGGGGTGCCGATAACAATATCCTGGCTGTTGCTGTGACGCGACAGCATCAGCGACAGGGCGCCGTGCATCAGCATAAAGGGGGTTAACTGGTGGTGTGCGGCCAGGGCCTGCAATTGCTTGGCTACCTCGCTTGATAACCGGCCACGCACCTTATCCCCCAGGTGTTGTTTTACGTCGGGCCTTGGTTGATCCAGGACTAAAGAATGCACCGGCGGCACATCGCTCAGTTGTTTGTCCCAGTAACTTAATTGTGTTTCCAGCACTTCCCCCTGCAGCCATTCACGCTGCCAGTGGGCATAATCCGCGTATTGGATTTCCAGCGGCGGCAAAGGATTGCTTTGCCCGGAGGTCAGCGCCTGGTACAGGGCGACGAACTCGGCAATCAAGACATCCATCGACCAGCCGTCGGAAGCAATATGGTGCATATTAAATAATAATGCTCCGCTAGCTTGCTCTTTGTCCAGGGCGATATAGCTGGCACGGATCATTAAATCACTTTTTAAATCAAAAGCTTGTTTCATGTCTTCATCAATGAAAGCTTTCAGTTGATGTTGACGCATGGCTTGATCCAGACCGGTGAGATCATGTCGGGTCAGGGTAAATGCCGCACCCGGCAGAATTTTTTGCATGGCCTGTTTGTTATCTTCAAGATAAACGGTACGCAGTACCTCGTGACGTTCGATAATGCTGGCCAGCGCCAGCTCGGCGGCGTCGCAGTCAAAATTGCCCTTCACTTCGAATGCCGCCGGCATATTGTACTCCGGGCTTGCCCCCTGCATCTGGTCGATAAACCATAACCTTTGCTGGGCAAAAGATAACGGCATCAGATCGCTTTCCCGTTCAACCGCTTTAAGTTGCTGGCTTAAATCCGCCGGAGCGCCGAGTTTAACTACCTCGGCCAGGGTTTTGATGGTGGGGGCATCAAACACAGATTTTACCGAAATTTCCACTGCCAGTTGTTTTCGGATCTCCGCCACCAAACGTACGGTTAACAACGAATGTCCGCCCAGCTCAAAGAAGTCGGCATGGGTGCTGATTTCATCTGCTTCAAGGTTCAACAGCTGCGCCCAAATTTGCACCAGGGCTTTTTCAAAACCGGTTTCCGGCGCCTGGTAATTGCCAGTGGATAAACCGCTGCCGGGAACGGGCAGGGCTTTTTTATCGATTTTATCATTGGCGGTCAGCGGCCATTGCTCGATCACCACAAAGGCCGACGGCACCATGTAATCGGTCAGGCTCTCTTTCAGGCTTTGACGGATCTTATCCAGGCTTTCCTGTTCACTTTCTTCACCTGCTTGCAGTTGCACATAGGCCACCAGGCGTTTCTGTCCCGGCTGATCTTCGCGCGCCAATACCAGGTTGCTGGCTACTTGCGGGCAGGCGGCCAGTTGCTGCTCTATTTCTCCCAACTCGACCCTGAAGCCGCGGATTTTCACCTGGTCATCTTTACGCCCTTTAAATTCAAGTTCGCCGTTAGGCAGATAACGCACCAGATCGCCGGTTTGATATAAATGCTCGCCGCTGCCGCTGTTAAACGGGTGGGGAATAAAGCGTTCCCGGGTCAGATCTTCGCGATGCAGATAACCCCTTGCCAGGGCGCTGCCGCCGATATACAACTCGCCCACGGCGCCTTGCGGCTGCAGGTTCAGATCATCATCAAGCACATAGAGGCTGACATTGTCCAGGCCCAGACCTAAGGAAGAAGGAGCATCGGCCGCTTGCGGATGGCAAACGCAAAACAGTACCGCTTCAGTCGGACCATAAAACTGCAATAAGGTCACCTCAGGCAGGGTTGCTTTTAGTGAGATCAATAATGACTCGGGTACGGCATCGCCGCCGGTGGCGATATATTTCAGCCCCGGATAATCTTGGGTGGCCTGTTCACGGATAATTTCATCCAGCCAGAACTGGGCCAGGCTGGGCACCATATGCACGAAAGTGCAGGTTTTCAGCTCTTCTCTAAGCTCGGCGACATTGATGATTTTGCTGCGCGGCAATACCTTGACTTCTGCGCCGCAGGTCAGGGGATAGATCAGCTCCAGCAGGGAAATATCGAAGGCAAAAGAGGCTATGCTGGGCACGACATCGCCGCTGCCAAGGGCAAATGCCCGGTCAAAAGTATGCAAACGGCCGACCAGGGCATGATGTTCGACAATAACCCCTTTAGGGTTTCCGGTAGAACCAGAGGTGTATATGGTATAGGCAAGGTTGTCCGGCGTTAGCTGGTCGCCCCTGCCAAGGTTATCGGCCGGGTAAGTGTTTAGTGCGCTTACCAGCTCCTGGTTATCCAGGTCGACAAATTCTGTGCCTGGGTCAAAAGCAAAGTCTTGAATAAGGCTTGCCTTGGTCAGCACGCCTTTTACGCCGCTGTCCTGGATCATATATTGAAGGCGAGCTTCCGGGTAACTGGGATCCAGCGGTACATAGGCGCCGCCGGCCTTAAGCACGGCCAGTATGGCTATCAGCATTTCCTGCGAGCGCTCCAGGCAAATACCGACTAAGGTTTCCGGACCTGTGCCCTGTGCTTTGAGGTAATGGGCGAGGCGGTTGGCTTTTTCATTCAGCGCCCGGTAACTCAGCGTTTCCCCTTCAAAAGACAGGGCGATATTGTCTGGTGTTTGCAGGACCTGGGCTTCGAACAATTCATGGATCAGCTGGTCTTGCGGATAGTCAACTTTGCGATCATTAAGCGATTCAAGTAAGTGTTTACTTTCATCAACCGACAGCATATTTAATGATGCGAGCGTGGCCTGGCCGGCAGAGGCACTTTCAAGCGCCGCCATTGACGATAATAACGTCATCAGGTGGTTATTAAGCTGGCTAATATGCTCGGCGGTGAAAATACTGTTGTCGTAGGTCCAGTTTAGATCGACGCCGGTTTCGCTGATATTGATGCCAATATCCAGATCGAAATGGGAAGCGATATTGTCATGGCTTAACGCCGACAACTCGACCCCGGGCAGGCTTATCTGCGACTGGTTGCCGCCTGCATTTTGCTTGGTATTGCTCGATAACATGATCTGGAACAGCGGCGTATGGGCGGTGCTGCGGGCGATATTTAACCGTTCCACCAGTTGCTCGAAAGGCACATCCTGGTTGTTTTGTCCGTCCAAATGCACCTGGCGCACATGGGCCAGGTAGTCTTCAAGCTGCTGATGATTGGTATCCAGGCGCAGCACCAGGGTATTGACGAAGAAACCGATCAGCGGCTCAAGCTCCGCCTGCAACCGGTTTGCCACCGGGGTGCCGATAATAATATCTTTGCTGTTGCTGTGACGCGACAATACCAGTGCCAGTGCGCTGTGCAGCAGCATAAATGGGGTCAGCTGGTGACGGGCGGCAAGGTGTTTTAACTGGCCTGCCACATTGCCGGATAACTGGCCGGTAATGCTGGCACCCGTGTGTTGTTTCATTTCCGCTCTTGGCTTGTCCAGCGCCAAAGAGTGTACCGGCGGCACATCGGCTAACTGTTTATCCCAGTAACTAAGCTGGGCTTCCAATACTTCACCCTGCAACCATTCCCGCTGCCAATGGGCATAATCCGCGTATTGGATTTCCAACTCAGGCAAGTCACTTGCGCTGCCGGTGCTGATGCTCTGGTACAGGCTGACAAATTCGCGGATCAAGACTTCCATCGACCAGCCGTCGGAAGCAATATGGTGCATATTAAAGATCAGTGCGCCGCGGGTTTGATTTTGCTGACTTTGCTCAAAAGTGACAAAGCTGGCGCGTACCATTAAATCTTCTTTTAAATTAAACGGTTTTTGCATATCGGCATCAATCAATGCCTTTAACTCTGCCTTTTGCGCCGTCTCGTCCAGGGGGGTTAAGTCGTGGCGGGTCAGGGCAAAAGTAAAGTTTGCCAGGATCTGCTGATGGGTTTGCTCGTCCTGTTCGATATAGACAGTGCGCAGAACCTCGTGGCGGCGGATGATTTCTGACAACGCCTGTTCGGCGATATCGGCATTAAAGTCGCCGCGTATTTCAAAGGCGGCAGACATATTGTATTCCACGCTGCTGCCCTGGAGCTGGTCGATAAACCATAACCTTTGCTGGGCAAAAGAGAGCGGCATCTGATCGCTTTCACGCATCACCGCCTTTACCTGCTGTCTTAGGCTTGTTTGCGAACCCTGCTCGGTGACTGCGGCCAACGCCTTGATGGTGCTGGCTTCAAAGACAGATTTTACCGTAAGTTCAACCTGCAGCTGTTTTCTGATCTCCGATACCAAACGTACCGACAGCAGCGAGTGACCCCCCAGGGTGAAGAAGTCGGCACTTGTGCTGATCTTTGTCTCATCCAGGGTTAACAGCTGTGCCCAGATTTGGCACAAGGCTTTTTCGGTGTCGGTTTGCGGGGCGATATATTCTCCCTGCAATAAGCTGGCATCGGGCGATGGCAGGGCTTTTTTATCTATTTTACCATTGCCGGTCAGCGGCCAGGCATCGATTAACACAAAAGCGGACGGCACCATGTAGTCAGGCAAGCTTTGCGTAAGCGCCGCTTTTAAGCTGGCGATAAAATCGGCCTGATCTGCTGCTGCCAGCTCAAACTGTTCTGCCTTAACATAAGCAACCAGCTGTTTATTGCTGCTGCTTTCTCCCTTGGCCAGCACTACACCTGAGTGTACCTGCTGACATAAATTAAGCTGGTGCTCAATTTCCGACAGTTCAATCCTGAAACCGCGTACTTTCACCTGGTTATCGGCCCGACCGATAAACTCTAAAGTACCGTCGCTTAAATAGCGCACCAGGTCACCGGTTTTATACAAGCGTTCATCATCCTTGTCGTTAAAAGGGTTGGCGATAAAGCTTGCCTGTGTCGCCTGCTCCTGGTTCAGGTAGCCGCGGGCCACCCCGGCGCCGCCTGTGTATAGTTCCCCGACCGCACCAAAAGGTGTCAGCGCCAGGGACTCGGTTAACACATAAGTGCTGGTATTTTGGATCGCTTTACCGATCGGGATACTCAAGCTGTGCTTGTCTTGCTCGCTCACCCGGTGACAGGCGGTAAAGGTGGTATTTTCCGTCGGACCGTAGCCGTTGATAACTTCAATGCCCGGAATATTTTCCATCACCCGGTTGACGGCATCGACATTGAGCACATCGCCCCCTGCCAGCAGGTATTTAATGGTGCCTGCCTGGGCGGACATTTCACTCCACTGTTCAAACAAGCCCGCCGTTAACCATAAGCTATTGACCTTATGGCTATTGATAAAGTCCGTCAGCTGTTGCAAATCTATATGTAATTCGTCATAGATAATACACTGGCCGCCGTTAAGCAGCGGTCCCCAAAGTTCAAGCGTAGCGGCATCAAAGGCAATCGGCGCCGCCTGTAAAAAGCGGGTGCTTTCATCCAGAGGCACAAAGTTGCTCCTGGTCACCAGCCGGGTTACGTTGTGATGTTCCACCATCACCCCTTTGGGCAGTCCGGTGGATCCCGAGGTATAAATGACATAGGCCAGGTTGGCGCCTGAATTTGATTGTGCTTGTGTGTTTTCAAGTGCGCTGCCTGCTTGTGTCTCTACTTCGGCTTTGAGTTTGTCATCATCGAGACAAAGCAATTTAACGCTGGTATTGTCCATTTTGGCAAGTACAGAGGCCAGCTGGGAGTTGGTCAGCACATGTTCTACCCCGGTATCGGTTAAAATATGCTGCAAACGGCTCTCAGGGTAAGCGGGATCCAGCGGCACATAGGCGCCACCGGCTTTGAGTATCGCCAAAATGGCGACGACCATTTCAGGGGAGCGGTTTAAGCAGACCCCGACAAAGGTTTCCTGAGCAACCCCTTGTGCCAGCAGGTAACGGGCCAGGCGGTTGGCGCTTTGCTCCAGTTCGCGGTAGCTGATTTGGCTGTTGTTCGCTACCAGGGCAATATTATCCGGGGTTTTTAACACCTGCTCGGCAAAGAGTTCATGAATGCCTTTATCCTGCGGATAGTCCACGGCGCTGTCATTAAGGCCATGGAGCAGGTAATTGTGCTCCTGCGCCGATAACATGGCTAAGGCATTGATTTGCGTGTTTGCTGCCGGCGTCAGCTTAGCCATCGCCGTTAACATGTTTGTCAGGTGGTCATTAAACTGACTGACATGCTCCGGGCTGAAAATAGCGCTATCAAAGGTCCAGTTGATGTCCACCCCGTTGTTATTGAGGTTAATGCCGATATCCAGATCAAATTTTGCCGTGATGGTATCGCTTGCCAGCGGCGTTAAGGTGACGCCGTCCAGTGTCAGGGCATCTGTTTCGCCCGCCAGGCCATGTTCGGTATTGGTGGTCAGCATGATCTGGAACAGCGGCGTATGGGCGGTGCTGCGCGGGATATTTAATGCGTCGACCAGCTGCTCAAACGGCACATCCTGGTTGTTTTGGGCATCGAGATGCACCTGGCGCACATGGCTCAGGTATTCATCGAGCTGGCGGTGGCCGGTATTGACCCTCAGTACTAAGGTATTGACAAATAAACCGATCAGCGGCTCAACTTCCGTTTGCATCCGGTTGGCGACCGGGGTGCCGACCACGATATCCGTGCTGTTGCTGTGGCGCGATAAGACCAGCGCCAGGGCACTGTGCAGCAGCATAAAAGGGGTTAACTTATAGTGCGCGGCGATATCCTGCAGCCCCCGTGCAACTTCGCCGGATAACTGTTGTGATACCCGGGCGCCTGAATGTTTTTTGATCTCGGGGCGCGCCTTGTCCAACACTAAAGTATGCACCGGCGGGACATCGGCTAACTGCTGCTGCCAATAACTCAGTTGTGTTTCTAATACTTCCCCTTGCAGCCATTCCCGCTGCCAGCGGGCATAATCGCTGTATTGAATTTCAAGCGGTGCTAACGGACATGCTTGTGTACCTTCATGTGTGCTGGTAAGCGCCTGGTACCGGGTGACAAACTCTTTGATCAGGACATCCATAGACCAGCCGTCGGCGGCAATATGGTGCATGTTAAATAATAATACGCCGTTGCCCTGGTTGTTATCCAGTCGGATATAGCTGGCACGTACCATTAAATCTTTAGATAAATCAAAGTTATGGCAGGTGTTATCTTGGATTAAGGCCGTTAGCTGCTGTGTCTGGGCGGCTTCATCCAGAGCCGTTAGATCGTGTTGAACCAAGGTAAAGGCATAGTCAGGCTTAAGGCGTTGCAGGGTAACATCATCTTGTTCGATATATACGGTGCGTAATATTTCATGACGCTCGATAATCGCGGCAAAGGCCTGCTCGGCGGCTTTGCTGTCAAAGTCTCCCTGCACCGAGAAGGCGCCCGGCATGTTGTACTCTGAGCTGCCTCCCTGCAGCTGGTCGATAAACCATAACCTTTGCTGGGCAAAAGAAAGCGGCATAGGCGCATTCTTGTCTGCTGAGGCGGTGATCTTATCGCGCAGGCTAGCTTGCGAGCCTTGCTCTATCACGGCGGCCAGGTCTTTAATGGTGGCGGCATCAAAAATGGCTTTTACTGAAATTTCCACCTTAAGTTGTTCCCTGATTTCCGCCACTAAACGCACCGACAGCAGCGAGTGGCCGCCGAGGGTAAAAAAGTCGGCATCGGCGCTGATTTTTTCGGCATCTATCGTTAACAGCTGCGCCCAAATCCGGCACAGGGTTTTTTCTGTGACAGTTTCTGGCGCGATATACTCCCCTTGTAAAGCACTGCTATCGGGAGAGGGCAGGGCTTTTTTATCGATTTTACCATTGGCGGTCAGCGGCCATTGCGCCATAAAGACAAAAGCCGACGGCACCATGTAATCGGGTAACGTGGTTTTCAGTGCCTGTTTATAGCTTTCGACGAGCTGTATTTGCTCATCTTCTGTCGGCTCGCTCTGCTCAGGTTTGACATAAGCCACTAACTGTTTTTGACCCGACTGGTCTTCCCGGGCAGCCACCAGGCAACTGGCAACTTGCGGGCACAGGGCTAACTGGTTTTCAATTTCCCCCAGCTCTACCCGGAAACCGCGGATTTTGATCTGGTCATCGATACGGCCCAAACATACCAGGTTGCCGTCCGGCAGCCAGCGCACCAGGTCGCCGGTGCGGTAGGCTTTTTCGCTGGCAGGATCCTGGTCCTGATAGCTATTGGCAATAAATTGTCTGTCGGTCAAATCCGGGCGGTTTAAATAACCCCGGGTTACGCCGCTGCCGGTGATCAACAGCTCGCCGGTGGCGCCGACCGGGGCCAGTTCGCCGGAGCGATTGACTACATAAAACTGTGTATTATCAATAGGCTTACCGATTAAGATGTTTTCATCATCGGCATGGATCCTGTGGACACTGGACCAGACCGTGGTTTCTGTCGGGCCGTACATGTTCCAAAGTTCAATATTGGCGTTGCTTGTTAATTGCTTCGCCAGGCTCAGGCTCAGGGCTTCGCCGCCGCATAAGATCTTGATGTGCGCTTGTGGCTGCCACTTGCTGTCAAGCAGCATACGCCAGGTGGCCGGTGTCGCCTGGAAGATATTGATCTTATGCTGCTCGACCAAATCCATCAGCTGCCGGGCATCCGAGGTGGCGGCTTTTGACGCCACCACTAATTTTGCGCCGCAGATTAAAGGTAAGAACAGCTCCAGGCAGTGAATATCAAATGAGGTCGAGGTGACCGCCAGCAGGCTGTCATCGCTGCTTATGCCGGGCTTGTCTTGCATGGCAAACAGGAAGTTGATCAGGTTGGCATGTTGCACCAGCACCCCTTTGGGATTACCGGTAGAGCCTGAGGTATAGATGACATAAGCCAGGCGGTTTTTGTCGCCGGGCACCAGGGCGGTGAGGTTTTCGCCGGATAAATCGCTGCACAGATCCTGGCCGTGGTTAAGATCGGTAATATGGACCTCGGCTTCTGTCAGGGTGTCTATGTCCAGCTGCGACCAGTTCACCAGGTGTTTTAATCCCGTGTCTTCAAGAATATATTGCAAACGGGCCTTAGGGTAGCTGGGATCAAGCGGCACATAAGCGGCGCCTGCTTTGAGGATCGCCAATATGCTGATCACCATTTCCGCCGAGCGGTCAACGCACACCCCGACCAGGCTGTCGGCTTTAACCCCTTGTGCCTGCAGGTAGCGGGCCAGGCGGTTGGCGCGGGTATTAAGTTCGCGGTAGCTCAGCTGCTCGTCTTTAAAAATTAACGCGGCTTTGTCCGGGGTCTGCTCAACCTGCTGTTCAAATAATTCATGGGCAAGCAGGTTTGCGTCATGCTCGACCTTTATGCCCCGGGCGAAGCCGTTTAAGATATCAAGCTCCTGTTGCGGCAGGATCTCGACCTGCTCCAGGGAGGTAATTTCCTGGCCGGCGACTTGTTTGATAATGGTTTCAAACCTTGCCGACAGCAGTTTGGCATCGGCTTTAGAGATATAGCTAAGGTTATGATCAAGCTGAATTTCTACATCCTGATTTTCACCGTATTCCCAGACGGTAAACATCAGCGGCGTCTGTTCGTGGTTGTGGCTCAGGTACACCAGATCCGCTTCGTGTCCTTCGACCTCTAGCTGGCTGTCAAGCTTGAGGTAATTGAAGGCGATATCATACAGGGAGCCGCGGTGTTGTCCGTTTTGCGCTTCCTGGTGCATATTGCCTATCGGGTAGCGTTGATGGCGGTAGATATGCTTGAGGCCCGACGACAGGCTTTCACATAACTGGTTAAAGTTTTGGCTCAGATCGACCGAGACCCGAAGCGGGCTGACACCGGTGAAGATACCGACCATGTTTTTATCCGCCTGGCTTCTGCGGTTATGTGAAGGAATACCGACAATAAATTCTTTGCCGTTGAGCAGCCTGGAAAAATAGAGGCTGAGAATCGCCAGATAAGCCTGGGAAGCACTGGTGTTGGCTTCTTTTGCCTTTAATGCCAGTTGCCGGTGCAATGCATGGGGGATAGTTAATATTTCCCGGTGGCTCGGCGGTGTTTTCGTGTCCTGGTATTGTTCCTGATACAAAGGCGGCAGGGCCGGCTGTGGCAGGTTTTCCAGTTCACTTTG
Organism: Thalassomonas actiniarum; assembly: GCF_000948975.2. Classification (GTDB taxonomy): domain Bacteria; phylum Pseudomonadota; class Gammaproteobacteria; order Enterobacterales; family Alteromonadaceae; genus Thalassomonas; species Thalassomonas actiniarum. The sequence goes on from NZ_CP059736.1 coordinate 532,403, forward strand.
CCAGAAAACTTTGTCTTTTTGGTAACGCTTGCTTTGCTGGTAAGCCAGATCGCTGTCCGCCACGCTTTGCCAGTCACCGGAGACATGTTCCGGTTCGTTGTTATAGATGCAGCCCAGCTGTTTGGCCCAGTTGGCAAATCCCCAGCCGTCTAAAATCAGGTGGTGGGCAAAACCGACATACTGATATTGCTCGTTGGATATTTTCAGCAAATAAGAGCGGAAAAGCTCGCAGTCGTCTATGTCCAGGCCGGTTTCGAACAGGTCTTTTAGCCACAGCTGTGCCGCTTGCGGCGGGTTGCTTTCGCTGCTGAAATCGATCAGCGGCAGATCCGAAGTGCGTTCATTGCTGACATATTGTCCCAGGCCGGTTTCCGATTCGACAATGCGCAAACCAAAGGCATCATGCTGGCTCACCAATTTTTTATGTGCTGCCTGCAGCCGGGGAATATCCAGTTTTTTAAAACGGATCACGCCGCCGATATTGTATAAGGGGCTGCCCTGATGGTGGAGTTGATCAAAATATATATCTTGCTGGGCTAAGGTTAAGGGGTATACGTTATTTTTATTGTCATTGTTCATTCTATAATAACCTGGATTCTGGCTAAGGAAACAAGTCTCAAATCACGCTGGATGTTAATGAGTCTACTTATTTCATTATCTATTCATTACCTGTGGTTTAAGTCTTGCTATTGGCGAAAACCGTTAAATATTATGAACCCAAAGAAAGGGTTCATAATATTAATTGATAAAAATCAAATGCTTACTTCTGTTTTTGTATTTGTTACCTTGGCAGGTTAACTGACCTGAGCAAGATGTAAGCTTGATTCCTCATAGTCAACGAGTTTGCCCTGATCCATGACCAGTATTTTATCGGCGACGTCAAAATACTTATCATCATGACTGATGGCGATAACCGCTTTGTTTTTGGCCTTTAAGTTGGGCAATATTTCGGTATAAAAGACATTTTTAAAGACCGGATCCTGATCTGCCGCCCATTCGTCGAACAGGTAAAGATCTTTGTCTTCCAAAAATGCCACCAGCAGTGCCAGCCTTTTACGTTGCCCGTCGGATAACGAGGTCGTGGAGAACTGGCCGTCGACTATCTTCACCTTTTTGTCCAAATGTAAGGTTTTCAAATAATGCTGGGTTGTTGCCAGTACTTCATCGGTTAACTCCACCAGCAGGCGGTCAAAGAGGTGGTAATCCGAGTAAATCGCCCCGATAGTCTGCCTGTGGCTGACAATAGAGTCGGCGGAGACACGTTGATCGCCAAACAAGATGTCACCCGAGGTAGGCAGGTAATGCAGGGTTAATAATTTACTTAACGTTGACTTACCCGAGCCGTTTGCCCCGATAATAAAGGTGATTTCTCCCTTATTAATTTCCAGGTTAAGCGGGCCGACTTTAAACCCGGCTTCACCTGAAACCATAGGGTAGCTGTATTCTATCTGGTTAAACCTCATGCTTTGCCACTCGCCAAGCTGGTTAACCTGCTCATTGCTGTCTTCCTGCGGAATTTCTGCAATCAGTTTTTCCATTCTGCGGTATGAAACCGAGGCGATCGCCAATTGGGGGATCGAACCTAATATGATAGAGATAGGGCCGGTTACATAAAGCAGCGCCATTACCACACCGACAAGTTCCTGCTGGCTGATAGAATAATAGTTGACGAAGATAAAGCACACCGCACCGATAACAAAAAAGGAGATCAGGTCGCCAAAACACATGGTGGCCCGCATGATGGTTTCTGCCCTTTTATTATTTTTTAAAATGTTGTCTTCGTGGTTGAGCAAGGTATGTTTAAAAAAGTGTTGGCGCTTTAAAGTATCGAGTTTGAGCTCTTTGGCGCCATAGATCAGGCTTTTTATCGACTCTTGCAATTTGTCCTGCTCTATCCGGGAGGTCTGGAACATGCGGCTGCCGATAGTGATCGGGATTTGATAGCAGATCACGCCGATAAAAATGGCCATCATCACAAACTTAAATACTTCAAAGTTGAGGTAGACCAAAAAGCCCAACATACCGACTAAGGTGATGGTGTTGATCAGGATTTCCGGGATCACCCGGGCGCCGCCGATAATCCTCGGGACATCGATATTTACCGCCGCGGTAAACCGGGCCGAGCCGATTTTCTCCTGGGTTGCCAAAGGCGCACCGGCAATGCGGTAGTAAAATTTAGTGCGCAGATCTTTAGCGACATTGCTCGATACCCGGATCAGCATAACTTCTGACGAGCTGCGCATTAACAGGATCAGCACACAACTGAACAGGAACATCAGCGCCAGTTTATAATTGCTGACATCAAACGAGAACAGGGTCTCGGTTACCGTATCGGCTTTTGGAAAAGCGGGATCTTCCGGGTTGATGCCCGAAAGCACCAAAGGAATAAGCGCCGAATAAAGCATACCGGCAAGGGCACCGAGTAAAATCGAGATAAAGACTTTATTCGGCGCCTCCTTGGTAAAGGAATTAAAAATTTTCACTGGGATGCTCCTTCCTGGTTATTCGGTTGCAAAGTGATGGACTGCACATAAGGCACTTCCTTGGCAAAGTTGATATATTCGACATCTCTGAAACGTTCGACCATATCGTCGTAATAGTCACTTGCCAGCTGTCCGGATTGTCCGGTGGAATTCATTAACAGCTGGACAGGTTCCTGCGGCGATAAGCGGATGATCTGACGGAAACCGGCGCCAAAATCTTGCAGGTAACCTTTATCTTCGTCAAAGGTACCGCTGGCGACATTGATGGTGTTGGCTGAGCCGCCGTTGCCGATCTTCCGCTCAAACACCTGGTCCAGTAATTTCATCTGGCTAAAAGGCGTATGCTGATAGCGGGTATACTGTACGTCGCCCCAGCGCCAGTTATCCATATCGGCCCCGGCAAATTTGCTCATTTCCTTAACCGCCGAGCCTAATGACATTTCGATGATGTTACTGCAGCTTTCCTTCTTTTCGGTGTTGATGTTATCGCACCAGGGGCTGTTGCTCGCCAGCAGATCCGCCAGTTTATCTGCTGCCACTTTTTCTTTCAGGTTTCGCAGATAACCCTGAAGCTGGTTTTTGTTCCAGTAGCTGGTGAGTTCGTCGTTAAAGAGATAACTTTTCAGATGGCGCAGCCAGGTATAATAAATGGTGGCGGCAATACTTTCTCTGCTTGCTTCGCCGTCCCACTGATTCAATAATGCCAGGGCTTGTTGCTGCCCAGGGAAGTCAGCCGCTATCTCTTTTAATAAGGCTAACATTTTTGTCGTTGATATATCTTTGATATCTCCCTGCATGGTTTGCATATCGTCAAGGGTCAACTTAGTTTGTTTTTCTTTGAGCAACGCTTCAATTCGCTCTGCCCTTGCCGGCGGAGCAAAGTCGGCGGAGATAAAGTAAGGATAACCCTTTGTTGTATTTACGTTATTGGCGTTTATCAGGTAACCTTCTTCGGGATTATAACGTCTTGGCATCTCGGCATAGGGAATATAGCTGTGCCAGTGATTATCCGAGTCGGCGCCGGATACCGGCAGCAGTCCCTTACCCTGGTTGCGCAGGGGAATTTTTCCTATGCCGGTAAAGCCGATATTATTGTCATTGTCCGCATAAAATAAATTCAGCGCAGGGGAGACATATTGTTCAAGCGCCCGGTTATATTCCTGCCAGTTGCTGGCATAACTTAACTGGTAAAAAGCGTTGTACGTGGTGTCTTCGCTATTAAGCGCAGTCCAGCGAAGGGATATCGGCTGTTCGAACCCCTGGATAACATCACTGATCACCGGCCCGTGTATGGTACTTCGCACCTGAATTTCGACATCTTTGATCGGATCTTTAAGAAATGCCGGAGATTCTGCTTTTACCTTGATGATTTCGTTTCTGGTTTCAAAATCGATAAATTCTCCATCTACTTGATATTGCAGACTATTATCTGGGTTTATCTTTTCGATATACAGATCTTGTACATCCGCCATCATATTGGTGCCGCCCCAGGCGATGTCGTTGTTTTTTCCGAAGATAACCACGGGCAGTCCCACCAGGCTCATGCCGGAAGCCGCCAGATTTTTACCTTCTTGCTTAACGGAATACCAAAGGGAAGGCAGCTGTAAACCGAGATGAGGATCATTTGCCAGGATAGGCACGCCGGATTGCGTCAGTTCGCCTGAAACTACCCAGGCATTACTGCCGACATAACTACCGCCGATCTTGTAGGTTTGCTGCTGCTCGGTTTGCAGGGCATCAAAGCGGGCAAATAAAGCTTTTAGTTTTTCTTCATTTTTGATCTTGGCCGTCATCGGGCTGTCTGCCAGCTCCGGATAGAAGAGGCTGAGCTGTTCATCCGACAAATATTGCGCACCTATATAGGCTTCAATTTCCGAATGAAGGTTGTGGGCCAGATTTAATGAAAAGACCTTAATCCAGGCTAAAGAGTCGGTTATTGTCCAGGGCTCCGGGCTAATATCGAGCAATGAGAACTCAACCGGCAATTGTTCTGCCGACTGTATCCAACTATTGATCCCGGCGGCATAGGCTTCTAACGATGCTTTCGCCTTTGGGCTTAAAGAAGGGATACTTTCACTCGCCGCCTGATAAAGGCCTAAGGTACGAAACCAGATATCCTGATGGACTGAAGTTTTACCAAATATTTCACTGAGCCGTCCCTGACTAATTCTGCGTTGCAGTTCAAGTTGCCATAATCTGTCCTGGGCATGGACATACCCCATGGCAAAATAAACATCTTTATCAGTTTCTGTTTTGATTTTTACCAGACCGTGATTATCACGTTCTATGCTTACCTTATCATCCAAACCATTGACAAATTGCCGGGTTGTCTTATCGGGAAGCGGGTCCAGAAAAAATAGTTTATAACTGTAAATAACCAGAAAAAACAAAGGGATAAAGACAAACAGAGTAAATCTGAATGTCAGCGGCATTTTATTAAAAACGCGCATTACACAATCAACCTATTAGAGTTTAAGAGAAGGCAATACTAATTAATCAAAAAGCCAAAGGCAATACACCAAAGGGAATGATTTTGTTATTTCCCGGGTTATTGTCCGGTTCGACTACCGGGATCTGTGGCAATAAAAGCTGGGGTTATTTCGGTCTTTAAAGTGCATCAGTACTGGCTTTGCAATAAATTTGGCAACCGCTTTTTCTGGAGGACAAAACCAGATAAATATTTTTTAAAGTTTTTTATTTTTTATCGAAAGTTTTTTGGCAGGAATGATCTCACGTATGAGATCTTTGCTTCGGCGATGTTGTTGGCTATAACTTCTCACGCATGAGATCTTTGTTTTGGCGTTGTTGTTGGTTATAAGTTCTCACGCATGAGATCTTTTGTCGGTTTCTTCAACTGAAATAAAACCTCTCACGCGTGAGTTGTCTATTGAAAGCCGATGTTAAAATATTTATTTTTTTAAAGAGTAAATTGATACCTCAGCTAAGTGCTTGATGCCAACCGGATGTGATAATTTATAAAGTACTTATATTCCAGTAGCTTGCCTGTGTTTTGAGCGGCCTGCCGCCGGCCTCTATTTGCTGAAAACCTGGTCGTTATTCATCCGGTTATTGCCGTTATAATTATAAAATTTTTGTTAAAATATAAAAATCGCTATGTGAAAATTACTTTTTTTATGTATACTCGTGCCGGTAACGACAAAATCGATGTAAAAATCATCACGCTGAAAATACCAGGTTGCTCGCTGAAGTTAAATGCTTCAGAATCCCTGTGTTATTATGATGTGAATCAAATAAATTTGATTAATATCAAATGCTTACGGTAATGTTTTTTGGGCTTATTCGTCAGCTATCAGCTAAGAGCTGTTGTTATTTAATGAAAGAGTAAACATTACAATAATAAAATTAATCTTATGGTTAACATGCCAGATGATGCACACACTCCGGATATGGGGTTGGTGATCTTGTCTCTGCTGATAATGATCTGATCTTTATCGTCTACAGGCTGCAAGTCACTGCCCGATCACATCTGTCGTTTTTGTGCCGGGTCTATTCTGCGTCTGGCGAACAGTTGCTACATAAGGCTTACAAAAAAAAGGATTAAAAAATGGTATTACCTCCGTTGAACATTGAAAGTATGGCAAACATCTATTCCAAAATTGATCATGTTGCAGTTGCAGTTCTGGATTTGGAAAAGGCCATTGCGTTTTATCAGCAAATGTTGGGCTTTGAGTTTCAGGGCAGACGCGAAACCTTAGGGAAAAACTCGGGTATGATTTCTGCCGTAATGGGCAGTGGTAATTTTACTATCGTTTTGATTCAGGGTCTGGAGCCAGAATCTCAGGTATCTCGCTATGTTGAGCAATACGGCCCCGGTGTCCAGCATATTGCCCTTGAAGTGAACGACCTTGAAAGTGCAACAAAACTCATTGAAGAACAAGGGTTTACATTTGCCACTGGCATTATCAAGGGTCAGGGATTACGCCAGATATTTTCCAACCGTGATGAAAACAGCGGCATGATGTTTGAAATTATTGAGCGTACCGGTAATGAAGGCTTTGAAGACGACAGCATCCAGGATCTGTTTAACCAGTTAGAGGAGGCTGAGTTAGTTTAATATGGACCATAAGTTAACTTTGCAGGCCAGCGAGCTGGCCTATCGTCCCCAGCCCCAGCTGGAAGTGATGAATTTTCTTAATGAAGTCGCCGAGAAGTTTCCCGGCGCCATCTCTTTCGCTTCGGGCCGTCCGTCGGAGGCCTTCTTCGATGTGCCGGGATGGTTGGAAAAAATACAGCTGTTTGTTGACCATAGCAGCGAAGCCCGGGATGTTTCCCCGGCTTCGGTGTACACCTCTTTGGGGCAGTATGGCCGCACCAACGGCATTATTAACCATTTGATCGCTCAATCGCTGCAACTCGATGAAAAGTTCACGGTCGATGCCGATGATATCCTGGTGACCAATGGCGCGCAGGAAGGCATGGCATTATGTTTGTCGGCCTTGTTTACCCCGGGCCGGGATGTGTTGTTGATCACAGATCCCACTTATATCGGTATTACCGGGCTGGCGCAAATCAAGGGTATTGAAATTGCCGTGGTAGAAAGCGATGATCAGGGGCCAAACCTGGAGCATCTGCAGCAGGTTTGCCAGCAAATCAAGGCTGAGGGGAAAAATCCGCGTTCACTGTATTTGATCCCGGACTTTAATAATCCTTTGGGCACTTCTATTACCTTAGCGCGCCGCCGGGAGTTACTGGCTTATGCTCAACAAAGCGGGCTATTGCTGATAGAAGATAACCCTTACGGCGCTTTTCGTTTTGAAGGAGAGCCCTTGCCGACATTAAAGGCGCTGGACACCGGCGGCCATGTGATTTATATCGGCACCTTTGCCAAAACGATTTGTCCGGGCCTGCGGGTGGGTTACCTGATCAGCGATCAAAAGCTGCGTAGTGCCGACGGCGGTGAAACGCCTTTGATCGAAGAGTTTTCCAAAGTGAAAAGTCTGATCAGCGTCAATACCGGGCAAATCGCCCAGGCGATTGTCGGCGGCCTGCTGCTTGAGGTGGACTGTTCCGTCAACAAAGCGATTGAACCTTTAGTTTCCCTGTACCGGGATAACCGGGATGTGATGCTTGAAGCGCTGGAGCAGCATTTTCATCAAGGCCCGGCGGCTTTACAGCAGGTAAGCTGGAACCGTCCGGAAGGTGGCTTCTTCTTAACCCTGAAATTGCCCATGTCCTTCACCGGGCAGCAAGTGTTTGAGTGTGCGGAAAAGTTCGGCGTGATTTGTGTGCCGATGAGCTTTTTCTCCAATGCGGGTGGCCATGAGCATTATATCCGTTTGTCTTTTAGCTATGTAAACAAGGAACAAATACGCTCGGGTGTTAAAGCCCTGGCAGATTATTTGTTGTATCTCGATGGTAAGTCTCATGAAGCAGCATAATATTTCGGTTGAATCCCTGAGCACGATTATCAGCGCATCGCTGGAAAGTTTTGATCTCAGTGACAGACACAAGGCCTTTATCAGCAATGGTTTGCTTAATCCCTCTTTATGGGGGATAGACTCCCATGGAGTCGGGTTATTAGCCACCTATTTGCAGGAACTTAAAGGCGGCAGGGCAAAGAGCAGGCCGGATATCCAGTGCCACCACAAATTCCCCGTGGTCGGGCAACTTGATGCCGATCAGGCATTGGGCCTGGTTGCCGGTTTTGAAGCGGTAGAAAAAAGCATTGAGCTGGCGAAAGACTTTGGTATTTCTGCCATCGGGGTGAAGAACTCCAATCATTTTGGCGCCGCTGCCAACTATACCTATCATGCCGCGAAGCAAGGTTATATTTGCCTGTGTGTCAGTAATGCCGACTCTTTGGTGTCGCCTTATAACGGCACCGATAAATTATTCGGCACTAACCCTTTAAGTTTTGCCGCGCCGGGAGAAAACGGTGATGTTTTTTGCCTGGATATGGCCACCAGCCAGGTGTCTTTGTCAAAAATCATGCGTCACCTGGCCACCGATATGCCGATAGAAAATGACTGGGTCAGTTATGTCGACCGGGAAAGCCGGGAAATCGGGCCGTTAAAACCCCTGGGGGGCTATAAAGGCCAGGGTTTGGCAATGATGGTGACGATTTTAACCAGTGTCCTGAACCAGAGTCTGTTCGACTGGGAGTTAAGCCACCTCTATGCCCCGCCGTATGACGAGCCGCGGCAAGTGAGTCACTTTTATATCACCATCAATATCGAAGCCTTTATGGGCAAAGCCATGTTTGAAAAAAGGCTGTCGTTATTGCTGGAAAAAGTCAGGGAAAGCGGTGCTGTTGACGGGGAAACCATCTTTTGTGCCGGGGATAAAGAGTCCAAAACCGCTGCGTTGAGGCGGGAGCAGGGCATTCCCCTGACACAGGAGCAGTGGCAGTTTTACCGCCAGCTGGCACAAGAATTACAACTTAATATTGGATAAACAAGAAGATTATTTTGTGGTGAGAGTTAAAGGATATCGTCGTGATAGCTTCAAATGAAAAATATAATAAGAAAACAAGGTTTTTCCATTGGCTCAGTGCTGTGGTGATTTTATGGGTGACGATCTCGGGATTTTACGTCACCTTGTTCGAGGTTGATGCCGAGCTCAAAAATTCGGTGTTGGCGCTAAACGTGTTGATGAATACCTTTTTTATACCGGTATTTATGTTCCGTGTTTTAAACTGGGTTAATAATCCCGCCCCCGAAGACTATCAAGGCCTGCCGCTGCGCTCGCGTAAAATCGCCGACAAGGTGCATGCCGGCATGTATCTGTTGATCTTCATTGTTTTACTCTCCGGGGTATTGATGATGGACAGAAAGGTTGAGTTTCTCGGCATGACCCTGATCCCTTATTTACCCTTTGATCCGGCGCTGAAAGAGTTTTTTACCCGGCTGCATATATTTTCTGTGTGTGCGCTGGCGTTTTGTGTGGCGCTGCATATTGCCGCGGTGATCAGGCATGAACTTTCGGGTTTGAGAATATTAAAAAGAATGTTGGGCTAGGCCTGCGCTTTTACCTGGCTATAAGAGCAGCGTAATGAAATTTAAAGACTTCATCCTGGTAAGGCAAGCCTTGCCGGGCATCCGGGATGAACAGGAAGATAGATATGAGTGAAGTTAACGTAAAAGATATCCTTATCATGCTCGCGGGCAAAGGGGTGAGTTTAGCCGCAAAAGACAACCGGCTGAGCGTCAAAGGAAAATTGAGCCAGTTAAATGCCGGCGACAAGGCATTACTGCAAGCTCACAAGAGTGAAATTATCGCTTTTATCCAGGCGCGGCAGCAATCGGAGCAAACCAGTATCCCGGTTCGCACCCAGCAGGAGAATTTACCCTTATCTTTTGCCCAGCAAAGACTCTGGTTTGTTGACCGGCTACAGGGCAGCAGCGAAGAATATAATATGCCGTCTGCATTCGAGGTCGAGGGAGATTTTAACCCGGATGTTGCTGAGCAGGTGCTGACAGAAATCATCAAACGCCATCAGGTATTGCGTACTGTCTATATTGACGGTGACGATGACACGGTGCAGGTGATCCGCGACGACTATGACTTTAGCCTGGGGCGGTTTGATTTAACTTCACTGGATGCGCAAAGCCAGCAGAACCGGCTGATGGCGCTGATTAATGAAGATATGAAGCAGCCGTTTGATCTGGCCTGCGATCTGATGATACGCGCCAGCTTTATCAGCTTAGATAACGGCAAAGGTGTCTTACTGTTTAATATGCATCATATCGCCTCCGACGGCTGGTCGATGAATGTCCTGGTCGGGGAATTTATTGCCTTGTATCAGGCGATCACTTCGGGCCTGGAAAGCCCGTTGGCACCGCTGGCTATTCAATATGCCGATTATGCCCTTTGGCAGCGCGACTACCTCAAAGGAGATGTGCTGGAGCAGCAGCTGGGCTACTGGGACAAACAATTGGCGGATATGCCGCCGGTGCACACCTTAACCCTGGATAATCCCAGACCCGAGATTAAGGGACATAGCGCCGATCGGGTGAGTCGCCAGTTATCCGGTGATGTCGCGAAACAGCTTCAGGATATTGCCGGCCGTTATAAGTTAACGCCTTTTATGCTGTTACATAGCGCATTGGCCCTGGTATTGTCCAGACACAGCAACAGCACGGATATCGTGATCGGTACCCCGGTAGCCAACCGGATGCAGTCGGAACTTGAGCCGCTGATCGGCTTTTTTGTCAACAACTTAGTGCTTAGGTTAGATACAAGCCATGCCCGTCTGGATGATTATTTGGCCCATGTACGTCAGGTACATTTTGACGCGCAAAACAACCAGGATGTGCCGTTTGAACAAATCGTCGAACGCTTGAATATCCCCCGCAACAGTGCCTATACGCCGTTATTCCAGATCATGTTATCCACCAATAACGATTTTGCCTTAGGGGAGAGCTCCGCCGGTGAGGCAATGGATCTAAACGGGGCGAGACTTTCTCCTTTAGCCAGCGATACCATCAGCGCAAAATTTGATCTGGAAGTGGCCATTAATATTTCCGAGCAGGGGGTAGGACTGGACTGGATTTACGATAGCAACTTGTTTAACCGCGAACATGTCGAGCAATTAAATGAACACCTGGCGATCCTGCTAACTTCAATGGCGCAGAGCAAGGGGCTGGCAGAGACCGAATTAGCTTCCCTTGAAATTATGTCCGAGCAGGAAAGTGACTACTTACTCAATGTGCTTAACGATACCCGCCAGGAATATCCGCAGGATAAACTGATCCATGAATTATTCGAAGCGCAGGTCGCGGCAACGCCGGATAATCTTGCGCTGAGTTTTAACGGCACCGAGCTGAGCTACCGCGAACTGAATGAAAGGGCCAATCGTCTCGCCCATTATCTGCGCGAGCGCGGCGTACAGACAGAAGATTTTGTCGGTATCTGCCTGGAGCGATCCCATGAAATGCTGGTGGCGATCTTAGCGGTACTTAAAGCCGGTGGTGCCTATGTGCCCCTGGATCCTGCCTACCCGCAGGCCCGGCTGGAGTATATGCTTGCCGATACCGGCCTTAAATATGTGATCAGCCAGACAGCATTAAACACCAGCCTTTTCGATAGCGATAAAATCGAGGTGATTGAGCTGGAGAGCTGGCAGCAGCAGTCCCGGCATTTCTCCTGTGAAAATCCCCCTATTGCCAAAGATCTTGATGCCAACAGCCTGGCTTATGTGATCTATACCTCAGGCTCTACCGGGCAACCCAAAGGGGTGCTGCTAGAGCACAGGGGCGCAGTGAATTTAGGTCTTAGCCAGAGCCAGAGTTTTGCTGTTAAAGAAAACAGCCGGGTATTGCAGTTTGCCTCGCTGAATTTTGATGCGGCAACGTCCGAGTGGCTGATGGCGTTTGTCACCGGGGCGGCGCTGGTGGTATGCGATGAGCAAACCCGGCAGTCGGCGGATACCTTACAGCAGGTGTTACTCAAAGAAAATATCAGTCATGTCACCCTGCCGCCGGCCTTGCTTGCATTGCTGGATCACCACCGGGATTATGCCCTTGAGAGTCTGATTGTCGCAGGCGAAGCCTGTGATCCCGCCCTGGTAAAAATCTGGGCGTGCAAATGCCGCATGTTTAATGCCTACGGTCCTTCCGAAGGCACGGTTTGTGCGAGTATTGCCGAGCTGGAGCCGCAAGGACCTGTGTCCATCGGGCGGGCGATGGCCAATGTCTCGCTTTATGTGTTTGATCAGGCCTTCAGGTTAACCCCCAAAGGCTGTATCGGCGAGCTTTATATCGGCGGCGACGGCGTTTCCCGCGGCTACCTGAATAAGGCGCAGTTAACGCAAGAGAGTTTTATTCAGAACCCGTTTTCCGACAAGGCGGAGGATCGCCTATATAAAACCGGCGATCTGGTGCGTTATTTGGCCAACGGCGATCTGGACTTTATCGGCCGGGTGGATGATCAGGTGAAGATCAACGGCTTCAGGATAGAGCTGGGAGAAATCGAAAACCAGTTATCAAGCTGTCAGGGCCTGAGCTCCTGTCTGGTGACCACCCGGGAAGTGCAGGCAGGACAAAAACAACTGCTGGCCTATATTACCCCGAACATCAAGGATATTACACAAGAGCAGCAAACCTCTCTGATCGAATCGTTAAAGCAGACATTAACCGCATCTCTGCCCCATTATATGGTACCGGCGATGTTTGTGGTTATCTATGACTGGCCGGTGACCGCCAACGGCAAGGTGGATAAAAAAGCCTTACCTTCACCGGATGCCGCTTTGTTGCAGGGCAATTACCAGGCACCGCAAACCGAGCTTGAAAGCAAGCTGGTGAATATCTGGGCACAGCTGTTAAACCTTGAGGCCCATAAAATCAGCACAGGGGCAGACTTTTTTGCCCTGGGGGGACATTCGCTGCTAACCATTCGCCTGGTGGCGGAGATCCGGAAACAGCTGGAGGTTGAACTGGCGGTAAAAGCCGTTTTTGACGCCGGTACTATCCGGGCGATGGCACAGCTGATTGAAGCGGATGCCCGGACGCCGTTAAGGCTCCAGGTGCTGCCGGTTACCCGGGGACAGGAGACCATGCCGTTATCTTTTGCCCAGCAAAGGTTATGGGTGATCGACCAGCTACAGGGGGGCAGTGCGGAATATAATATGCCTGCTGCCTTTGAAGTGCAGGGAGCCTTTGATATTCATGCCGCAGAGCAGGCCCTGAGCGCCATTATCAAACGTCACCAGGTGTTGCACACCGTTTATATTGAACAGGACAAGGAAACACAGCAAAAAATCCTGTCAGATTTTAGTTTTGCGATAACCCGGCATGATTTTACGACGCTTGATCAGGACGTGCAGCAGCAGGAGTTGCGCCAGTTAATTGAACAGGATGTGCAACAGCCCTTTGAGCTGTCGACAGACTTAATGGTGCGCGCCAGTTATGTTGCGCTGGAAAATAGTGCCGGTGAAAAACAGGCCAGGGGAGCCTTATTATTTAATATGCACCATATCGCCGGTGACGGCTGGTCGATGAGTGTGCTGATACAGGAATTTGTTGCTGCCTATCAGGCGATCACTAAGGGACAGGTTATCTCTTTGCCTGAGCTTGATATTCAATATGCCGATTATGCCCACTGGCAGCAGCAATGGTCGCAGGGAGAGCAGTTCGCGTCACAGCTTGATTACTGGCAGCAGCAGCTGGCGGAAGTACCGCCGGTACATGCTTTAGTGCTGGATAAAGCACGGCCCGAGGTATCTTCACACCTGGGAGCAAGTGTCAGCGGACAATTGCCGGCAGATATCGCCGCCTCGCTGCAGGCGCTGGCCGGACAATATAAGCTCACGCCTTTTATGCTGTTACACGCCGCGTTGAGCCTGGTGTTGTCCCGTCATAGCAATAGCAAGGATATTGTTATCGGTACCGCTGTGGCCAACAGGATGCAGGCGGAGCTTGAGCCTTTGATCGGCTTCTTTGTCAATACCCTGGTACTGAGGGTCGATACCGGCCATCAGCTGTTAGCGGACTATCTAGGTCATGTCCGCCAGGTACACTTAGATGCCCAGGCGAATCAGGATGTGCCGTTCGAACAACTGGTTGAACGGTTAAAAGTGCCCAGGGGCACTTCCTATAGCCCTTTGTTCCAAATCATGATGGGAACCAATACCGACTATGGTTTGGGGGATGACTCTCTGGCGATGGCAGATGCCAGCCTGACGCCGCTATCAAGCGAGCACATCAGCACTAAGTTTGATTTGGATATCGATATGGTGCTTGATGAGCAAGGGGTATCTTTAAACTGGACCTATGATACCGGCTTATTTAGCCATAAACATGTCAGCCAGTTCAACGAGCATTTGATCAATGTATTAAACGCCATGGCACAGCTGCAACAGCAGGGAGCAGATGCTGCCGGGACAAAAGTTGCCGCTTTGGCCATGTTATCCGAACAGGAAAGCGAGCAGCTGCTTGCCCCCGTGAATGAGTGCCGGGCGGGTTATCCGCAAGATATGCTGATTCATGAAATCTTTGAAAAGCGGGCGGCCAACACCCCGGATAAAATCGCATTAACCTTGGCGGATGAACAGCTCAGTTACCGACAGCTTAATGAAAGGGCCAACCAGCTCGGTCATCATTTAAGGGAGCAGGGGGTACAGGCGGGCACCTTAGTCGGGCTTTGCTTCGAGCGTTCGCTGGAAATGGTGATCGGCATGCTGGGGATATTAAAAGCCGGCGGCGGATACGTACCGCTGGACCCCGGTTATCCCGAAGCAAGGTTAAACTATATGCTGGATAATTCCGGGATAAAGCATCTGGTGACCCAGGCGCACTTATCTGAATTGTTGCAGCTAAACGGGGAAACCCGGGTAGTGAGCCTTGGCGGCGGGCAGGAGACGGCTATTGACCGTCAGTCAAAAACGAACCTGGCCACAGAGCACAGCAGCGATAATATTGCCTATATGATTTATACCTCGGGCTCCACCGGGCAGCCTAAAGGGGTGATGATAACCCATAACAACTGGGCTGCTTACCTGGAAGGGATCGAGCAGGATTATCAGTTGACCTCATCGGATCGGGTACTGCAATTTTCATCGATTTCATTCGATATTTTTATCGAAGAATTAAGCGCCTCACTCTTGTGCGGCGGAACCTTAGTGTTGCCGCCTCCGGGCAAGTTACCCAGCTGCCAGCAATACTGGCAATGGCTAAAAGAGTATCAGATCACGCTGGCATCATTACCCACCGCCTATTGGCACCAGTTATGTGTTGATGAACAACTGGCCCTCGATAGCCGGGATACATCACTGCGCCTGCTGATCACCGGCGGCGAGGCGATGTCGGGCAGTCACCTGCAGCAATGGCAACAGCAAGTGGCGGGGGAGATCAGGTTATTAAATACCTATGGACCGACGGAAACCACAGTGATCGCAACTATCTGTGATGTTACCCGTTTTCAGGATGACGGCCGCTCTGTGCCTATCGGCAAGCCCTTGAAACACAGTCAGGTGTTGTTGCTGGATCCGTCCCTGTCGCTGGTGCCTAAAGGGGCGGTCGGTGAAGTCTATGTTACAGGTGCTATGGTGGCGGCCGGTTATTTTAATGATCAGGAAAAAACCGACAAACACTTTATTGCCAATCCGTTTAGCCATGATCAGGACTCTATTTTGTACCGCACCGGCGATCTGGCGCGTTATGGCAAAGACGGCGAGCTGGAGTTTGTTGGCCGGGCAGATAACCAGGTCAAAATCCGCGGCTTCAGGATTGAAGTAGAAGAAATCGAATCTCAGCTTGCCTTATGCGAAGAGGTGGCCAATAGCCTGATACTGGTGAGGGAAGATGAGCCGGGAGATAAGACCCTGGTGGCCTATGTCACCCTGGCGGAGCAGGCGGCTGCTTTGGCTGCAAAAGAGCATGAAATCATCCAGCAGATCATGGCGCAACTGCAGGCGAAATTACCGGCTTATATGCTGCCTTCGGCTGTTGTTGTTATGGAGGAACTGCCGTTAACGGCAAACGGTAAGCTGGATAAAAAAGCCTTACCGGTGCCGGATAACAGCCTGATGCAGGGAGAATATGTCGCACCGCAAACGGAAACCGAAATAGCCCTGACGCAGATTTGGGGCAAGTTACTCAAATGTGACGCAGAAAAAATAAGCACCCGGGCAAACTTTTTTGCCTTAGGGGGACACTCTTTGCTGGTGATCAGAATGATCACCGCAATCAAAGATCATTTTGACGTTGAAAGTACCGTGGCAAAGTTATTCGAATCTCAGACGATTCATAATGTTGCAACTTATATTGATAATTTATTACTGGCAAAAACCATAGACGCAGGTCTGGACGATGCCGAAGTGGGGGAAGAAGGATGGCTATAAAAGCTGAAAGCATTATTGAAAAAGCATTGGATCAAGGGGTTCACCTGTTTTTGCAGGATGGCAAGTTAGGTTTTAAGCAGAAAAAAGGCAGCGTTTTTTCACCTGAACTTAAACAGGAAATCGTCGCCAACAAGGCTGAAATCATTGATTTCCTCGGCCAATACAGCGCACAGGATAAAGTGGCGAGAACAAAAGTAACCCGGTTTGAACGCAACGGCGCGCCGGTATCGCTTTCTTTCTCCCAGCAGCGTTTGTGGTTCCTTGACAAGCTTAACGGCGCCAGTGCCGAATATAATATGCCCGCCGCCTTTGAAGTGGTGGGGGACTTTGATCTTGGTGTTGCCGAGCAGGCGCTGGAGCGCATTATCAAGCGCCATGAAATCCTGCGTACCGTTTATATCGAAAACCAGGACGAGACCCTGCAGCATATTCGGGACGAGGTAAGCTTCCAGTTTAGCCGCCACGATTTGAGCGCTCTGGAGCAGCAGGCACAAACCGAGCAGCTATCGGCGTTAATTGCACAAGACTTACGCCAGTCTTTCGATTTAAGCAAAGATCTTATGGTACGCGGCGGTTTCGTTACCCTAAGCCAGGGACGCGGCGAACAGGCGAAAGGGGTGCTGTTATTTAATATGCACCATATCGCCTCCGACGGCTGGTCGATGGATGTGCTGATACGCGAGTTTGTCACCCAATATCAGGTGATCTCCCTGGGACAGGCAGATCCGCTGCCGCCGCTGGAGATCCAATACAGTGATTATGCCCAGTGGCAAAGAGAGTGGCTGCAGGGGGAAGTACTGGACAAGCAGCTGGCTTATTGGGATAAGCAGCTATCGGATGTGCCCCAGGTACACAGCCTGATGCTGGACAACCCCAGACCCGAAGTACAGCAGCATATGGGGGCCAGTGTTTTCGGTCAATTGCCTAAAGCGGTGGCGCAGTCGCTGCAATCCCTTGCCCGGCAATTTAACTTAACTCCCTTTATGTTGTTGCACAGTGCCCTGGCCCTGGTGTATTCACGGCACAGCAACAGTCACGATATCGTGATCGGCACCTCGGTTGCCAACCGGATGCAGGCGGAGCTTGAGCCGTTGATCGGCTTTTTTGTCAATACCCTGGTCTTAAGGGTCGATACCAGCCATCAGCGCCTGGATCAGTATTTACAACATGTGCGCCAGGTGCACCTGGATGCCCAAAACAACCAGGATGTGCCGCTTGAGCAGCTGGTGGAACGGTTAAACGTGACCCGGGATACCTCGCATACCCCGCTGTTCCAGCTGATGATGGCCAGCAACAGCGATTATGCCTTGGGCGATAAGCCGGCGGACAATAAACTGGAACTGGCGGGGATCACTATGTCGCCGCTGGCAGGGCAGGAGATCACCTCCAAGTTTGATATCGATGTCGACCTGTGTATGAGTGACGATGGAGTCGCCTTAACCTGGACTTACGATACCAGTATCTTCAGCCACGAGCATATTAGTGAATTTAATGAGCATATGCTCAACCTGCTAACCGCCTATGCCGAGGCACAAGCTGAATTGGCCGGCGGCGCTGAGATTAACACCGCGGATCTGTCTATGCTGTCAACGGCGCAAGCGCAGTATTTGCTGGAAACCCTTAACGATAACAAACTCGAATATGTCAAAGACAAGCTGGTGCATGAGTTATTTGAACAGCGCGCCGCCGCACGTCCCGATGATATTGCCGTTGTTTTCGGCGACAGCAAGCTGAGCTATGGCCAGTTAAATGAGCAGGCCAACCGCTTAGCCCATTACCTGCACGGACAAGGGGTTAAACCGGACTCGCTGGTCGGTATTTGCCTGGACCGCTCGCTGGAGATGACGGTGGCTATCCTGGGGATATTAAAAGCCGGCGGCGCCTATGTGCCGCTCGATCCCGCCTATCCGCAGGAAAGATTGTCGCATATGCTCGACGATGCCGATTTAAAGCTGGTGATCACTAAAAGCTCGCTTGGCGCCGCGCTGGATTTAACCGATAGGGTTAGTCTTTGTTTAGACCGGGAAGACCTGGGGCAATACCCGGCAGATAATTTACCGGCAGCACTTACCGGGGTCACTCCCGCCCACCTGGCCTATGTGATTTATACCTCAGGCTCTACCGGACGTCCTAAAGGGGTGATGGTTGAGCACCGCCAGCTGAACTGTTTCCTGAGCAATGTTGGCGAGCGTTACCAAATCCGGGCAGAGGATAATGTTTTACAGTTCTCCACCATTAACTTTGATATTTTTGTCGAAGAGTATTTCGGCGCCTTATGCCACGGTGCAACCCTGGTATTAAGGGATGAGGACTGCATGGGAGATCTGGTGGCCTTTTACCAGTTCTGCCGCCAATACCAGGTTTCTGTCGTGAGTTTACCGACTTCATTCTGGCACCAGCTGATGTTAAACGACCGGGTATCGCCGCCTGAGGCTTTACGTCTGGTGATTGTCGGCGGAGAAGCCTTGCAGTTGCCCCTGGTGAAAGCCTGGTTAAGCGAACCGGGTGCGCCTGAGCTGATCAATACCTACGGCCCGACAGAAGCCACGGTTACCGCATGCGGTTATCATATCAGGGATGGGGAGATCAGTTATAAAACACCGCCAATCGGCAAGGCGAATAAAAATGTTGCCTTGTATGTCCTCAATGCATTTAAACAAGTGACGCCTTTTGGCAGTGTCGGTGAACTTTATATCGGCGGTGAAGGGGTTGCCCGCGGTTATTTAAACCAGGCGCAGCTGACACAGGAGTGCTTTGTCGCCAATCCGTTTAGCGACAATCCGGAAGATCGCCTTTATAAAAGCGGCGACCTGGTGCGCTACCTGCCCGACGGTAACCTGGAATTTATCGGCCGGGCCGATGATCAGGTTAAAATCAGGGGATTCCGTATCGAGCTGGGAGAAATTGAAAACCAGCTATCCCGCTGTGACAATGTCGCCAGTACCCTGGTGCTTGCCCTGGAAGATGAGAGCGGGCAAAAACAGCTGGCGGCTTATGTGAACCCGCAGACCTTTGAATCTTCTGCCCCCGGGCAGGCGGCATTTATCGAGTCGTTAAAAGAAACCCTGCAACAGACCTTGCCGGAATACATGGTGCCGTCGGCGTTTGTGTTGATGGAACAATGGCCTTTGACCGCCAACGGTAAGATTGATAAAAAAGCCCTGCCGTCCCCGGACAGCAATGGCGGGCAAGGGCATTATCTGGCGCCGCAAACGCAAGTCGAGCAGACCCTGAGTGAAATCTGGGGCCGGTTATTAAAAATGGATGCCGGACAAATCAGCACAGATGCCAACTTCTTTGCCCTGGGCGGACACTCGCTGCTTACCGTACGTTTAGTGGCGGAGATCAGAAAGCAGCTGCAGGTGGAAGTCTCGGTGAAAGCCGTGTTTGATGCCGGTACCATCCAGGAGCTGGCACAGGTGATCGATCAGAAGAACTCGAGTGCCCTGATACCCCAGGTAAAACCGGTTGCCCGGGATAACAATACCATGGCGTTATCTTTCGCCCAACAAAGGTTATGGTTTATCGACCAGTTGCAGGGAGGCAGCGCCGAATACAATATGCCGGTAGCGTTTGAAGTCAGCGGCGCTTTTGATGCCGATATCGCAGAGCAGGCGCTTGGCCGGATTATCGACCGCCATGAAATCCTGCGTACCCGTTACCTTGAAAAGAGCCTTGAAAAGAGCCTTGAAAAGAGCCTTGAAAAGAGCCTTGAAAATAAGCTTGAAAAGAGCCTCGAAAGCAAGCCGGGCAACAGTTTTGAAAGCAAGTTTGAACAGCACTTTGAAGACAAATTTGAAAATAAGCTGGCCAAATCTCTGGAAAGCAAATTTGATAGCAATGAAAACAACAGCCCGACGCAGGGCGGTGAAGCATTACAGCAAATCATGCCGGAGGCCGACTTTAAACTGACCCGACATGATTTATCCGGTCTGGATGCCGGTTTGCGTCAGTATCAGCTAAGCGCCCTGGTTGATGCTGACATGAGGCAGCCTTTTGATTTAACAAAAGATTTAATGGTCCGTGCCAGTTATATCTCCCTGGATAAAAGTCAGGGCACGGGAGCGCTGTTATTTAATATGCACCATATCGCATCCGATGGCTGGTCAATGGAAGTACTGGTACGTGAATTTGTCAGCCAATACAAGGCAATAGCTTCAGGCCAGGCCAATCCGTTGCCGCCGCTTGAAATCCAATATGCCGATTATGCCCACTGGCAGCGGCAATGGCTGCAGGGGGAAGTGCTGGAAAAACAACTGAGTTACTGGGACAAGCAATTAAGCGATGTGCCTGCGGTACATTCGTTAGTGCTGGACAAGGCCAGACCGGAAGAGAAGCAGCATGTCGGTGATATCGTTTGTGGCAAGTTATCGCCACAGGTGGCGCAGCAGTTAGAAGCGCTGGCCAAGCATTATCAGCTGACGCCGTTTATGCTGCTGCACAGCGCCCTGGCATTGGTACTTTCCCGCCACAGCAACAGCTCGGATATTGTTATCGGCAGCCCGATAGCAAACCGGATGCAGGCGGAGCTTGAGGGGCTGATCGGTTTCTTTGTCAATACCTTAGTGCTGCGTCTGGACACGGCTCATGACAAACTTGGGGACTATTTCCGTCATGTGCGCCAGGTGCATCTCGATGCCCAAAACAATCAGGACGTGCCGTTTGAGCAACTGGTGGAGCGCTTGAACATTCCGCGCAGCACCGCCCATACGCCGCTGTTCCAGATCATGTTATCTACCAACAGCGATTACGGCATCGCCGGGGAAAATACTTTAGAGCTGGACGGGGTGACCTTATCCCCGCTGGAAAGCGACTGTATTACCGCAAAATTTGATTTAGATATCGGCATCAGCATGAATGCGGACGGGGTGGACATACAGTGGACCTATGATACCAGTATCTTTAGCGGTGAGCATGTCGGTCAGCTAAATGCCCACCTGGAAACCCTGCTAACGGCAATGGCAGAGCTTATATCGGTGGATAAACCGGCAGCAGACACTAAGATCAATGCTTTAGAAATGTTAACGCCGCAGGAAAGTGATTATCTCCTTCATGGCCTTAATAACAGCGCCGTGGATTATCCGCAAGACAAAGGCATTCATGAATTATTTGCCGCACAAGCGATGCAGACCCCGGATAATATCGCCCTGGTTTGTGAAGATCATCAGCTCAGCTATCGTGAGCTTAATGAAAACGCCAACCGCCTGGCCCGTTATCTGTCGGCTCAGGGGGTTGAAAAAGAAACCTTTGTCGGTGTGTGTTTAAACCGCTCTGCCGAGATGGTGGTGGCCGTTTTAGCTATACTCAAAGCCGGCGGCGCTTATGTGCCGTTAGATCCCGGTTATCCTCAGGCGCGTTTACAGCATATCTTAACCGATACCGGCGTGCGCCATGTGCTCACGGCCAGTCATTTGGCGGCTGCACTGCATGTTGAACAAGGCGATGATATTTCAGAGACAGGTATCGAACTGCTATGTCTGGATGATGCTGCACTGCAGGCCGAGGTGATGGCATACTCCGACGCTGAGCTTGAAAATAACAAAGATCAGGGGCAAGCAGGCGCCGATCTGGCCTATGTGATTTATACCTCGGGATCAACCGGCTTACCTAAAGGGGTGATGGTGGAGCATCACAATGTGACCCGATTGGTGATCAACAGTAATTTTGTGCCTCTGGATGAAAGCACCCGCTTTTTACAATCGGCGCCGATTGCTTTTGATGCCGCTACCCTCGAACTTTGGGGACCGTTACTTAACGGCGGCCAATGTATTGTTTATGGCGAACAACAAGTTGATTTGCAACAGCTGACCGACTTTATTGTTAAGCATGAGGTTAATACCCTATGGTTAACGGCGGGCTTATTCGAGCAGTGGAGCGAAATGCCTGTGCCGCCATGTGATATCAAGTATCTGCTGGCAGGGGGAGATGTCCTTAATGTCGATGCGGTCAAGCGGGTGCAGGAGAAAATTCCCGGCATTTGCGTGATTAACGGTTATGGTCCGACAGAAAATACCACCTTTACCACTTGTCACCCTGTTAACAATGGTGTTACACTCAATTCGAATATACCGATAGGTAAAGCGATCCAAAACACCAGCACTTATGTGTTGAATGACTCCCTGACCCTGACACCTTTGGGTGCAGTAGGGGAACTATACACAGGTGGCGCAGGGGTTGCCCGCGGCTATTTGAATCAGGAGCAGGCAACACAGGCAAGTTTTATTGCCAACCCCTTTAGTGATAATGACGATGACCGCCTTTATAAAACCGGCGATCTGGTCCGTTATCTCAGCGACGGTAATTTAGAGTTTATCGGCCGGGCGGACAGCCAGGTTAAAGTACGCGGTTTCAGGATTGAGCTGGCAGAAATTGAACATCAGCTTAATTTAGCCCAAGGGGTGCACTCGTCCGTGGTCTTGGCCAAGGGAGAGGGCAGCGGAGATAAACAACTTGTTGCTTATGTTAAAGGGGATCTCACGCATGAGAGCGAAGAAGAAAAAACCGCGTTTGTCACGCCGTTAAAAGTTTCTCTTGCGCGAGCCTTGCCTGACTACATGGTGCCGGATGTTTTTGTTGTGGTCGATGAATGGTCGTTAACGGCAAATGGCAAGATAGATAAAAAGGCATTACTCGGTCTTGAAGGGGTAGTACTGCAAACCGAGTATGTTGCACCACAGACGGATATTGAAAAATCTCTGGTGCAGATCTGGTCTTCGCTATTAAAGCTGGATGCGGATAAAATAAGCATAACCGCCAATTTCTTTGAACTTGGGGGGCATTCACTTTTAGTTACCAGATTGAAAGCGTTAATCGAATCCGAGTTCGGGATGGAATTTAATGTCAAAGATCTGTTTGAACTTTCAGATATAACAAGTGTGGCGCAAGTCATAAGTAAGAATTTGCTTAAGCGCGATCTGGATTCAGTTGAAAGTGAACTTCTTGACGAGGTTGAGTTTTAAATGAAGGAAGCACAAACTCTTGTTCGGCAATTAGCCGAACAAGGTATCGAAGTCTATTTGCAGAAAGGAAAGTTAAAGGCGAGAGCATTAAAGGGGGGCTTAACCCCCGAATCTACTTTGTTGATTAAAAATAATCTCGATAAGATTATTGAATATCTGCACCTGACCCAGGAACAAGATGTTTTAAAATCAGCCAAAGCCAAGATAGTGCCCGCCGGTGACCAGAGCAAAGTTCTTTCCTTTGCCCAGCAGAGGTTATGGTTTATCGATCAGCTCCAGGGAGGCAGCGCCGAATATAATATGCCGGCCGCCTTCGAGGTTGAGGGGGAATTTTCCCCCGAGGCCGCCGAGCAGGCGCTGTCGGTCATTATCCAGCGCCATGAAGTCTTGCGTACCGTTTATCTTGACGGCGGTGAAGAAGCCAGGCTGGAACTTAATACTGAGCCAGACTTTGCCCTTACCCGACATGACCTGACTGCTTTAGAGCCGCGGGCCAGGCAGGACAGGTTAAGGGCGTTAATAGATTACGATATGCAAAAACCATTTGATTTAAAACAAGATCTAATGGTTCGCGCTAGTTTTGTTGCTTTAGAAAAAGCCTCCCAAGCCGGGCAAAAGCCGGCAAGGGGGGCGTTATTGTTTAATATGCACCACATCGCTTCCGACGGCTGGTCGATGGAAGTGTTGATTCGTGAATTTGTGGCCTTATATCAGGCAATTACTCAAGGTCGCGCAGTACCGCTGCCGCCTCTGGATATCCAGTATGCAGATTATGCCCACTGGCAAAGAGAATGGCTGCAGGGAGAGGTGCTGGAAAACCAGTTGAGTTATTGGGACAAGCAGCTGGCGGATGTGCCGCCGGTACACTCTCTGCCGCTGGATAAACCCAGGCCGGAAACCAAGCAATATCTTGGTGATAATGTCTCCGGGCAGTTATCCGCGGGAGTGGCAAGAAAGTTACAGCTCCTGGCTACCCGCCATCAGTTAACCCCGTTTATGTTACTGCACAGCGCCCTGGCGCTGGTGCTGTCACGGCACAGTAACAACAAGGACATCATCATCGGCACCCCGGTGGCGAACCGGATGCAGGCGGAACTTGAGCCGTTAATCGGTTTCTTTGTCAATACCCTGGTGCTGCGGCTCGATACCGGCCACCAGCGGCTCGATGATTATCTGGCCCATGTGCGGCAAGTACATTTAGACGGGCAAAACAACCAGGATGTACCTTTTGAACAATTAATTGAACGCTTAAATATTCCCCGCAGCAGTGCACACTCTCCATTATTTCAGATCATGTTATCCACCAATACCGATTATGGTCTGGGTGATAAAGGCTCAGGCAACAAGCTGGATTTAGCCGGCCTGTCGCTTTCTCCTTTATCCAGCGATGTGATCACTGCCAAGTTTGATCTGGAAATCAGCATTAGCATCAGCGATCAGGGGGTCGGATTACACTGGACTTACGACAAGAGTATTTTTACCGGCGAGCATATTAACCAGATTAACAACCACCTGATGACGTTATTAACCTCAATGGCAGGAATTGAAACTAGTGCCGGTGAGGATGTTAAACTTGCCTCTCTGGCAATGTTGTCATCTGAGGAAAGTAAATACTTACTTGAAACCCTTAACGAGCGTCAGCTGGACTATCCGCAAGATAAACTTATCCATGAATTGTTTGAAGCCCAGGTTGAAAAAAATCCCGATAATATAGCTTTATCCTTTGAAGGACAATCTCTTAGCTATCATGAGTTTAATAAAAGGGCTAACCGCCTGGCCCATTATCTCAGGCAGCAGGGAACCGGTCCGGAAACCTTAGTCGGCATTTGCCTGGATCGTTCGCCGCAGATGTTGATTGCCATGCTGGCGGTGCTTAAGGCCGGCGGCGCTTATGTGCCGCTGGATCCGGGTTATCCCCAGGCTCGCCTGCAGTATATGATCCAGGACAGCGGCGTGAAATATGTGCTGACCAGGGCCGAGTTGATCCGGGAGCTGGATTTTGAGGCAAGCACAAGATTGATTGACTTGGATGATCAAGCACTTATCAGCAGTTATCCCGCCAGCAACCCTGGCAGGAGCGAACAGCTCACGCCGGAAAACCTTGCCTATACCATTTACACCTCCGGCTCAACCGGCAAACCTAAAGGGGTGATCGTCGAACATCATGCCTTTGTCAGCCGTTTATATGCTTTTGACCGGGCATTTGATCTGGGCAGCGGCGATGTGGTGCCGAGCATCGCGTCTTTTGCTTTTGATATTTCCCTGCTGGAACTGATATATCCCCTGAGCTGCGGCGCCGAGGTTAAGATCTTGCCGCGGGCGAAAATCATCAATGTCGCCGAGCTCAGACAAGCGCTGAAAACTTGTACTTTTGTGCATATGGTGCCCAGCCTGGCCCAACTCTGGCTGGATGAAGTTGTCCGGGACAATGCCACCGGCGATTATCCTGCTTTGAAATATATCGCCACCGGCGGCGATGCTGTGCCTGAAAACTTGCTGACATCGTTAAAACAGGCGCTGCCGGAGGTGACCTTGTTGCAGTTTTACGGCCCGACCGAAGCCGTGCTTTTCTGTGTCTGCCATCCGCAGGCGGCCCAGGCGCCTTCGTCCTTGGGAACG
The DNA here is from genome assembly GCF_000948975.2 of Thalassomonas actiniarum. Classification (GTDB taxonomy): domain Bacteria; phylum Pseudomonadota; class Gammaproteobacteria; order Enterobacterales; family Alteromonadaceae; genus Thalassomonas; species Thalassomonas actiniarum. The sequence goes on from NZ_CP059736.1 coordinate 558,262, forward strand.
GGAATCGATAATGTCAGCCTTTATGTGCTCGATGATGATTTAAAATTACAACCGCAAGGGGCCGTGGGCGAGTTATATGTCGGCGGCAGTGCCCTGGCGAGAGGTTATTTGCACCGCCCCGAGCTGACCCGGGAGCGCTTTATTCCCCATCCGTTTAAAACCGGTAGCAAGGAGCGCTTGTATCAAACGGGAGATCTGGTGCGTTATCTGCCTAACGGCGAGCTTGAATTTAAAGGACGTAAAGACGACCAGGTGAAAATTCGCGGTTTCAGGGTCGAACTGGGGGAAATCGAGCAGCAATTAGCCGCCTGTCCCGAGGTGAGCAGTAACCTGGTGCTGGTTCGTGAAGATCAGCCGGGACAAAAACGCCTGGTGGCTTATGTCCAGTTACACGCTTCCCTTTCCTCTTCTTTAGGTAAAGAGCAAGGACAAGAACAAGAGCAGCAAAGCCTGGATAAGATCAAGCAACGCCTGAAGGAGAACCTGACGGACTATATGGTGCCGTCGGCCTTTGTGGTGATCGAGCAATGGCCGCTCACCGCCAATGATAAAATCGATAAGAAAGCCCTGCCGCTGCCCGGCATGGCATTATTAGCGGGGGAATATCAGGCACCGGAAACAGAGCTCGAGCACACCCTGACACAAATCTGGGGGCAGCTGTTAAACCTGGAGGCGGATAAGATCAGCACCCAGGCTGACTTCTTTGCCCTGGGGGGACATTCGCTGCTGACCGTGCGTTTAGTGGCGGAAATCAGAAAGCAGCTGCAGGTGGAAGTTTCGGTAAAATCGGTTTTTGATGCCGCCACCATTAAAGCCCTGGCGGGGATTATCGCATCCGGCTCGCAAACCGAACTCAGACGTGAAGTGCAAGCCGCAGTGCGGGAAAGCGATGTTATGCCGCTATCTTTTGCCCAGCAAAGGTTATGGTTTATCGACCAGCTTCAGGGAGGCAGTGCCGAATACAATATGCCGGCGGCCTTTGAGGTAAGCGGCAATTTTGACAGCCAGGCCGCCGAGCTGGCGCTGACCTGTATTATCGAGCGGCATGAGGTATTGCGCAGCGTTTATTTTGAAGATGATGAGCAGACCTTGCAAAAAATTCTGCCGGGCACGCCTTTCACTCTGGGTCGGCATGACTTATCTGAACTGGCGCCGGAACAGCAAAAGCAGCAGCTGATGGCATTAATCGATGCCGATATGCAGCAGCCCTTTGATTTAACAAAAGATTTAATGGTACGGGCCAGTTATGTCGCTTTGGATAAACAAGCGGGTACGGGGGCATTAGTCTTTAATATGCACCATATCGCCTCCGACGGCTGGTCGATGGAAGTGCTGATCCGGGAATTTGTCAGCCTGTACCGGGCATTTACCTTAGGGCTGGCAAGTCCTTTATCTGCGCTTGCTATCCAATATGCCGACTATGCCCATTGGCAGCGGGAATGGCTGCAAGGGGAGGTGCTCGATGCGCAATTGAGCTACTGGGAAAAGCAATTGGCCGAGGTGCCGCCGGTACATGGCTTAATGCTGGACAAACCCAGACCCGAAGTGAAACAGCACAGAGGCGATATAGTGACCGGCCAGTTACCGGGAGATGTTGCCAAGCAGCTACAGGCCCTGGCTTCACATTATCAGTTAACCCCTTTTATGTTGCTGCACAGTGCGTTAGCCCTGGTGCTGTCACGTCACAGCAACAGCACCGATATTGTGGTCGGCACGCCGATCGCCAACCGGATGCAGGCGGAGCTTGAGGGGCTTATCGGCTTCTTCGTTAATACCTTAGTACTCAGGCTCGACACAGGATATGATCAACTTGACGACTACCTGGCTCATGTACGCCGGGTGCATCTTGATGCCCAGAACAATCAGGATGTGCCGTTTGAGCAACTGGTGGACAGGTTGAATATTCCCCGCAGCAGTAGCCATACGCCGCTATTCCAGGTCATGTTATCCACCAATAATGATTTTGGTGTCGGCGGGAGCGGTGACAACAAGCTGGATTTAGCCGATGTCACCCTGACGCCGCTGTCGAGTGATTATATCAGTTGTAAGTTTGACCTGAATATCGGCATGAATATCAGCGAGCAGGGGCTGGATTTAAGCTGGACTTTTGATACCAGTATTTTCACCCGCGAGCATATCGGGGAGTTTAATGAACACCTGAAAACCTTGTTAACGGCGATGGCGCAACTTACGCCAAGGGCAAATACAGAACTGAATAACCTGGCCATGTTATCACCGCAGGAAAGTGATTATCTGCTCCATCAGCTTAATGATACTCAGCTGGATTATCCCAGGGATAAACGCATTCATGAGTTGTTTGCCGAGCAAGTTTTGCAAACCCCGGATGATATAGCCCTCGCCTTTGGCGATAATAGCCTGAGTTATCGTGAACTTAATGAAAAGGCCAACCGCCTGGCCCATTATCTGATGGCGCAGGGGGTAACTACACAAACTTTAGTTGGTCTTTATTTATCCCGCTCTATCGATACTGTGGTGGCGATTTTAGCCATACTCAAAGCCGGTGGCGCCTATGTGCCGATCGATGCCAAATATCCGCAGGCCCGGGTCTCTTATATGCTGGACGATACCGGGGTAGAGTATGTGATCACCGAGCAAAGTCTTGCCGAGAGTTTTGCCTTTAAAGATAACACCTCCCTGGTGGTGATCAATGATGCCAGGCTGCAGGCAAACCTTACTGCCTTGCCGACAGGCAATCCTTTGCAAGTCGTGACCGAATCTCAGCTCGCTTATGTGATCTATACCTCGGGTTCAACCGGACAGCCCAAAGGGGTGATGGTGGAGCACAAGAATATACTGGCTTTCCACCAGGTATTTCGCCAGCAAATGCAGGCTATGGCACAAGCGCAAAACCTTAGCTGGCTTTGCGGCGCATCCTTTGCCTTTGATGCCTCGATAAAAGGCCTGTTAGTGCTGTTAAGCGGCGGTAAAATGGTGATTTTGTCGGAAGATGAAACCACAGATCCTCACCTTATCAGCCAGGTTATTGCTAAGCACCGGGTTGATGTTTATAACGCCACGCCGCAAATGCTCGATGAAATCGTCAAACTGGATCTGGACAGGGCGCCGGCGCTGATTTCCAGTGGCGACTTGTTAACCCCTTCGGTTTTTGCCGCTTTGAAAGGTTATTGTGCTAAGCATGACCTGGCCGGGGCCAATGCCTACGGACCGACAGAAACCACCATCAACAGCAGTTTTACCCTGTTGCAGGAAACATCAAACATCGGACGGCCGGTGGCCAATACCCGTTTTTATGTACTGGATCGGTGTAAACGCCTGGTGCCTCATGGCGTTGCAGGCGAGCTTTATATCGGTGGTGAAGGTGTTGTCCGGGGATATCTGAATCAGGCGCAGCTGACGCAAGAGTGTTTTATTGCCAACCCGTTCAGCGATAATACAGAGGACCGTCTGTATAAAAGCGGCGATTTGGTACGCTATCTCGACGACGGTAATCTTGAATTTATCGGCCGGGTGGATGACCAGGTCAAAGTCAGGGGCTTTAGGATAGAGCTGGGGGAAATTGAAGATCAGTTATCCCGTTGTGACAATGTCGATGCCTGCCTGGTGCTTGCCCGTGAAGGCGAAGATAAGCAAAAACAGCTGGTGGCTTATGTTAATCCGCAAGCGTTTGCAACGGCCAACTCAGATTTGGGCGGGTTTATTGCCTCGTTAAAAGCGCAGTTGCAACAGGTCTTGCCGGAATACATGGTGCCGTCGGCTTTTGTGATGATCGAACAATGGCCGCTGAACGCCAACGGTAAAATTGACAAAAAAGCCCTGCCGTCACCGGATAGCCAGGCTTTGCAAGGGGAGTATGTTGCGCCGCAAACACAAATAGAGCAAACCCTGACCCAAATTTGGGGCCGCTTGTTAAAAATGGATGCCGGTGATATCAGCACCCGGGCCAACTTTTTCACCCTGGGAGGGCATTCGCTGCTTACCGTGCGTTTAGTGGCGGAGATCAGAAAAGAGCTGCAGGTGGAAGTCTCGGTGAAAGCGGTTTTTGAAGCCGCCCATATCCAGGCATTGGCCAAAACGATAGCTTCAGCCTCACAGGCGGCACTAAGGCCTGCTATTGTCCCTGCGGCACGGGAAAATGACACTATGGCATTATCCTTTGCCCAGCAAAGGTTAAGCTTTATCGACCAGCTCCAGGGGGGCAGTCCCGAGTATAATATGCCGACGGCTTTTGAAGTGAGCGGAAATTTCGATGCCGATGCCGCGGAACTGGCACTGGCACGCATTATCGAACGCCATGAAATCCTGCGCACGGTATATCTCGAGCAGACAATGGAACAAGGCGGAGAGACCTTGCAGCACATTCTGTCTCAAGCGAACTTTATCCTCACCCGCCATGACCTGTCCACTTTGGATGAAGCCACGCGCCGGTCTGAGTTGATGGCTCTGGTTGATGCGGATATGCAGCAGCCATTTGATTTAACAAAAGATCTGATGGTACGGGCCAGCTATGTCGCTTTGGATAAAAACCAGGGCACGGGGGCGCTGTTATTTAACATGCATCATATTGCTTCAGACGGCTGGTCAATGCAGGTGCTGATACGGGAATTTGTCAGTCAATACCGTGCGATAGCTTCCGGGCAGGCAGATCCCCTACCGCCGCTGGAAATCCAATACGCAGATTATGCCCATTGGCAGCGTCAATGGCTGCAGGGAGAAGTACTGGAAACGCAACTCAGTTACTGGGACAAGCAGTTGAGCGATGTGCCGCCGGTGCATTCGTTAGTGCTGGATAATCCCAGACCGGAAGAAAAACAGCATGTCGGCGATATTGTTTCCGGCGAGTTATCAAGCGAGGTAGCACAGCAGTTACAGCTTCTGGCCAAGCAATATCAGCTAACACCGTTTATGTTGTTGCACAGTGCCCTGGCCCTGGTACTGTCGCGTCACAGCAACAGCCCGGATATCGTGATCGGTACGCCGATCGCCAACCGGATGCAGGCAGAGCTTGAGCCGCTGATTGGTTTCTTCGTCAATACTTTAGTACTGCGTCTGGATACCAGCCACAGTAAACTTGAAGATTATTTTAATCATGTGCGCCAAGTGCATCTCGATGCCCAAAATAACCAGGATGTGCCGTTTGAGCAACTGGTTGAGCGGTTAAATATTAGCCGCAGCACCGCACATACGCCGCTGTTCCAGATCATGTTAACCACCAACAGCGATTATGGCCTGGCCGGTGACGGTGACAATGCGCTGGATCTCGATGGGGTAAGCCTGTCGCCGCTGGCAAGTGAGCATATTACGGCAAAATTTGACCTGGATATCGGCATTTCGATTAATCGGGACGGGGTGGATTTACACTGGACTTTTGATACCAGCATTTTCACCCGGGAGCATGTAACTCAGTTTAATGCTCACCTGCAAACCTTGCTTACGGCGATGGCTGGGCTTACACCGACGGCAAGTACCGAGATCAATTCCTTAGCCATGCTTACCGCTCAGGAAAGTCAGTATCTGCTTGAGACCCTTAATAACACTGATGTTGATTATCCAAGCGATAAGGGCATTCATGAATTGTTCGCACAGCAAGTGAGCAAGACTCCGGATAATATTGCCCTGGTGTCGGAGAACAGCCAGCTGAGCTACCGCGAACTGGACGAAAGTGCCAACCGCCTGGCCCGTTATTTATCGGCGCAAGGGGTTAAAAAAGAAAGCTTTGTCGGGGTCTGTTTAAACCGCTCTCCTGAAATGGTGGTGGCGGTATTAGCCATACTTAAAGCAGGCGGTGCTTATGTGCCGTTAGACCCGGGTTATCCCGAGGCGCGGTTACAGCATATTTTAACCGATACCGGGGTCGGGCATGTGCTGACCGCCAGTCACCTTGCAGATGTACTTGATTTTGCGAGGGGTAATGGCGCTGTCGAGCTGCTTTGTCTTGATAATGCCGAGCTGGCGGCCAAGGTGCAGGCACAGGAAAGCACCGAACCGGAAAAAGTCAGTGCAGGCAACGAACTGGCCTATGTAATTTACACTTCGGGTTCCACCGGCTTGCCTAAAGGGGTGATGGTGGAGCATCATAACGTGACCCGTTTGGTGACCCAGTGTAATTTTGTGCCCCTGGATGAAAATACCCGCTTCTTGCACTCGGCGCCAATCGCCTTTGATGCCGCCACACTTGAGCTTTGGGGACCGTTACTTAACGGCGGCCAGTGTATTATTTATGGCGAACAACAAATCGATTTGCAGGCACTCACAGACTTTATTGTTAAATATCAAGTGAATAGCATGTGGTTGACGGCCGGCTTATTTGAACAATGGAGCGAAATGCCGGCCCAGGCAAGCGGTATCAAGTACCTGCTGGCAGGGGGCGATGTCCTGAATGTCGATGCGGTAAAACGGGTGCAGGATAATATTCCCGGCGTATCTGTGATTAACGGTTACGGCCCGACAGAGAATACCACCTTTACCACTTGTTATCAGGTTAGCAATAGTGATAGTCACGGCTTGAATATACCAATAGGTAAAGCGATCCAAAACACCAGCACTTATGTGTTAAATAGCTCTCTCGCCCTGACACCGTTAGGCGCAGTAGGGGAATTATACACAGGTGGCGCAGGGGTTGCCCGCGGTTATCTCAACCGGGAGCAGGCTACACGGGAGAGTTTTATTGCCAACCCGTTTAGCGATAAGGCAGGGGAGCGCTTGTATAAAACCGGTGATCTGGTGCGTTATCTCAGCGACGGTAATTTAGAATTTATCGGCCGGGCGGATAACCAGGTGAAAGTACGCGGTTTCAGGATTGAGCTGGCAGAAATCGAACATCAGCTTAATCTAGCATCGGGAGTGCATTCGTCCGTGGTTTTGGCCAAGGGAGAGGGCAGCGGCGATAAGCAGTTGGTTGCTTATATCAAGGGTGAAAAGAGCTATGGAGGGTTTTATGATAAATCAATATTTATCAATGGCTTGAAGGTTTTCCTGACAAGTGCTTTGCCTGAATACATGGTGCCGGATGTTTTTGTTGTCGTCGATGAATGGCCGTTAACGGCCAACGGCAAGATAGATAAAAAAGCGCTATTGTCGCTTGATGGTTTGTTGCTGCAAAGCGAATACCTGGCGCCACAGAGCGAAGATGAACAGGCCCTGGTGCAGATCTGGTCTTCGTTATTGAAGCTGGATGCGGATAAAATCAGTGTGACCGCCAACTTTTTTGAGCTTGGCGGACACTCACTGTTAATTAACCGTTTGGTGCAATGGATGCGTGCTCACTATAGCAAGCAGATATCGATTAAAGATTTATTCTTGCTGCAAACCATCCGCGAGCAGGCGGATTGGTTAACGGCGCCGGAGGCTAAGTTGGCGGCATTGCCTAAATGTGAAGTATTGGGACAATATAACGCCGGTTTACCGGATGTTTATTTCGTCCCCGGGGTTGCCGGTCTGGCGAAGATGTTTATGGATATTGCCAGAGGTGCGGCGGGCAGATTTAATGTCAAAGCCTTTAATCATCAGGGATTGCTGGATAACAAGATGCCTTTTGCAACGATTGAAAGCAATGCCGAAGACTTTGCCGGTTATATCTTATCAGAGCAGGCACAGGGGCCCTATCTGATTGCCGGGCACTCCTATGGCGGCGTACTGGCGCTGGAAATTGTCAGAAGGCTACGCGCCAAAGGCCATGAGGCCGAGCTGGTGTTGATAGACAGCTACTTTGAGCAGCTAACGCTCATGCTTAAAGACGGTGGCCAGCAAACGGCTGAGCAAGTCCTTGCCGGGGAGATGATACCGGAGCTTGATAACGAGCTGGATGTAGAAGAACAGGAAAAAGTGGCGCTGTTATACCGGACCCAGGTTGATTTATTTGCAGCTTACAAGCCACAAGCCCTGGAGGGGATAACCCCGCTGGTGTTATTGGCGAGGGAGTCGAAGTTTAACATGGGATTCTACCAGCAGAAGCTGGGCAGTGTTTTTGGCCAGGGGCTCACGTGCCACTCGGTTGACGGCGGACATTTCTCGATGCTTTCAGAAAAAGGCGGACAGGAGGTATGTCATTATATCAATAGACTGATCTCTTAAGGAGCCGTTAAATTTGTGGGGAGCTGCAACCTCCTCAGTTATTAGCCTCCCGGCTTGGCCGGGAGGCTATCCACAAAAATCATTCGCCAGCCAGGATTACCGGCTCACTTCTTTTCCGTATGTTTCACCACAAGCCGGTGGCCGGCATTATCAAGTCTTATTCTGACAGCTGACGATGTTTCCAATGCCGTGACAATTAGCCGGGTACAGGAGAAAATTCCCGGGATTTATGTACTTAGCTGCCACGATCCGACATAAATACTACTTGTTACCATGTTAACAATGGTGTTAAACTCAAGCCGAATATACCAATAGGTAAAACGATCCGAAACAACGGCACATATGTGTAAACCCGTCTCAGGCCCTGATATTTTAGGGGAGAATGGGGATTTTCACAGGTGGTGCAGGGTTGTCTGCGGCTATTTACATCAGGAGCAGACGACACAGGCAAGTTTATTGCCAACCCTTTTAGTGATAACGATGATGGCCGCCGGTATAAAACCGGCGATCTGGTCCGTTATCTCAGCGACGGTAATTTAGCGTTTACCGTAAAGTACCTAGTTGTAGAATTAAGCTGAAAGAGAGCAAAAATCAGTTTAATTCTCGTCAAACCCCGTACTTGTTCGTGCCCCTTGCCAAGGGAGAAGGCTGTGGTGATAAAAACTTGTCGCTGATGTTAAAGGGGATCTCACGCATGAGAGCGAAGATGAAAGCCGCGTTTGCCACGCAGTTACCCGTTTCTTGTGCGCGAGTTTTGTCTGCTCACCCAGTGTCGGATGTTTTGTGTTTGTCGATGAATGGTCGTTAACGGCAAATGGCAAGATAGATGAAAAGGCATGACCCGCTCTTTAAAGGGAATTACTGTAAACCGGGTAAGCCGTATCAGAAACGGATATTGATAAATTTCTGGTGCAGATCTGATCTTCGCTATTAAAGCTGGATGCGGATAAAAATAAGCATAACCGCCAATTTCTTTGAATTTGGGGGCATTCACTTTTAGTTCGGATTGAAGCGTAGATTGGAGCCTATTTGGGATGCCATTTTATGTGAAAGATCTGTTTGAATTTTCAGATATAACAAGTGTGGTATAAATCATTAGCACAAATGTGTTTAAGCGCGATCTGGATTCAGTTAAAAGTGAACTTCTTGATGAGGTTGAGTTTTAAATGAATGAAACAAAAATCCTGGTTCAGCAACTAGCTGAACAAGGCATTGAAGTCTATTTGCAGAAAGGAAAGCTAAAGGCAAGAGCATTAAAGGGAGGCTTGACGCCCGAATATACTTTGTTGATTAAAAATAATCTCGAGAAGATTATTGAATATCTGCATCAAACCCAGGAAAAAGATGTTTTAAAATCTGCAAAAGCAAAAATAGTTCCCGCCGGAAATGATAAAAAAGCCCTTTCCTTTGCCCAGCAAAGGTTATGGTTTATCGACCAGCTTCAGGGAGGCAGCGAAGAATATAATATGCCGCTGGCATTTGAAGTGAAGGGGGAGTTTGATCCCCATGCCGCCGAGCAGGCGCTGTCGGCGATTATTGAGCGACATGAAGTTTTACGTACGGTTTATATTGAAGATGATGACCAGCCCGGTTTGCATTTGATAACAGATCATAACTTTACCCTTACACTGCATGATCTGTCGGCGCTTGAACCTGTGGCGCAACAGCAAAAGTTAACGGCACTTATCGATGCAGATACACAGCAATCGTTTGTTTTAAAAGAAGATTTGATGATCCGTGCCAGTTTTGTCGTCTTGGATAAAGGCGATAAGGCACAGCAGCGCCAGGCCAGGGGGGCGTTATTATTTAATATGCATCATATCGCTTCCGACGGTTGGTCGATGGAAGTGTTAATTCGTGAGTTTGTGACTTTATATCAGTCAATTACCCAGGGCAGTACAGCGCAGCTGCCGCCTCTTGAGATCCAGTATGCCGACTATGCCCACTGGCAAAGAGCATGGTTGCAGGGAGAAGTGCTGGAAAAACAACTGGGTTATTGGGACAAGCAGCTGGCGGATGCGCCGCCGGCGCACTCCCTGCTGCTGGATAAGCCCAGACCCGAAATCAAGCAATACAGCGGCGGCAGTGTTTCCGGGCAGTTGTCCGCCGGGGTGGCAAGGCAGCTTAAGATGCTGGCTTCCCACCATCAGTTAACCCCCTTTATGTTGCTGCACGGCGCCCTGGCGCTGGTGTTGTCACGCCACAGTAACAGCAAGGACATTATTATCGGCACCCCGGTGGCGAACCGGATGCAGGCAGAGCTTGAGGGATTGATCGGCTTTTTTGTCAATACCCTGGTGCTGCGCCTTGATACCGGCCACCAGCGGCTTAAAGATTATCTCGCCCATGTGCGCCAGGTACATTTAGACGGACAAGATAATCAGGATGTGCCTTTTGAACAGTTGATCGAACGCTTAAAAATTCCCCGTAACAACAGCCACTCCCCGCTGTTCCAGATCATGTTGTCCACCAATAATGATTTTGGCCTGGGGGATAAATCCGGCGGTAATACCCTGGATTTAGCCGGGGTGTCACTTGCGCCACTAGCCAGTGATAAAATTGCCGCCAAGTTTGATCTGGAAATCGGCATCAATATCAGTGATCAGGGACTAGGGGTAGACTGGACTTACGATAACAGTATTTTCACCGGCGAGCATATCGGCCAGCTTAATGAACACTTGTTGATGGTGTTAACCTCGCTGGCAGGCATAACCACATCTGCCGATCCCGAGCTTAGGGAGCTAAGCGGTGTATTGCCGCAACAAGAGCTCGATACCTTACAGACCTTTGCCCGGGGCCCGCAAATCATCCGGACTCAGGATATGCTGGCGCATGAGTTATTTGAACGCCGGGCTGGGCAGACCCCGGATAAAGCCGCTTTATTTTTTAAAGATCAGCAGCTGAGTTACCGGGAAGTGAATACCCGCGCCAACCGGTTAGCCCGTTACCTGCAGGCGCAGGGGGTGAACACAGAAACCCTGGTGGGGGTCAGTGTTGACCGCTCGGCGGAGATGGTGATCAGCATATTGGCCATTCTCAAAGCGGGGGCGGCTTATGTACCCCTAGACCCCAGTTATCCCAAGGCCCGGTTGCAATATATTCTCCGGGACACAGGTATTAAACACCTGGTCACACAATCACATTTAACGATAGAAAACATAACCGAAGAAATAGGCACTGAAGAAGCCATTCAGATCATTAAGCTCGATCATATCCAGGCGCTGTGCAGCGAGTTTTCAGGTGAAAACCTGTTAAATTCCCCGGGAGAAAGCCAGCTGGCTTATGTGATCTATACCTCAGGTTCTACCGGCAACCCCAAAGGGGTATTGGTGGCGCATGCCAATCTGGTCAACTTCCTGTTTGCCATGAAAGAAAAACCGGGATTAAGTGCGGATGACAGCTTACTGGCGATCACTTCGACTTCATTTGATATTCACTGCCTGGAGCTGTTCTTACCTCTGGTTTGCGGTGCCCGCTTAGTGGTGGCGTCTAAAGATGCCACCTCGGATGCGGACCAGCTGATGGCGTTAATTAAAAAACATAACATCAATATTATCCAGGGGACACCGGCCACCTGGCGTATGCTGGTTGACAGCAACTGGCAGCCGGATTCGCATATCAAGATATTATGTGGCGGTGAAGCCCTGAGCCTGAGCCTGGCCAAACAATTACTCAGCAATGCCAACATCGAACTTTGGAACATGTATGGCCCGACCGAAACCACAGTCTGGTCCAGTGTCCATAAAGTAGAAGGCAATGAAACCAGTATTTTAGTTGGTAAACCCATTGATAATACTAAGTTTTATGTAGTATCCAAAGAGGGCGGCCTGGCACCTCTCGGTGCGACCGGCGAGCTGTTGATCACTGGCGCCGGTGTCACCCTGGGTTATTTAAATCGCCCGGACCTCACCAACAGGCAGTTTATTGCCAATACCTTTGAGGTGGGAGAACGCAGTAGTGAATACGCCTACCGCACCGGCGACTTGGTGCGTTGGTTACCCGATGGCAACCTGGTGTGTCTGGGCCGTATCGATGATCAGATCAAGATCCGCGGCTTCCGGGTTGAGCTGGGGGAAATTGAAAATCAGTTAGCCCTTTATCAGCAAGTCGACAGCTGCCAGGTGGTTGCCCGGGAAGGGGCAACGGGTCAAAAACAGTTAGTGGCCTATGTCAAAGCTCAAAGCAGCGAGCTCAGCGCAGATGAACAACTTGCACTGAGCGAAACATTAAAGCAGGGCTTAAAAAGCGCTTTGCCCGATTACATGGTGCCGTCGGCCTTTGTCTTTATGGCACAGTGGCCGCTGACCGCCAATGGCAAAATCGATAAAAAAGCCCTGCCTTCCCCCGATGCCAGTGTCTTGCAGGGAGAGTATATTGCCCCGCAAACGGCAACCGAAACAGCCCTGAGCCGGATTTGGGGCCAGTTATTAAAACTGGAAGCGGAAGAAATCAGCACCAATGCCGACTTTTTTACCCTCGGGGGACACTCACTGCTGACGGTACGTTTAGTGGCGGAGATCCGCAAACAGCTGCAGGTGGAAATACCGGTGAAAGTCGTGTTTGATACCGCCACGATTAAAGGCCTGGCGGAAATCATCGAACAGGGCTCACAAGGCGTGCTGCGCCGTGAGGTACAGGCCGTGCCGCGGGAAAATGATCTGATGCCGTTATCTTTTGCCCAGCAAAGGTTATGGTTTATCGACCAGCTTCAAGGGGGCAGCGCCGAGTACAATATGCCACTGGCCTTTGAGGTCAGCGGTGATTTTGACAGCCATGCCGCCGAGCAGGCGATGACCGCTATTATCGAACGCCACGAGGTGCTGCGCACTGTCTATCTGGAAGAGGATGAACAAACGCTGCAAAAAATCCTGCCCGGCACGGCTTTTGCCCTCACCCGACATGATTTATCCGCTTGTGATGATGAGGAACGCCGGTCGCAGTTAATGGCATTAATTGATGCCGATATGCAGCAGCCTTTTGATTTAACAAAAGATTTAATGGTAAGGGCCAGTTTTGTCATGCTGGACAAAAACCTTGGTACCGGCGCCTTGCTCTTTAATATGCACCATATCGCCTCCGATGGCTGGTCGATGGAAGTCTTGATCCGGGAATTTGTTACCTTGTATAGGGCATTCACATCAAACCAGGCCAGTCCTTTGGCTCCCCTGGGTATCCAATACGCGGATTATGCCCATTGGCAGCAGAAATGGCTGCAGGATGAAGTGCTTGAAGCGCAACTGAGTTACTGGGACAAACAGTTGGCGGATGTGCCGCCGGTACATGCCTTAACGCTGGATAAACCCAGACCCGAGGTCAAACAATACCGGGGAGATATCATCACCGGCCAGTTACCTCCGGTTGTTGCCGGGCAGTTACAGGCGCTGGCTTCACAGTATCAGTTAACCCCCTTTATGCTGCTGCACAGTGCGCTGGCTTTAGTGTTATCGCGCCACAGCAACAGCTCGGATATTGTGATCGGTACGCCGATTGCCAACCGGATGCAGGCGGAACTTGAGGGGCTTATCGGCTTCTTCGTCAACAGCCTGGTGCTGCGTGTCGATACCGACCACGAGAGTCTTGAAGATTATTTACGCCATGTGCGCCAGGTACATCTTGATGCCCAAAGCAACCAGGATGTGCCGTTTGAGCAATTGGTTGACAGGTTAAATATCCCGCGCAGCACCGCCCATACGCCGCTGTTCCAGATCATGTTGTCCACCAACGACGATTTCGGCTTAGGAGATGCGGACAATTCGCTCGATCTAGCCGGGGTAACGTTAACGCCGCTTGCCAGTGATGCCATCACCGCCAAGTTTGATCTCAATATCGGCATGAATATCACGGAACAAGGGCTGGATTTAAACTGGACCTTTGATACCAGCATCTTTAGTGCCGAGCATGTCGGGCAGTTTAACCAGCACCTGAAAACCTTATTAACGGCCATGGCGCAGCTGACGGCTAAAGAGCAACCGGCAGCAAACACAGCGCTTACCGGCCTGGCCATGTTATCAGTGCAGGAAAGCGATCACCTGCTTTATGGCCTCAATAAAACTGAGTTGGCATATCCGCAAGATAAGCGCATTCATGAATTGTTTACCGAACAGGCGGCCAAAACCCCGGAGAGTATCGCCCTGGTCTTTGGCGATAAAGCCCTGAGCTACCGTGAACTTAATGAAAAAGCCAACCGTTTGTCCCATCATTTGATGGCGCAGGGGGTTGGCGCGGAAACCTTAGTTGGCCTTTATCTCAGCCGCTCTATGGAGGTGGTGGTGGCGATTCTGGCGATACTCAAAGCCGGTGGTGCCTATGTGCCGCTTGACAGCAACTATCCTGAGGGACGGATCCGCTACATGCTGGACGATACCGGGGTGCAGGTATTGATCACAGAGCAAAGCCTTGCTGAACGCTTCAGCAATGAAGAGAATACTGCCTTGATGGTGATTGATGATGCCAATACCCGGGATTCTCTTGCAAAAGCATCGGCAGAAAACCCTCAGCAAGTGGTGAGTGCATCGCAACTGGCTTATGTGATCTATACCTCGGGCTCGACCGGTCAACCTAAAGGGGTGATGGTGGAGCACAGCAACATCCTGGCCTTTCATCAGGTCTTATCTGAGCAAATGCAGGCCATGGCACAGGCACAAGATCTTACCTGGCTCTCCGGTGCTTCTTTTGCCTTTGATGCTTCAATAAAAGGCCTGCTGGTGCTGCTTAACGGCGGCAAGATGGTGATACTGTCGGAGGAAGAAACCACAGATCCGACTCTGATCAGCCAGGTTATCGCTAAGCACCGGGTGGATGTCTATAATGCGACGCCGCAAATGGTCGATGAAATCGTCAAGCTGGATATGCCGGTCTCACCGGCATTGATCTCCAGCGGCGATCTGTTAACCCCTTCGGTGTTTGCCGCTTTAAAAGATTACGGCTTAAAACATGGGCGCGCCGTGGCCAATGCCTACGGACCGACGGAAACCACCATCAATAGCAGTTTTACGCTATTGCAGGAGACGTCAAACATCGGGCGCCCGGTGGCCAATACCCGTTTTTATATTCTTGATCAGCATAAACAGCTGACACCTTTTGGTGTCGCGGGTGAGCTTTACATCGGCGGCGAAGGGGTCGCCCGGGGATATTTAAACCAGCAGCAGCTGACGCAGGACTGCTTTATCACCAACCCCTTTAGCGACGGTGCGGATGATCGCCTGTATAAAAGTGGCGACTTGGTGCGCTACCTTGCCGACGGCAATGTAGAGTTTATCGGCCGGGTGGATGATCAGGTGAAAATCCGGGGTTTCAGGATTGAGCTGGGGGAAATTGAAAGCCAGTTGTCCAGATATCAACAGGTCGTAAGCAGCCTGGTACTGGCCCGCGAAGATGAAGGCAAACACAAACAGCTGGTGGCTTATATTAATCCGGTAGCGGAGAGTAGCGCCCTGTCCGAACCGGGAACCTTTATCGAGGCCTTAAAACAAGAGCTACATCAGACACTACCTGAATATATGGTGCCGTCGGCTTTTGTGATGATCGAACAATGGCCGCTGACCGCCAACGGTAAAATCGATAAAAAAGCGCTGCCATCCCCGGATAATAGTGCCCTGCAGGGGGAATATGTTGCGCCGCAAACGGAAATTGAGCAAATCCTGACCCAAATCTGGGGCCGGTTGTTAAAAATGGATGCCGAAGACATCAGCACCCGGGCCAACTTTTTCACCCTGGGAGGACATTCGCTGCTCACGGTGCGTTTAGTGGCGGAGATCCGAAAGGAACTGCAAGTAGAAGTCTCGGTGAAATCGGTTTTCGAAGCGGCCCATATCCAGGCATTGGCGGAAACGGTAGCTTCGGGAGCACAGGCGGCGTTAAGGCCTGCTATTGTCCCCGTGGCGCGTGAAAACGAGACCATGGCGTTATCCTTTGCCCAGCAAAGGTTGAGTTTTATCGACCAGCTCCAGGGGGGCAGTCCCGAGTACAATATGCCGGTGGCCTTTGAAGTGAGCGGCAATTTCGATGCCGATGCCGCCGAGCAGGCGCTGGCACGTATTATCGAGCGCCATGAAATCTTGCGCACTGTCTATCACAGTGCTGAACAAGGCGGTGAGACCTTACAACACATTCAGAGCGAAGCGAACTTTAGCCTGAGCCGGTTTGATTTAACCGAGCTGGATCAAGCGGCGCGCCGCTCCCGGTTAATGGCCTTAGTTGACGAGGATATGCAGCAGGTATTTGATTTAACCAAAGATCTGATGGTGCGGGCCAGCTATATCGCCCTGGATAAAGATCTGGGCACGGGCGCCTTGCTGTTTAATATGCACCATATCGCCTCCGACGGCTGGTCAATGCAGGTGTTGATTCGGGAGTTTGTCAGCCAGTATAAGGCGATCACTGCCGGAGGAGCAGATCCCTTAGCGCCGCTGGACATTCAATACGCGGATTATGCCCACTGGCAGCGCCAGTGGCTGCAGGGAGAAGTACTGGAGACGCAACTTGGTTACTGGGAGCAACAACTCGATGATGTGCCGCCGGTGCATTCGTTAATGTTGGATAAGCCCAGGCCCAAGGAAAAACAGCATGTTGGCGATACCGTCTTTGGCCGCTTGCCGGGCGAGGTAGCACAGCAGTTACAGGCATTAGCCAAACATTACCAGCTAACGCCGTTTATGTTGCTGCATGGTGCCCTGGCCCTGGTGTTGTCCCGTCACAGCAACAGCTCGGATATTGTCATAGGTACGCCGATCGCGAACCGGATGCAGGCAGAGCTTGAGCCATTGATCGGCTTCTTCGTCAATACCTTAGTGCTGCGTCTGGATACAGGCCATGGCAAGCTGGAAGATTATTTCAATCATGTGCGCCAGGTGCATCTCGATGCCCAAAACAACCAGGATGTGCCGTTCGAGCAACTGGTGGAGCGGCTAAACATTGCCCGCAATAGCGCCCATACGCCGCTGTTCCAGATCATGTTATCTACCAACAGTGATTATGGCCTGGCCGGCAGTGACGGCGGTGAGAATACCCTGGATCTGGACGGGGTGACCTTATCGCCGCTGGCAAGTGACAGGATCACCGCCAAATTTGATCTCGATATCAGTATCGATATCACCAGGGACGGTGTGGACTTACACTGGACCTTTGATACCAGCATTTTTAGCCATGAACATGTCAGCCAGTTTAATGCCCATCTGGAAACCTTGCTTGCGGCGCTGGCGCAGTTTACACCGGCTGATACTGCCAATACCGAGATCAATACCTTAGCTATGTTAACGCCTCAGGAGAGCGAATATCTGCTTGAGACCATCAATAGCAGTAGCGTCGATTACCCAAGCGATAAGGGCATTCATGAATTGTTTGCTGAGCAGGTAAGCAAGACCCCGGATAATATTGCCCTGGTATCTCAAAACAGCCAACTTAGCTACCGCGAACTGGACGAAAGCGCCAACCGCCTGGCCCGTTATCTATTGGCGCAAGGGGTTGAGCAGGAAACCTTTGTCGGGGTGTGCTTAAACCGCTCAGCAGAAATGGTGGTGGCGATTTTGGCTATACTCAAAGCTGGCGGCGCTTATGTGCCGTTAGATCCCGCTTATCCCGAAGCCAGGTTACAACATATTTTAACCGATACCGGGGTAGGGCATGTGCTGACCGCCAGTCACCTAGCGGATGTGCTGGCTTTTGCTAAAACCAAAGACGAAGATGATGCCGGTGTTGAGCTGCTTTGTCTAGATGGTGCCACTCTGGCGGCCGAGGTGTTGGCACAAGAGAGCAGTGAGCCGCAACGCGATAAAGCACACAGACAAGTTAATGCCGGTAACAGTTTGGCCTATGTTGTTTATACTTCGGGTTCTACCGGGTTGCCCAAAGGGGTGATGGTGGAGCACCACAGCGTGACCCGCCTGGTGACCAACAGCAATTTTGTGCCTTTAGATGAAAACAGCCGCTTCTTACAGGTAGCACCAATTGCCTTTGACGCCGCGACCCTTGAACTCTGGGGACCGTTACTCAACGGCGGCCAGTGTCTTATTTTTGGTGAGCAACATATAGATTTACACTTGCTGACAGACTTTATCGTTAAATATGAAGTTAACACCTTATTTTTAACCACGGGATTATTCGACCAGTGGAGCGAAATAGCGGCACAGGCTCCCAGTGTTAAATACTTGCTGTCGGGGGGAGATATCCTCAATGCCGACTCGGTTAAGCGGGTGCATAAGAATTTACCCGGTGTTCAGGTGATCAACTGTTACGGTCCGACCGAGAATACCACCTTTACCACCTGTCATTGGATCCACAGGGACCATGACCTTGATGCGGGGACGCCGATAGGTAAAGCAATTCAAAATACCAGCACTTATGTGCTAAACAGCGCCCGGGCCCTGGTACCTTTAGGTGTGGTCGGGGAATTATATACCGGCGGCGAAGGGGTCGCCCGCGGTTATCTCAATCGGGAGCAGGCGACACAGGAAAGCTTTATTGCCAATCCGTTTAGCGACAAAGCCGGTGATCGCATGTATAAAACCGGCGATCTGGTCCGTTACCTCAGCGACGGCAGTATCGAATTTGTCGGCCGGGTCGATAACCAGGTGAAAGTGCGCGGTTTCAGAATTGAGTTGGCGGAAATCGAGCATGAGCTCCATTTATGCCAAGGAGTGCATTCTGCCGTGGTACTGGCCAGAGGTGAAGGCAGCAGCAAACAGCTGGCTGCTTATGTTAAAGGTAATCTGGCGTATGAGAGTCAGGAAGAGAAAGCCGGCTTTATTACTGAGCTGAAAACTTCGCTTGCTGTTGTTTTACCTGAGTATATGGTGCCGGATATTTTCGTGATAGTGGATGAATGGTCGCTAACGCCAAACGGCAAGGTCGACAAGAAGGTTTTACTGTCGCTTGAAGGGGTATTGCTGCAAAGCGAATATGTCGCTCCGCAGACAGAAGTTGAACAGGCCCTGGCACAGATCTGGTCTTCGCTGTTGAAGCTGGAGGCAGATAAAATCAGTGCAAGTGCCAACTTCTTTGAGCTGGGGGGACACTCGCTGTTAACGGTGCGTTTAGTGGCGGAGATCCGCAAACAGCTGCAGGTAGAAATACCGGTGAAAGCCGTGTTTGATGCCGCCACCATAAAAGGCCTGGCAGAGATCATCGAACAGGGATCGCAAGCCGTGCTGCGCCGTGAGGTACAGGCCGTGCCGCGGGAAAGCGATGTGATGCCGTTATCTTTTGCCCAGCAAAGATTATGGTTTATCGACCAGCTGCAGGGTGGAAGTCCCGAGTACAATATGCCGACTGCGTTTGAAGTGAGCGGTGATTTTGACAGCCATGCTGCCGAGCAGGCGCTGAGCGCTATTATCGAGCGTCACGAGGTGCTGCGCACCGTTTACCTGGAAGATGATGAACAGAGCTTACAAAAAATCCTGTCCGGGACGGAGTTTACCCTCACCCGACATGATTTATCGGCTTTTGACGAGGATGATCGCCGGTCGCAGTTAATGGCATTAATAGATGCCGATATGCAAAAACCTTTTGATTTAACAAAAGATCTAATGGTTAGGGCCAGTTTTGTCACGCTAGATAAAAACCTTGGCACAGGGGCATTGCTCTTTAATATGCACCATATCGCCTCCGACGGCTGGTCGATGGAAGTCTTGATCCGGGAATTTGTTACCCTGTATCGGGCGTTCGCATCAAACCAGGCCAGTCCTCTAGCTACCTTGAGCATCCAATATGCGGATTATGCCCACTGGCAGCGGGAATGGTTGCAGGGAGAGGTGCTTGACGCACAACTTAATTACTGGGACAAGCAGTTAGCGGATGTGCCGCCTGTGCATGCCTTAACCCTGGATAAACCCAGACCCGAGGTTAAACAACATAAGGGTGATACGATTACCAGCCAGTTGCCGCCGGCGATTGCCGGGCAGCTACAGGCGCTGGCGTCACAGTATCAGTTAACCCCCTTTATGTTGCTGCATAGTGCCCTGGCCCTGGTGTTGTCGCGCCACAGCAATACTTCGGATATCGTGGTCGGTACACCGATTGCCAACCGGATGCAGGTGGAGCTTGAGGGACTGATCGGCTTCTTCGTCAATACCTTAGTGTTGCGCGTCGATACCGGGCATGACAGCCTTGAAGATTATTTACGGCATGTGCGCCAGGTACACCTCGATGCCCAAAGCAACCAGGATGTGCCGTTTGAGCAATTGGTAGACAGGTTAAATATTCCGCGCAGCAGCGCCCATACGCCGCTGTTCCAGATCATGTTATCCACCAATACCGATTTTGGTTTGGATGCTGGTGACGGTGAAAATAATACGCTGGAGCTGGATGGCGTCAGCTTAACGCCGCTCTCGAGTGAACATATCAATGCCAAGTTTGATCTTAATATCGGCCTGAATATCAGTGAGCGTGGCGTGGATTTAAACTGGACCTTTGATACCAGCATCTTTAGTGCCGGGCATATCGGGGTGTTTAACGAACATCTGAAAACTTTGCTAACGGCTATGGCGCAGTTGATGCCGGAAGATGCCGTGACAGCAAGCACTAAGCTGAGCACCTTGGCCATGCTGTCACCGCAGGAAAGCGAACACTTACTTTATGGCCTCAACGAGACCAAGCTGACGTACCTGCAGGATAAGCGGATTCATGAATTGTTTGCCGGGCAGGCGGCCAAAACTCCGGATGATATCGCCCTGGTTTTTGGCGATGAAAAGCTTAACTACCGCGAACTTAACGAAAAGGCCAACCGTTTGGCCCATCATTTGATGGCGCAGGGGGTTGGTGCGGAAACCTTAGTTGGCCTGTATCTTAAGCGCTCTATGGATATAGTGGTGGCTATCCTGGCGATACTCAAAGCCGGTGGCGCTTATGTACCGCTCGATAGCAATTATCCAGAGGGACGGATCCGCTATATGCTTGAAGATACCTCAGTTAAAGCTGTGATCACAGAGCAAAGTCTTGTTGATAACCTCGGCGGCAAAGAGAAAATTCAGCTGTTGGTGCTCAATGATCCTCAGCTGCAGGAAGTCCTGGCAAAACAGTCGGCGGAAAACCCTCAACAAGTGGTGACAGCATCACAACTGGCTTATGTGATCTATACCTCGGGCTCGACCGGGCAACCTAAAGGGGTAATGGTTGAGCATCGTAATATCCTGGCCTTTAATCAGGTTTTATCCCAGCAGATGGCGGCTATGGCACAGGCGCAAGATCTTACCTGGCTTTCCGGTGCGTCATTTGCCTTTGATGCCTCGATAAAAGGCCTGCTGGTATTGCTTAATGGCGGCAAGATGGTGATTTTGTCGGAGGATGAAACCACAGATCCGACTCTGATCAGTCAGGTTATTGCTAAGCACCGGGTTGATGTTTATAACGCAACGCCGCAAATGCTTGATGAAATCGTCAAGCTGGATATGCCGGTCTCACCGGCGCTGATTTCCAGTGGTGATTTGTTAACGCCTTCGGTTTTTGCCGCTTTGAAAGACTATTGTGTTAAGCATGGTCTGCCGGGAGCCAATGCCTACGGACCGACAGAAACCACCATCAACAGCAGTTTTACGTTATTGCAGGAAACATCCAATATTGGACGGCCGGTGGCCAATACCCGCTTCTATATTCTTGATCAGCATAAGCAGCTTGCGCCTTTTGGCGTTGCAGGTGAGCTTTATATCGGCGGCGAAGGTGTCGCCCGGGGATATTTAAACCAGCAGCAACTGACCCAGGACTGTTTTATACCTAATCCCTTTAACGACAGCGCAGATGACCGCCTGTATAAAAGTGGTGATTTGGTACGCTACTTGGCCGACGGTAACCTGGAGTTTATCGGCCGGGTGGATGACCAGGTAAAAGTCAGGGGCTTTAGGATAGAATTGGGTGAAATTGAAAGTCAGTTAGCCAAGAGTGAACAGCTTGACAGCGCCCTGGTGCTTGCCCGGGAAAATGAAGCCAAAGACAAACAACTGGTGGCTTATATTAATCCGAAAGATTATCAAGCGGTGGCATCCGATGCGGGAACCTTTATCGAGGTGTTAAAACAAGCACTACATCAGACGCTACCTGAATATATGGTGCCGCCGGCTTTTATGATGATCGAACAATGGCCGCTGACCGCCAATGGTAAAATCGATAAAAAAGCCCTGCCATCGCCGGATAATACCGCCCTGCAGGGGGAGTATGTCGCGCCGAAAACACAAATTGAGCAGATCCTGACCCAAATCTGGGGCCGGTTGTTAAAAATGGATGCCGGAGATATCAGTACCCGGGCCAACTTTTTCACCCTGGGGGGGCATTCGCTGCTTACCGTACGCTTAGTGGCGGAGATCAGAAAACAGCTGCAGGTGGAAGTCTCGGTGAAAGCGGTTTTTGAAGCCGCGCATATCCAGGCGTTGGCCGAAATGATAACTTCGGGTTCTCAGGCGGCGTTAAGGCCTGCTATTGCTCCAGTGGCAAGAGAAAATGGCGCTATGGCATTATCTTTTGCCCAGCAAAGATTAAGCTTTATCGACCAGCTCCAGGGAGGCAGTCCCGAGTACAATATGCCGACGGCCTTTGAAGTGAGCGGGAATTTTGATGCCGATGCCGCTGAATTGGCACTGGCTCGTATTATCGAGCGCCATGAAATTCTGCGCACTGTCTACCGTGAGCAGGCGATGGAACAAGGCGGTGAAACCTTGCAGCACATTCTGCCCAAGGCAGACTTTAACCTGACCCGGTTGGATTTAACCGGTTTGGATGAAGCGGCGCGCCGCTCCCGGTTAATGGCTTTAGTTGACGCGGATATGCAACAGCCGTTTGATTTAACAAAAGATCTGATGGTGCGGGTCAGCTATATTGCGTTGGATAAAAACCAGGGCACGGGAGCGCTGTTATTTAACATGCACCATATTGCCTCCGACGGCTGGTCAATGCAGGTGTTGATACAAGAGTTTGTCGGCCAATATAAGGCGATCACCACAGGGCAGGCTGCTCCTCTAGCGCCGCTGGAAATTCAATACGCAGATTATGCCCATTGGCAGCGCCAATGGCTGCAGGGGGAAGTGCTGGAAACGCAACTCAGTTACTGGGACAAACAGTTAGCCGATGTGCCGCCGGTGCATGCTTTACTGCTGGATAAACCCAGACCGGAGGAAAAACAACATCTTGGTGATGTAGTTTCAGGGGAGTTATCAAGCGAGGTAGCACAGCAGTTACAGGCGCTGGCCAAACATTATCAGCTAACGCCATTTATGTTGCTGCACGGCGCCCTGGCCCTGGTACTGTCGCGTCACAGCAACAGCCCGGATATCGTGATCGGTACGCCGATTGCGAACAGGATGCAGGCGGAGCTTGAACCCTTGATTGGTTTCTTCGTCAATACTTTAGTACTGCGTCTGAATACAGACCATGGCAAACTTGAGGATTATTTTAATCATGTGCGCCAAGTGCACCTCGATGCCCAAAACAACCAGGATGTGCCGTTTGAGCAACTGGTAGAGCGGTTAAATATTGCCCGCAGCACCGCCCATACGCCGCTGTTCCAGATCATGTTAACGACTAACAGCGATTATGGCCTGGGGGGCAGTAACGGTGAAAGCAATGTGCTGGATCTGGACGGGGTGACCCTGTCGCCGCTGGCAAGTGACAGGATCACTGCCAAATTTGATCTGGATATCGGTATCAATATCACCAGTGACGGCGTGGACCTGCACTGGACCTTTGATAGCAGCATCTTTACCCGGGAGCATGTCAGCCAGTTTAATGATCACCTGCAAACCTTGCTTACGGCGATGGCTGGGCTTACACCAACGGCAAGTACCGAGATCAATTCCTTAGCCATGCTTACCGCTCAGGAAAGTCAGTATCTGCTTGAGACACTTAATAACAGTGCTGTTGATTATCCAAGCGAGCAGGGCATTCATGAATTATTTGCCAGGCAGGTACGCAAGACTCCGGATAATATCGCCCTGGTGTCGGAAAACAGCCAGCTGAGCTACCGCGAACTGGATGAAAGCGCCAACCGCCTGGCCCGCTATTTATCGGCACAAGGGGTTGAAAAAGAAAGCTTTGTCGGGGTATGTTTAAACCGTTCACCAGAGATGGTAGTGGCGGTATTAGCCATACTCAAAGCCGGCGGTGCCTATGTGCCGTTAGACCCGGGTTATCCTGAGAATAGGTTGCAGCATATTTTAACCGATACGGGGGTGCGGTATGTGCTGACCGCCAGCCACATGGCAGATGTACTTGATTTTGCTAAAGATAATGCCAATGTTGAGCTGCTTTGTCTCGATGATGTCGAGTTGGCGGCCAAGGTGCTGGCACAGGAGAGCAGTGAGCCGGCAAACATCAGTGCAGGCAATGAACTGGCTTATGTTATTTACACTTCCGGATCTACCGGCTTACCCAAAGGGGTGATGGTGGAGCACCATAACGTGACCCGTTTGGTGACTAAGTGTAATTTTGTACCCCTGGATGAAGCTACCCGTTTCTTGCAATCGGCGCCGATCGCTTTTGATGCCGCCACGCTTGAGCTTTGGGGGCCGTTACTTAACGGCGGCCAGTGCATTATTTACGGTGAGCAAAAAATCGATTTACAACAGCTGACAGAATTTATTGTCGAGCATGAGGTCAACACCTTATGGTTGACGGCGGGCTTATTCGAGCAGTGGAGTGAAATGTCGGCTCAGGCCAGTAATATCAAGTACTTGCTGGCAGGCGGCGATGTCCTGAATGTCGATGCCGTTAGACGGGTACGGGACAATATTCCGGGCATAACTGTGATTAATGGTTATGGTCCGACAGAAAATACTACGTTTACCACTTGTTACCAGGTTAACAATGATGATACACTTGGTTTGAATATACCAATAGGTAAAGCGATCCAAAACACCAGCACTTATGTGCTAACCGGCTCCCGGGCCCTGACGCCGTTAGGCGCAATAGGGGAATTATACTCAGGTGGCGCAGGTGTTGCCCGCGGTTATCTCAACCAGGAACAGGCAACACAGGCAAGTTTTATTGCTAACCCGTTTAGCGACAGGGTTGGAGACCGCTTGTATAAAACCGGTGATCTGGTGCGTTATCTTAGCGACGGTAATTTAGAATTTATCGGCCGGGCGGATAACCAGGTAAAAGTACGCGGTTTCAGGATTGAGCTGGCAGAAATCGAACATCAGCTTAATGTATGTCAGGGAGTACACTCGTCCGTGGTCCTGGCCAAGGGAGAGGGCAGCAGTGATAAACAGTTGGTTGCTTATATCAAAGGAGATCTCACGTATGAGACGTCTGGTGATAAAACGAAGTTTATCAACGAGTTAAAATCTTCTCTGATAAGCGCCTTACCTGAATACATGGTGCCGGATGTTTTTGTTGTTATTGATGAATGGTCGTTAACAGCCAATGGCAAGATAGATAAAAAAGCGTTATTGGCGCTTGATGGTTTGTTGCTGCAAAGCGAATACCTGGCGCCACAGAGCGAGCCTGAACAAGCCCTGGTGCAGATCTGGTCTTCGTTATTGAAGCTGGATGCGGATAAAATCAGTGTGACCGCTAACTTCTTTGAACTTGGCGGACATTCATTGTTGATTAACCGCCTGGTGCTATGGATGCGTGTTCACTATAGCAAGCAGATATCGATTAAAGATTTATTCTTGCTGCAAACCATCCGCGAGCAGGCGGACTGGTTAACGGCGCCGGAGGCTAAGTTGGCGGCATTGCCGAAATGTGAAGTATTGGGACAATATAACGTCGGTTTACCGGATGTTTATTTTGTCCCCGGGGTTGCCGGACTGGCGAAGATGTTTATGGATATTGCCAGAGGTGCGGCGGGCAGATTTAATGTCAAAGCCTTTAATCATCGAGGGTTGTTGGATAACAATACACCTTTTGCAACGATTGAAAGCAATGCCGAAGACTTTGCCGGTTATATCTTGTCAGAGCAGGCACAGGGGCCCTATCTGATTGCCGGGCACTCCTATGGCGGCGTACTGGCGCTGGAAATTGTCAGAAGGCTACGCGCCAAAGGGCATGAGGCCGAGCTGGTGTTGATAGACAGCTACTTTGAGCAGCAAACATTACTGCTCAAGGACAGTGAACAGCAAATTTCAGAGCAGATGCTTGCCGGGGATGAACTCCCTGAGCTTGATAACGAGCTGGATGTAGAAGAAAAAGAAAAAGTGGCACTGTTATACCGGACCCAGGTTGATTTATTTACCGCTTACAAGCCACAAGCCCTGGAGGGGGTAATCCCGCTGGTGTTATTGGCAAGGGAGTCAAAATTTAACATGGGTTTCTATCAGCAGAAGCTGGGCAGTGTATTTGGTCAGGGGCTGATTTGTCATTCGGTTGACGGAGGGCATTTCTCAATGCTTTCAGGAGAAGGGGGACAGGAGGTATGTCATTATATCCATAGGCTGATCTCTTGAGGAGCCGTTAATTTGTGGGGAACGGCAATCTCAATTTAGGTTAAGCTCCCGGCTTTGCCGGGAGCATACTCACACAGGTAAATCGCCCGATAGCGTTATCGAGCCCGTTATTTTTCCGCTTGCTTGTTGCAAGGCAAACAAGCGGATTTAACTACAGCCCGGTGACCAAAACTAGAATGAAACGGCGATAGTTTATTTAAATAGGATTTAATAAAAATGATACTAAAAAATAATATTAAGCGTCCTTTCGCGTTTAATCGATTATTATGCAAGGCCATGATCCCTGCGGTTCTTTTGACCGGCGCCGGTTATAGCTATGCCAGTGAAGTTGCTGCTAAAGCGACAAGTCATAATAAAGTGATGAAAGGCGAAAAAGCCGGCACTGCCGGTGATGTGAAAAACGAATCGTCTTATGTCTTATTTGAATCGGGGCAGGTCAGACCGATGGCAATATCTGCCGATGGTTCGCGTTTGTTTGCCGTCAATACTCCGGATAACCATCTGGAAATTTTTGATGTTACCGACAAGGGACTCAGCCATGTAACTTCTGTGCCTGTGGGCATGGAACCGGTTGCGGTTGCGGTCAAATCTGAGAGCGAAGTTTGGGTGGTCAACCATTTATCCGACAGCGTCAGCATTGTTGATCTGAGTTTACCTGTGCCGGCGGTGAAAAAAACCTTACTGGTAGGGGATGAACCCCGGGATATCGTTTTCGCCGGACCGAACAAAGACAAAGCCTTTATTACCGCCGCTCACCGCGGTCAGAATGCGCCTTTTGATCCCCAACTGCAAACACCGGGCGTAGGCCGGGCCGATGTCTGGGTGTTTGATTCAACCAAGCTCGGCGATGATCTTGGCGGTACACCACAAACCATCATTAATTTATTCAGCGATACCCCAAGGGCATTGGCGGTCAGTCCTGACGGCAGCCGGGTTTATGCCGCGGCTTTCCAGTCGGGTAACCAAACCACGACCTTGAAAGCGGAAATGTTAAAAGGCGGCCTGGACAAAGCGGCGCCCCATGTTGATATCAAGGGTAATGAACAGCCTAAAACCGGTTTGATCGTTAAATATGTAGACGGCAACTGGGTTGATAACGGTGATCCCCTGACCAAGGCAGCGCCTAAGACCTGGAATGACAGGGTGCGTTTCTCCCTGCCGGATAAAGATGTTTTTGTGATCGATGCCATGGCGAAAACCCCTAAAGAAATAGAGTCTATCAGCCATGTGGGCACCACCTTGTTTAACATGGTGGTTAACCCTAAAAGCGGTAATGTTTACGTTTCCAACACAGATGCCCGAAACCATGTACGCTTTGCCAGCTCAGGCGATCGCAGCGATACCCTCAGGGGGCATTTTGTTGAAAACCAGATCACCCTGATCTCCGGTGATAAGGTCAAACCGTTAAACCTGAATAAACATATCACTTCCTACAATGAAAAACTCGGTACTAAGGCGGAGAATTACAGCAGTTTGTCCCAGCCGATGGAAATGGTGATTTCTAAAGACGGCGCTAAGCTTTATGTTGCCGCCTACGGTTCCAGTAAAATCGGTGTTTTTAATACCAAGCAGTTAGAAGATGACTCCTTTGTGCCTAACGGCGACGATTACATTAAGCTGACCGGCGGTGGTCCGAGCGGTATTATTCTTGACGAAGGCAGAAACAAACTTTATACCTTAACCCGGTTTGATAATGCCATTGCCGAAGTTAATCTTGCCACCGGCAAGGAAACGGCCAAGGTATTCCTGCCTAACCCTGAGCCGGAAAGTGTCACCAAAGGACGTCCTTTCCTTTACGATGCGGCGTTAACCTCCAGCCGCGGGGATTCGGCTTGTGGTTCTTGTCATACCTTTGGCGATATGGATCACCTGGCCTGGGATTTAGGTGACCCGGATGCCGCCGTTGCCGAGAGCCCCAATACTTACCTGGGTGTGGGACCCAAGTCGGAAATTAAAGACTTCTTCCACCCGATGAAAGGACCTATGGTGACCCAGAGTTTACGCGGTCTGCCGGGACAGGGACCTATGCACTGGCGCGGCGACCGTACCGGGGCTTCCAGAGATGAAGATGAAACCATCGAAGAGCAGGCGTTTGAAGATTTTAATATTGCCTTCGTTGACCTGCAGGGGCGCGCCGAAGAATTAACCGAAGAAGAAATGCAGCAACTGACCGACTTTGCCATGCAGCTGGAATATCCGCCTAACCCTATCCGGGCGCTGGATAACAGCCTGACGGAAAAACAGCATGCCGGTTTTAAAGAATATAATATTGGCGCCCAGATAGACCAGGGTATTGTCGACTGTAATACCTGTCACCAGATTGATCCGGCAGCCAAGCGATACGGCACCGTAGGATTAATGAATATGTCGGTGGCGGATACCGGCCGGGCAGAAGACTTTAAGATCCCGCATTTACGGGCCTTATACCAAAAAGTGGGTATGTTCGGCAGCACCGGCGATGCCGAGAATGGCGAAGAGCACAAGGGAGAGCAAATCCGCGGCTTCGGCTTTAACCATGACGGCGCCAGCCAGACGGTTTATGAAGTATTATCGGAAGATATTTTTGAGTTTAATTCTGAGGAAGAAAAACGTAATGTTGAACTCTTCAGCTATATGATCAACTCGAAATTAAATCCGATTGTCGGCCAGCAAATCACCCTGAACAAAGGTAACTACGCCGATAAGCCGGTACAGGAGCGTATCGACTTACTGGTGTCCCGCGCCAAGATCGAAAAACCTGTGCCTGAGTGTGACCTGATTGTTAAAGGTGTCATTGGCGGCGAAGCCCGCGGCGGTTTGATGCAGAGCAACGGCCTGTTTAAGTTAGACAGTATGTCTGATAGCTTAATATCCGATAAGAAGCTGAGAAAATTAGCTAAACAGGACGGAAACCACCTTACCTATACCTGTGTGCCTCCGGGATCTGGTCAGCGTATGGGCATAGACAGAAATGAAGACGGTCATTTCGACCGGGATGAAGTTGCCCGCGTGGCAAAGGCCGGTAGTGCAAAGTAATTGCTACCCGGTAAAGCGCAGGTAAAAGAACCTGTGATCTTGTCAGCAACAGGAGGTTTTCCCCTGTTGCTTGTAAGAACATGCTCTTTTCCTGCATCTGTTTTCCCGGTCCGATAACGAATCAAAAAATTCCGAAATCGGACCCGGGAGCAGATAACCCCGTAAAAGTAGCAGAGGAATGCGGCTTTGAGGGGGATTATAATATGGTATGTTTTTTGCCACTGTTAGCGGTAACAGAGATAAAAGGCCGAAAATGAGCCGTTGACAGCCAGAAGAGGAAGCAAGGGATGGTGCTAACAACAGATAACGATTGGACAAGACTAAAAGCACATTCTGTTTCTTGTCCGGGGCGGAGCAAACTTATGCTCGGCGCCAATATCAACGCTTGACCGCCTTGTTGGTCAAGCCAATAAATTAAATAATGTGTTAAACACAAGAATGAAAAATAACCAAAGGAAGTTAGAGATGGACTCCATTATTAAACTTAGCCAGCTCAGTAAAGTGTTTGAAACCGAAGAGTTGCAAACACATGCATTAAAAGACATCAACCTGACCATCAACAAAGGTGATTATGTTTCTATCTCGGGTCCATCCGGTTGCGGTAAATCAACCCTACTCTCTATCCTGGGATTATTGGACATGCCGACTTCGGGGCAATATTTTGTTGAAGGACGAGATGTTTCCCAATTAAGCCTGGACGAGGCGGCTGAAGTCAGAAATGAAAAAATTGGCTTTATATTTCAATCGTTTAACTTGATAGATGAACTGTCGGTGTTTGATAATGTTGCTCTGCCGCTGCGCTATCACAGAGAAAAGCAAAGCGATCAGGCGATGAAAGAGCGTGTGACCTGGTGCTTAGAGCAAGTGGGCATGACCCACCGCGCCAGCCACAAACCCAACCAGCTTTCCGGTGGTCAGCAACAAAGGGTTGCCATAGCCCGAGCCCTGGTGGCCGATCCGGCTTTATTACTGGTAGATGAGCCTACCGGAAACCTGGACTCAAAAAGCGGCGACATGGTGATGGATGTGCTGGAGCGCTTGAATAAAAACGGTACCACCTTGTGTATGGTGACCCATGATCCCCGCTATGCCGATATGGCCCGCACCCAGTTAAAACTGTCCGACGGTGTTATTTTTAATCCGGCTAACATGACACAGCAAAAGGTAGCGGTATGAGCACAATACTTTATCAATACAAGCAGGCCTGGGCCGGCTTAAAAAAGACCCCGGGGTTTATTTTAAGTGTTGTCATCAGTATGGGGCTCACCTTAGGCGCGCTGTTATGTGTGCTGACCTTGGCGAATGTGCTGTTAAATGATCCGCTGCCGTATCCCGAGCAGGAAAGCTTATATAAAGTCGACCAGTCGCTGATCAATGACAGCGGTGAGGAATGGGCGAAAGCCTATAACTACCCGGGTTTGATGCACCTGTATAAAAAGCAGCAAGCTTTCAGCGAGATAGGTTTGCTCTATTACGACTATAACATTGTCAGCTCGCTGGCGACCCAGCCAAATGTCAACACCACTTTCGTCACCCCGGGATGGGCAGACTTGTTCCAGGGCGAACTGGTCATGGGACGGCACTTTAGCGACAGTGAAGAAGTAAATACCCATAACCCTGTGGCAATATTGAGCTATCAGATGTGGCAGCAGGAATTTCAGGGGGCCGACGATGTACTCAGCAAAAGCCTGATCATCAATGATGTCAGTTTCCGTATCGTCGGTGTATTGGCACAATCCTTTGTTGAACCTGAAATTTATAATGTCGGTTATAAAACTCAAGTCTGGCTGCCCTGGGACTTTAACCCCACCCCGGAGCGCGCGTTCCAGGCCTGGAACCGGGTTCAGGAGCCTATGCTGGTGGTCGGCAAGTTAAAACCCGGCCTGGTGGCTTCCCAGGTTGAGCAATCGTTAACGACGATGATGGATGATACCTGGCAACAGGCCGTTGTCGGCGACGAATACTTTAACGGCTGGCGCATTGATATGTCGGTGCAGTCTTTAAAAAGTACCATTTTAGGGGATACCGAACGTACCATTTTGTTATTGATTGCCGGTGTTGTCGGGCTGCTATTGATCGCTATTGCCAACATCAGTAACCTCTTTATGGCGCGCACGGTGCAAAAACAGCGGGACCTGGCTATTTGTGCCTCTGTCGGGGCGAAAAAGAGCCATTTGTTTAATATGCTGTTTGCCGAAAGTAGCCTGCTGTTGTCGATGGCGTTATTGTTGGCGCTGCTGGTGGCGCATACCGGTTTTGATATTATGCAAAGCTTTTTAAGCGATGTTCTGCCGCGGGTGCATGAACTGAGCATCAATGGTTTTACCTTAGTGTCTGCGGTGATCTTAACCTTGCTTTGTGCCTTGGGCTTTACCGCTTTAAGTAACAATATGCTGAATTACAAGGCCCTTAATTTAGTGCTGCGCAGCAGCGGTAAAGGCACCAGTTTCCAGGTGGCCAAATCAATCCGTCAGCTGCTTATTGTCAGTCAGGTGGCGATTGCCAGCTGCCTGGTTTTTGCCAACTTTAACCTGATTGAGCAGGCTTACTCTGTGATCAGCGCCCCTTATGGTTTTACCATGGAAAACCGCGTCTATGTCAGTGTTATGACGACCGGCACTAAAGCCGACAGCGAAGAAAAGTCGGTGGTGATGAGCCAGTTTGCCGAGCAGCTTGAACAATTGCCGCAGGTGCGCGGGGTCAGCCGCTCTGTCAGTCCGCTAAGAAACATGGGCAGCCGGGCGATCACTATGGAGGGGTCAAAACAAAAAATCACCCCTGAGCTGAAGTATATCGATGATAAATATTTAAGCATGGTGGAGCAGCCGCTCTTGTACGGCAATACCTTTAGCCGGGAAGATATCCTGGATAATACCCCGGTGGTGCTGGTCAATGCCTCGTTTGCCGAAAGAGTGTCAACGGATCTGCAGCAAGTGGTCGGTCAAACCCTGAGTTTTGGCGATGATACTGTTTATACCGTGATCGGGGTAGTCGCCGACACTATTATGCCGGGTACCACCGAACCTAAAGTACAGCTGTTCAAGCATACCTCGATTAGAGGCGGCAGCTTTTTAATCGAGTTGGCCCCCGATTATGAGCTTGACCGTGAACAGGCGGCGCAGATACTGCGCGGCATCAGCAGCCAGTACTCTTTATTTGAAATGAAACCGTTAATGCAAACCCGTATGCGCATGCTCTTTAGCCAGTTTACCATGGCGATCACCAGTGCTTCACTGGCGTTGGTGACCTTCTTGCTGGCGAGTATCGGTCTTTACGGTATTTTAAGTTACACCACGCAACTGCGCCGTTTCGAATTGGGCACACGTATGGCCTTAGGTGCGAAACGTTTTGCCATTGTTGGCCTGGTGATCGGTGAAAATACCATGACAGTGGTACTGGGCTTTATTGCCTCGGTGATCATCCTCTTTAGTTTGTATATAGGTTTCTCGGCGGAGCTGAATGCCTATATCGGCGAACAACTGATTCTTATCAGTGTGATAACCTTGTCTTTAATCACCTGGATTTGCCTGTTCGCCTGTTATTGGCCGGTCAGGGCTTATATTAACCGTCCGGTGATCAATACCCTGAGAGAGTGATCCCCGGCATAACGCAAAGTAATAAAGAGTGAAAACCGGTAGCCGGACCGGATGTTTATCGTCCGGTACGGCTCTGGCAAACCATTGAATATATTAAGGCTAAAACGCAAAGCAATATCTGTGATTTTGCGTAAGGAAACCATTCAGGTTTTAGTGACGGCCCTGATTTGAAGTAAAAAATAACAAGAACATGGACACATGGTAATGAAACAGTTTTATGGAACCCCGGTATTTGAGCCCGGCCAGGATGCGGAAAGCGAGCAACATTTACAGATCTTTGAAGCCGGTGATTTTGATCTCGGTAAAATCAAAGCGGCGATAGAAAAAAATCAGCTGGTACTGGTCCGCGGCATGGCGTTTGAGCGCGCCGGTGATTTATTCGGGCAACTGGTGGATCATTATGACTTAAGAGACTCCTACGATATTCAAATGCAGCTGGTGGCGCATATGATGGAAGACAGGGAGGCGGTTGATGATGTAGCGGTAACCGTTAACGAGCGGGGCCCGTTCCAGATTATCCAGCCCCATGCCGAAGGGGACAGCAGCTCGCCGCTGGACTTATTTGGCCTGCATTGCCGGCAAAATGCCGTTGACGGCGGAGAAAATATCCTCAGTCTGGTGGATCAAGACGCCGATCATTCCTTACTTAAGGCAAAAGAAAAAGCCATTGTCGGGCAAAATCTTTCGCCTGCCAGCATCAATGAGCTACGCGCCGAACACCTCGATGCCAAAGACGTGCTGGCAAGCTGCGATGCTGCAAACCGGGTATTAAAAGAAACCGCTGCCGGTAAAGTGGTGGTTCGGCCCGTGCCCCTGAGAAAGGAGAAATCTGTGATCAGTGGCCAGGACATGTATACCCTGTGGGATAATGTTACGGTACACGATCATGCCTTTCACAAACATCAGTTTGAGCTGCTGAGCTCTTTGGGCATACTCAAAGATGCCAGGGGGGATAATTATCAGGACTATTTGCATGTTGAAGGGGACTCAGACTGGGCGCCGGCAGATACCGAAAGCGGCTCTGTCGAGCAAACCGCCGGCTTGTTTACTTGTCATATTCTTTATAAAATGCAGGCGGATGACTTTTTGATCTTAAATAATAAAGCCTGGTCGCATGCGGTGAATAACTGGGCGCCGGAAGAAGTTCGAAAATTGACCGCCATGTACGCATAATATCGGGCGCTTGGTTTATCGGCCCACACTCGTCCGCAATATTAGCTTTTGTGCATTATTTGTAAGGACGGGTTTGAGAGCGGATATATGATGTGTAAAAGCAGCAGGGAATAACATCCGGGTGATGCCCTGCTTATTTCCGGGGCTGTATGCTCTTAGTTAAGGAGTCCTGAACTTGGACAAAGTTGATACCATTATCATAGGTGCGGGGGCTGTCGGTCTGGCGGTCGCCGCGCAATTGAGCAAATACCAGGAAAATGTCTTAATCATAGATAAAAACGCGGTTTTTGGCGAAGAAACCAGCAGCCGCAACAGTGAAGTGATCCATGCCGGCATTTATTATCCGCAAAACAGCTATAAGGCTAAATTGTGTGTGGCCGGTAAAGAAGCCTTGTATGATTATTGCCGTCAACGCCATATCCCGTTTAATCCTTTGGGTAAGCTGATCGTGGCGCAAAATGCCGATGAAGAAGCCTATTTACAACAATTGCTGGACAATGCCAACGCCAATGGCGTGAGCGATCTTCGCTGGCAAAGCCGTAAGGAACTGGTACAGCATTCTCCCGAATTATCGGCTTCGGCGGCTTTGTTGTCGCCGTCGACCGGGATTTTGGATGTGCATGCCTATATGCAAAGTTTACTGGCAGAAGCGGAGCAACATGGCGCTTTTTTTGTTGCCAGAACCCGGATGTTGTCGGCACAGCCAAATGATAACGGCTTTATGGTGACCCTGGACAGCCAGGGGGAAATTACCCGCTTACAGTGCCGTTATTTAATTAACTGTGCCGGCTTGCACAGCGAGCAGGTGGCCAGGAGTATCGAAGGGCTGCCCGGGCATCATATTCCGCCATTACACTGGTGCCGGGGGCATTATTTTTCTTATAGCGGCAAAAGTCCGTTTCAGCAGTTGATTTATCCGGTACCGGAAGCCAATACCGTAGGGCTGGGGATCCATGCCACTTTGGATATGGGCGGGCAGTTAAAATTTGGTCCCGACAGCCAGTATATCGATGAGCTCGATTACCAGGTGGATCCGCAGTTAAAAGAAAAGTTTTGCCGGGCGATCAAACGTTATTTTCCCAGGCTGGATCCGGACAGGCTGCAACCGGCCTACAGCGGTATCCGTCCTAAATTACAGGGACCGGGAGAGAGCTTTAAAGATTTTGAACTGCAGGATGAAAGCACGCATGATTTGCCGGGATTGATCCAGTTATTCGGTATTGAATCTCCGGGCATCACCGCCAGTCTGGCTATTGCCTCACAGGTCAGGGAGAAACTGGCCTTAGGTTGATTTAATCTGCGGGGGCAGAAAGCAAAACGGCTCACCGTCGGTGAGCCGTTTGTAAAGTATGCCGCTAGCGGCAGGTGTTAATACAAGTTGTTTTATGCCGTGATGGCGCTTGAATCCAGCTGGCCTTCTTCGTTTTTATACTCAGCCAACTCATTCAAAAAATGTTTTTGGATCTCGGTAAAGTTGATATGGATACCGTCCTGTATGTCCGTATGACCCAGGTTGTACCCTTTCTCAAACGCCCACTTTATGATCTCAACATCGTAAATTTTTTCCATAAGTCCATACACCTATTTTTTATTTGTTTTATCTTAAAGACCGTATGTGCATTTTGTCATAGTCAGCTTTTTGCGAAACTGTGAAAAATGACAGGTTTGGGCTTAAGGATCGTTTTTAGGATCGTTTTTAGGATCGTTTTGATCCATTTTTTTTCCTGAGAATATTGATGTAATCACGATTCGATACATTTTATGATATTTTTCTTACACTCATATCTGTTATAATTTTTGGCAAATTGCCCTGGTTGAAAAAGTGTCGAAGGTTAAATAAAGAATGAATGTGTCCAAATCTGATCAGTTGATCCTCAGTAGTTTAAATAACCAAGAAAAATTACATGTAGAGTCATTCGATTATCAAACGGTATTTTTAAGTTCGGTAAAACCGGATCCCACCAACGCACGGTTTTTCCCCTGTATCTTTATTGATGACGGTCATGCCGAGCTGTTTACCAACCGTAAATTGTCGAAAAAAGAATTGGTTAATATCTATGAGGCCGAAGGGCATGTTTTAATCGGAAAATCTTGTTTGATCAACTGCTTAAAGCACGGCAGCAGCGACTGGAACAAAGCGAACCACACCATAGAATCTATTATGGAGCTGGGCAATAATATTTCGGTTTCTGAAATTATCCAGGTGCCGACCATTTATCCGCTGGAAAACGGACAATATCAAATACTAACCGGACACAGACGCTTTTTTGCTTTGGTTTATTCCAAAGGTTATGGCTCAAATTCGCAATTTAAAATTTATGAAAGCAAACCACTGCTGACTAAAGTGAAGCAATTTCAAGAAAATGCCAGCAGGGAAGATTTGCCGCAATATGGTAAATTGTTGGCTTTTTTAAATGCGCTCACCGAAATCGAGATGGTCAATACCGCCCGGTTAAAAACCGGACAGAAAAAACTTACCATTAAAGAAACGGCGGCAAACCTTGGTATCTCTATGGGGGCTTTTGATAATTATAATGTATTAACCCGTTACCCCTGCGTCGTTGATGCCTATGAGTCCGGATTGAGTGCTTCTTTTGTTAAGGCGAAAAAAGTGGTGTTGACGGCAGAAGCCGAATATAAAGCGAAGCACAATAAAACTGTGCTTAACGTCACCGATAAAAGAGAGATCAGCGAAGAAATCGAGTCGCGTCTGCTGGGCAAGAAATCACAAAAAACAGGCGGTAAAAAATTAAGGTTTAAACCGATCGCCTCGCCGGCAACCGTTAAAACCTTGCTGACTTCAAATATCACCGAATTAGAAACCGGTATTGACTGGCAAAATGTAGACTGGCATGACCATAAGGCGGTGGCTAATGTGATGGCTACCGTAATAGAGTTTCTGGAAAGCAGCGAAGGATAAACATTCCTGCCCGGAGCGATAGCAATAAAGAAGTGGCTGATATGCTTGCAGCCACTTCATGTTTGCCGGACCAAGGCATGTGCTAGAGCAGGAAAAACCTTAACTTTGGTTATTAAAGATACAAACGATATCTATATCCAGAGTATTTAGCGGAAGCTGTTGAAAGCCCGGTATAAAAAGAGGTATAGTGAATATCGTCAAATATTGGCTTCTTTCTGATAAGAAGCAGATCTCTACTTTATCTTTCGTTAAGTGTTTCTCTCCAGTGAGCGGAAATATCATCTTAAGCTGATAAAAGCTATGGACTGGCAGGCAAACCGGTTTTCCCGGTTATTAGGCAAATTTGGAGCAGGAGATCATCAGGGAAGATGTGAATTTAGATTATCAAATTAACACCATAAGGGGTTAACAAATTGTCATACCAAAGGGTATACCAACTTGATGAAGCCACAGGAAAGTTGCTTTTATTAAGTTTTGCGGCAGTGAAGCTGCCGTCTTTGAACATATTAAGGAAAGAAATGCTAAGGATTTGCTATAAAAAGTTCTTCGCTTCATGCAAAGAAAACTTGTATGGATTAGTGATTAACGGGGATGAGGCGAGAATTGAGTTTTTTGCATTAATGAAACTCTGTCATGATAAAATCAGTTGTGCTAAAACCGGTAACCAGTTATTTACGGCGATTATGTTGCCGAACCTGTTATTGCAAAAGCCCGGTTATAAGATGCATATATTAAGTAAATTCAATGCGGTGCATTTTGCCTTTTCTGAGTTTATTCAAGTGACCATAGGACAGAAAATCTTTTGGCACGCCGATAAAGTTGAAAAAAGACATGAATTGCTGGAGCAAAACAGTCTGCGAAGAACGAAAATATTGGATGCTGTCACTGACGTTATTGAACTTATGCCGTGGGAAAGCCGCCTGGCGGTTGAGCAAAAGTATCGGGATTATTTAGCCATTGATCAACTGGACTCGCTGGATCAAAAGTTATCCTTGATCTTGCGCCCCTGATTTGAGCTTAGGCAACTTGGTTTGATGCGGTTTCAAATGGCCGAATGATTGAATATCTCATGCATGAGACTGGCGAACTGTTTAGGGGAACTTGGTCGCGATAATATCATGTTTTTTCCTGATGCAGGCCGATAGCCCGGCTCAAAAAAGCCGAGCTTTTTCTTTTGATGTCAAAGTGATTTATGGCAACAGCTCGATTCTCAGCGGATCCATCTTGGGGGTACAATCCCACTTGCCGTTGCGCTCGCCGCCAAGCAGGTCGTTGTCCCATTCCAGGCCACAGGCACCATTGCCTATTTCAACGGTAATGGTGCTGTTGTTGGCATCGCCATTAAGGTTTAAGATCAGGGGATCGCCAGCCGTATTTTGATCAAATTTGGCATTGCGCTCGCCACCGATAAGGTCGGCGTCCCACTCCAATGCACCTTTGCCGTTTTGGGCTACCAAGGTCGCGAAAACCTGCTTATTGCCGTTGGTTAATTGCTGGACATTATTTACTTTCAAAATCATGGGATCTGCCCGGCCGGCGCAGTCCCACTTGGCATTGCGCTCGTTGAAAATTAAGTCTGCATCCCATTCCAAGCCGCAGGTTGTTCCCTTGGCATTGGCGGTGATCAGCACATTATAATCCCGGTTGGCGACCAGCTCGGAGGCCGAGCTTAAATAAACCGGCAGGTCGTTGTTGATAATACGCTTGATTTCAAGGCCGGTTCCCTGATTATAGACAGTGCGGATTTCATCCAGGGTTAATGCCCGGCGCCAGATCGCCATATCATCGAGATCGGCTTTTAAGTTATAGCGGTAGCTGCCGGTGCCGTCCTGGCCGATATTCCAGTCAAGTGACGAGGTTAAGTCGCCGACATCTTTGATGCCGCCGGCAATGATATGTAATCTGCCCTGCGGGCTACCCGCGTATAAGGTAGCGACCCCGTCCCGGTCAAAGCTTGCCGCCAACAGCCACCAGCCGTTAAAGGTATAATCGATGGGATCTATGTCTTTGCGATCCCCTGAGTCTGAGGCTAAGTTGATACCGACATCGTCGCCATTGCCTTCATTGGCCAGCAACAGGGTGCCGCGGTTAGCGCCGCTGTTCCAGTTCTTGTTACCGATGATCACGGGATCGCCGAATTGATCGCCGCTGACCCGGTACCAGGTTAACAGGGTAAAGTCGGTGTCATAGTCAAAATCCAGTGCTCGGGGTTTGCCCAGGGTTAAATATTCATCATTGCCGTTAATGGCAAGATGCTGTCCGAATTTACCGTCGCTGCTAACCGCCGGACTGCCGCCGCCGACTGTGGCGTGTAAATCTTGCCCCGAGTGATCCCGGTAATCTCCTTCAAACGGCAGGTAGGTGACCAGATCTTGCTGTAACAACCTCGGCGCCTGGGCTAAGGTCTGGCTGCCCCTTACTTTGCCGTCGATATGCTCAGGTACGGCAACCCCCATATGAGACAGGGCGGTGGGGGCAGCATCATAGTTATGGGGAATGTCGGCTAAATAACCCTGACTTACGGCTTTGGACGCCACTAAAAAAGGAATGGTATAGTTATCCGCCGCATGAATACCATGGGAAGAGCCGCGTCCGCCGTGATCTGAGGTGATGACGATTTGCCAGTGCTCGTCGGCAAAACTTGGCCTGTTTTTTATGGCGGATAACAGCTGGCCGATTTGTCCGTCAACCGAGGTAATTTCATCGGTATAACCCTGATCATCTGCACTAAAGCAGCAGCTGTGACCGGCATGGTCGACATCATCGAGAAATAAAAAAATGGCATCCGGGCTGCTGCCCAAAGGCCAGTTTGCATCGGAGTAGCTGCCGTTAAGCATGTTGACGGCATTTTTGATATTGCCGGCATCGTCAGAGTCGATTTTGACATCGGCGCTGTTGGTGATTTGCATATCCGTACCCCAGGTCACCAGGTAGGCGGTATTAAGGGAAGGGGCGTGGTTTTCAATCAGGGTTTGATAATGGGGATAATCGCCGTAACGGCCACCGCCGACATCAGAATTGCCGGTGACGCCGCTTTTTGTTGAAGTGACGCCGGTCATGATACCAACATGGTTGGGACCGCTATTGGGGGCGGCATCTGTCATGGTTTGGGCATAATGGGCAAAAGCCCCCTGGTAGCCGCTTGCCCAAGTGCCGTTGATCAATTTATCGATATTCGGGGTGGCGGCATTCTCAATACCGTCGCCGCGTAAGCCGTCAATAGCTATGACCAAAGAATGTTGGCCGGCTAAAGCCGATGCCGAGGTTAGCAGCATATACGCCCCTAAGCCAAGGCTGGTATTCGCCGTGCTCCTGAGCTGTTTTTTTATCTTTTGGCTGCAGGTTCCATTTGCTTGTGTTTGTTTGATTCTCGTTTTCACTTTATTGCCTCATGCTGGATTAAGTAAATATCTTTCTTGGTCTAGACCAGTGTTAATTTACGTGAACTTAATGACGAACATATGATGATTTAATGAACAATGGCATCTATGTCTTAAAGATTGTCTTTAAGTTATTGCTTTGTCTTTATTTCTACGGACAAGTAACCGCTTGATGAGAGCTGGTTATGCCGTTAAAGGAAGTGGACCACCCAGAAAAAGGCGAATATGACAATTTGATGAAGACTGTGGTGCGGGTATTTAAAGATAGCATCACTTTGAACATAATTGGTCTATACCAATTATCGGAAAAAGATCATGCAACATTATTTATTATTAACTCCGGGGCCGTTGACGACATCAGATACCGTCAAGCAAGCCATGCTGAAAGACTGGTGTACCTGGGATGACGACTATAACCTTGAGGTGGTACAAAAAATTCGCCAAAACCTGGTAACCCTTGCCGTTTCAGGAAATATACCGGATAAAAGCAATCGCTACAGCAGCGTATTAATGCAGGGCAGCGGCACCGCCAGTGTCGAAGCGGTGATCGGCAGCGCAATAGGTAAACAAGATAAGCTATTGGTGATCAACAATGGCGCTTATGGCGAGCGTATTGCTGAAATGGCCCGGTATCTGGATATCAGCCACCAGGTGCTCACTTTTGGTGAAACGCAATTGCCGGATATGGCAGTCATTGAGGATGCCCTGGCTACGGATCCGGCGATAAGCCATGTTGCCATGGTGCATTGTGAAACCACCACCGGCATGCTTAACCCGCTTGAGGCGACGGCGAAGTTATGCCAAAAATATCGCAAGGTCTTTATTCTCGATGCCATGTCGAGTTT
Source organism: Thalassomonas actiniarum (assembly GCF_000948975.2). GTDB lineage: Bacteria > Pseudomonadota > Gammaproteobacteria > Enterobacterales > Alteromonadaceae > Thalassomonas > Thalassomonas actiniarum. The sequence goes on from NZ_CP059736.1 coordinate 599,611, forward strand.
TGGCGGTATCGAGTTTGATCTTGCAGCCCTTGATATCGGCTTTATGATCAGCTCCGCCAATAAATGTATTCAGGGTGTGCCTGGGTTTGGTTTTGTGATCGCTAAAACCGAGCTGCTTCAGCAATGCCGGGGGCAGGCGCGTTCGTTAAGTTTAGACTTATATGCCCAGTGGCATACCATGGAAAGCGCCAACGGAAAATGGCGTTTTACTTCACCGACCCATGTGGTCAGGGCATTTGCTCAGGCATTAACCGAACTTGAGCTTGAAGGAGGAATAACTGCGCGGGCGGGGCGCTACCGGAAAAATCAGCAGTTATTGGTAGCCGGGATGCGTGAGTTAGGTTTCGAGCCTTTATTAAACGACAAGTTGCACTCGCCGATCATTACCTCGTTTTATTCGCCGGAAAGTGACAATTATCAGTTTTCGGAGTTTTACCAGCGGCTAAAAGCCAAAGGTTTTGTCATTTATCCGGGCAAAGTTTCAGATGCCGATTGTTTCCGTATTGGTAATATCGGCGAAATATATCCCGGTGATATCGAGCGCTTGCTGGCTGCCATCGCCCTGGCTAAGTATTGGTAATTTGCCCACCGCCAGCGCCAAAAAATGAATAATTTTCTGATCAACCTAAGGGAAATGGCCTGATAAGGGAAAGCTTATCAGGCCGGTTGATATTTAAATCTTGGTTGATTTTTGAGCTTCTATTTGCCAGGTGCATAAGGGCCAGGGCAGAAATAACTCGTATTAATACCTGGGGTTCAGGCACCAGAGCATAGCCGCCGCCATCTATTGAAATACGCTTGATAACAAAGCCGGATTGCTCGCCCTGGCTGTGATCAAATGAAATAAGCCTGAATAATTAAAAATGCCTGCGCCGTTATTGATGGTGGAGATCATGGTGTAGTTTTTAAACCTGGCGCCGTTGACCTTGGTATGATTGGCATTTACCGGCCTGGTGTCTGCGCTAAAGTTGAACATGGTTTCAACCGGAAGTGCCCCGGTACTGCTAAAGGCAGAGTAGGAAAAATAACTTCTGAACCCGATATGAACATAATACCTGAATTTTTATACACTAAAATGAATGGGTTGAAAAATTGCCTGCCAGTGGTTGCCCACTTAATGAGCCATTGATAGAGTGTCAGACAAAACCCTTCTTTTTCAGTCTGCTTAGTATCTGTTGGCAGTTATCCGTTACCAGATCTCTTAATAGCCGGACCTTAGGGTTGATGGATTGTTTACTCGGGCAAATCAGCCACAATTCGGTTGGCGTTGGCCGGTATTGCGGCATCAGCGAAATAACCTTTTGTGTCAGCAAATCTTCGGACATGTCGATGGCCGACTTTAGTGCCAGTCCTTTACCGGCCACACACCATCGCCTGACCAGATCGCCGTCATTGGCCACCCGGTTGCCTGTCATCCGGGCGGTATAAATATGCTTGTCGCGGGTAAACTTCCAGGTATCGTGGACTATGCCGCTTAATTGATAAAACAGCCCGTTGTGGGCAGATAATTCCCTGGGATGTTCGGGGGCTGAGTGGGCGCTTACATATGACGGCGATGCGCACAGCACCCGGGGAACTTCACAAATTTTAAAGCCGTACAGGTTTGAGTCGGTAGGGGAGCCGTACCTGAGGGCGACGTCGACGCTGTCCCGGTAAAAGTCCAGGGTATGGTCATTTAAAATCAATTTAAGGGTTAACTGCGGATGTTGTCCGGCCAATTCATCCAGCCAGGGCATGATGAAATTGCGCCCCAGATCTGAAGAAGTGGTTAAGCGTAATTCACCATTTATTTCATCCTGATCTGACAGTAAATTTTGTTGTGCGTTGTTAAGTATCTCCAGGGCATGAATACATTGGGGCAGGTACCTTTCTCCCATCACCGACAGTCGCAATTGGCGGGTGGAGCGTATAAACAGTTCAAAGCCCAGTTGTTTTTCAACTCTTTTGATTGCCGCACTTGCCCTGGCAACCTGCATGTCTAAATTCGTTGCCGCGGCGGTAATACTGCCTAGCTCTGCGGTTTTAATAATAATTTCCAAGTCTGAGAGCAGCATTATTGTCAAATCTCCTTTGAGAGTGTGATATTAATTATCATGTTTTTTAATTAAAGAAGAAAGCCCGAACTTTGTTTTATGAGCAGCCGTCAGCCTTAATCAATGGTTGGCGATAAGGTTAGCCGGTTAATGCCTTTGCTTTATTGTCAAAAAATATTTGAAAGTAATTCAAGGATTGACCTGTTTATAACAGGGGTAACTATCACTATGATATGCACAGTCAAGATAAACAACTGATTTAAGGAATCCCCCATGACGACATTAACGATAGTGGCAAACATCATAGCCAAAACGGACAAAATCGAGCTGGTAAAGGCGGAGCTGTTAAAACTTATCGATATCACCCGCAGCGAAGCGGGCTGCATTAACTACGACTTGCACCAGGACAATGAAAATCCGGCGCATTTTATGTTCTATGAGAACTGGCAGACACGTGAACTGTGGCAGCAACATATGAACAACCAACACCTGGCTGATTATATGGCGGCCACCGAAGGCGCCGTTGCAAGCTTTACCTTAAATGAAATGACAAAAATTGCCTGAGTACTCGCTAAGTAAAGGGATTAACCGGTGAAATGTATCCGCTTTTGCAAATAAGCTGATCGCTGTCCTTGATTATCGGCTTTGCCGTAACCATTAACAGCGTAATAAGATAATTTTGCAAAGCGCTAACAGCCAATGGCAGTTAAATGAATAGCCAAAAGCGACTGCCCTGGCTGTCTATATGGCTTATAGAGCATAACAAGTAAATGAATGGAGAATAAAATGACACACCCGATTATTGCCGATCTGGAAAAACGTTATACGACGAAAAAGTATGATCCGTCCAAACGCGTATCCCAGGAAGATTTAGAGGTAATTTATGAAGCGATCAGGCTTTCTGCATCCTCCATTAACTCTCAGCCGTGGAAATTTATCGTGATTGAAAGCGATGAAGCCAAGCAGCGGATGCATGATACTTTTGCCAATAAATTCCAGTTTAACCAGCCCCATATTAAAGCCGGCTCCCATGTGATTTTGTTTGCCCATAATCCAAGGTATACCCGCGAAGATTATGCCAGGGTGGTTGATAAAGGCATTGCCGATAAGCGCATAAAAGCCGAAGATCGCGAGCAGGCGTTTGGCGGTTTTGCCTTTGCCGACTTAAATACCGATGAAGCGGGTAGTAATGCAGCCTGGACCAAGTCTCAGACCTATCTGGCGCTGGGCAATACCCTGCATGTGCTGGCACGTCTTGGTATCGACTCAACGACGATGGAAGGGGTTGACAGTGAAATGGTCGGCGAGATTTTTGCCAAAGAGCTTGACGGTTATCAATGTGAGGTGGCGTTAGTGATCGGTTATCACCATGCTGAAGAAGATTATAACGCGCCGCTGCCTAAATCCCGTTTAGACCGGGAGCAGGTGCTTCAGGTTTTATAATCTGCCCTTGTTGGTATGATGAAAGATGGGCTTAGCTCTGATAAAACATGGATTAGAGCTAAGCGCATTCATATCAAGGTTGCCATATAGGCGCAGGTGACTTGTGCCTGCGCTTGTCTCTACGTTGAGATGGGGTCACTTCAATAAATGGTAGTCTTTCAAACGAAACCATTTACGTGAAAAAATGAAGTTGACCACAGACTCAGGCGACAGGCTGGTAACCTCACCCGTCATATTTTTTCTATAAAATGCGCTACAGTTGCTCCTTTGCCAAACCGTTAATTTCATAGTGTTTTTCATTTTTGTCACGTATTCACTTTGAATATGGCTTCTCACATCAATGGCCTTGATGGTGTTATCCCGTTTTACCGCACAAATCGCTTTAATGGTATAGTTCACCATTGCCTCCATATAACACAATTGCGAGCTGTGGCCGGTGCCCGTATTGGGGCCGTTTACTTTAAAATAGTTGGGGTAGCCTGAAACTGTGATGCCCTTATACGAGACCGCCTCATTTTCCCATTCACTGTTCAGGTGACGGCCACCACTGCCGTATACATCAAAGGTTAACGCCTTTTTCATGTCTGAGTAGGCAAAAAATCCGGTTGCATAAACGATAATGTCCAAGGGGATATCCTGGCCGTCTTTTGTCCGGATCCCCGTAGGTGTGATGCTCTCTATGCCACTGATATCTACATCAACGTTATCCCGGGATAGTGCCGGCAGGTAGCGGTTTGACGGGATGACTCGTCTGCCGCCCAGTTCATAGTCGGGCATCATGTGCTGGCGCAGTTTTTCATCATCGATATATTTTTCGAGATTTTTTCTTAGTGTTCGCGCATAAAGATATTTTATGAACCCGGTAATTTTTGAGGTGAACGGATAGCGGCGAAATGCAGCAAAGCGTATCTCGTGATAACTAAATATCATTAAACGTTTGAGGTGGCGTATGCCCGGCAAGTTGGTAATAAAACGCTCTGCTGCGCTGTAAGTTCTGTCTGAGCGCGGAATGATCCACTGCGCCTTGCCCATAAACACGGTGAGTTTGTCCACCTGCTCGGCAATGGCAGGCACGACCTGGGCCGCCGAGCAGCCGGAGCCAATAATACCAACACGTTTTCCTTGATAGGGAACACTGTGATCCCACTGTGCGGTATGGAATTTTTCCCCCTGGAATGACTCTGCGCCCTTGATGTCAGGAGTTTTCGGGTTCGCCAGTACGCCACTGGTATCTATGATGAAACGGGCGTTATAGTGTTCGCCTGACTTTGTCTCTACCTGCCATAAACATTCACTGTCGTTATAGGTGAGCTTAGTGACGGATTGCTTGGTTTTTGTGTGTTTCCTGATATTAAATTTATCAATAATGTAGTTGGTGTATTCGAGTAATTCGCTTTGCGGGGAATATCTTTTCTTAAATTTATACGGAATAAAGGAAATAGAATACAAACCGGTTGGAATGTCTACCTCGGCTCCCGGGTACGAGTTATCTCGCCAGGTTCCGCCTATATCGGCACCTCGCTCTAACAGGACAAAATCATGATTGTTTTTTTTCTGCAAACCAATCGCCGCGAGCAAACCTGAAAAGCCTGTGCCGATAATGACGGTTTCAAAATACTGCGCATCTTTTTTCATAAATTACTTCCTCTCGCTTTCCCGGGATTAATATCTTCTATCCAAGCAACAGCCTGTAGCAGTTATGTCTGAAACAGGCGATAACCCATCAAAAATGAGCTGATCTCTTGGAAAGATATAAACAGTTCAAATTCACTTCATTGGTTTGTAGTTTAGGAGGGGAAGCTTAAGAGAAGCTTAAGTTTGCCTGATGATGGTTTAAGGTGCAGTAATGTTGTTGGTATCAGCCGTATAAGATTTGTGGCCAATACCTGGATCGGTAGTGCTTGCATGAGCTAAGGCAAGTCATTAAGCGTGGACTCCCAATTATTCAGCCATTTTTTACCTTCTGAAAAACACAGGTAACTTATCTTGAGATGGTGGACACCAAAGACTGATGGATACAATAGTACTCATTTTTATCGTGACAGGTACTATAGTACTCATTATAATAAAATCCGAAATAATGATTTGCTCCGGCCTTTAATCAATAAATAGCTACTAGTGAGCTTACTAAGAGCCAGTGAAAAGCCAATAGCAAATTTAAACAAAGCTTTTTATAACCGCTGTATTGGCCGGTTCGGGATTTATGTCTGTATTTGTCGGATTTAATTGAGAAAATAATTATAGAGGGAATTTATATGTTTGATATTATGGGTGAGGATTTGCGTTGTATACGCCTGAGTGTAGACAAAACTACCAGGGAAATGGCAAAAAAAGCAGGAGTCAGCCGTGTTACCTATGAAAACTGGGAAACCGGTGTTGGCGAGCCAAGGATGAATCAATTTCTCGATATCGGTCATGCTTGTTCGTTGAATGTGGCTCCCTTGTTTGAGCAAATCTCGACACTTAGAGATCAATTTAATGAAAGGGACGAAAATGAAACACTTCGAAAAGTTCGTAAACGCGCCTCAAGCAGGCTCAAAATTTGATAGCTCAATCAATTTCACTGCAAACATGCTGGCGGGTATTTCCGGCGGCGTAGGTAGTAGCGGTGATACACCACCTAGACCACAGGCCGCCACCCCGTTGGCGGATGACAACAACGGGACTTTATCGACCACCGGTAACTAAAGCTGATTTAATCACAAGCAGGGTAACCACCTGCTTAAACAAGTTTTGCTAAGGTAATTTTACCTGTTGCATACTTGTCCGGAGAAAAAACAGCCACTGGTACCGTTGGCCCGATAGTCGAATACAATCCAAATTCAATATAAGGATAATTATGAAGACTCAAGCTGTTTTTTTCCGGGTAATAGCTTACCCACAACAAGATTCACAACAATACCAGCCCTGGCATTTATACTGGCAACTTTGCCTGCCGTGCAAACAAGCCATAAATTCTGATCAGGGAGGAAGTTTGCTGTGAGTGCTGTAAAAACGGAAGGTATATTCAAACTGGCATTGATCATTGCCATTGTCACTTTTGCTATTGTCAGTAGAAACACTTTGTTGATCACCATAGTGTTCAGTGTAAGCATATTCGCGGTAATGTTTATTAACCGTGACGATATCAATATCGTGCATTTATGTGCTGGTTTTATCATTATAAAGGCCGTTGAAAGAGCCATTTTCATCTTTGCCATTGAGCCCGGTTTCAGCGAGGTTTATGCCGATGAAACCCGGAGCACGGTCTGGCTTGGTGCGGCTATGTTTACTACCCACTTTATTACTGATCTGTTTTTATTTTATATGGTACTACTCAGGGCACCTTTTACCCGTGCCAGATTGACCGCTCAAAATAAACCCATCGACAAGGTGCGTCTATACAAGGCTGAAGTCGCCTTTGCCAGCCTGTTTTCAGTGTTTATGTTTATCGATTTACTGGCACTGGTTGAAAACTTTATCCGTCACCTGAATGAAATCGGTTTCAGCATGGAAGTCGCTCAAATTTTCTCTGGCTGGAACTGGGTTTATTACGGCTATCTGGATATGAAAAGTATGCTTACCGGCTGTGCCTTTATGTTGCTGTGGTCCATGTCTACGGAAATTTCCCGTGAGCAATACCACCGTCAATTTGAGTTAAACGCTTAACGAACTTTATTGTGTGATATCAGCGCTGCTGTTGTCGCAGTTGCTTGTTGTAAATATGAATAAAAAGCTAGCCGGATTTCAGCATCACGAAATCCGGCAAACAATGCCAAGATTTCTTATCAATCAATACTTTATGATTCAATAATAATGAACTTAAACCTGGGGGGAAATAAGCCGCAAGTCAGGTAAAAAATCGTGCTTATTTCTCATCATAAATCAACGGTAACTGTCGATTTATCCAGCATTTTGTACTATATATAAAAGACTAAATAACAACCAGAGGAGATACGCCAAAAGCGTTTGATGACCTAACAAATAAACGAAATGAGCGCTGCCCCTGAGTGCTAGCACACCCAGAAGCAGCTAACCACAACCGATAACAAGGGTATCCATTATGGCTAAAGTTAATGATAAGCCAGAGTTTTTCTCGGTTAAAGTTTTTTTAACAACTAAAGCTGACAGCATAGCCTGTCGCCAGTGGTTAAAAGTTCGCAGCAATAACTACCACCCCATACACTCCCGCCGTTATACCCGGCCAGTAAAGGCAGAAAATAACTCACTTGCCATGGTGAAAAGAGGGCAGTGTTATGTCTGACTCAACAGCTAAACAGCTCAAAACCGATATGTTACTGCTGTGCGACCAATTCTCCCAATTTAGTGAAGAATGCGCCTTTATCTGCGACGCCTTCGCCGCAATAGTCAGGGAGCCAGAAGCTCTGGACGAAGCCACCATTGCTGGTTTCAGCCATTACAGCATTTGGATCAAAGATCAGGTAACAGGCTTTAAACACAAAATACACAAGGTTCATCAAGACTTGAACCAATAATCATGACTGCTCCCGGAGATGGATAACCTGGGGCAGTAGCGTCTTGAAAACTGAGCATTTGTTAACCCCGGGCACTTGCCAGTTATTTATAGACATAGTTTTCTCTGTACAGCTTTATGCTTTGCTATTCTAAGGAGCCCTTTATAAGTTATGCCCTGGCAGCTTTCATTTCATTTCCTTTGCTTAGTTTTAGCATAGGAGGGTTTCAAGATTATCTGCTAGTTCGGTGAATTCATTTATTCGATTTTTGAAAAATAACTCTCCATTTTCAATTTTCATTTCAAAAACCTACTTTCCGTTGTTTCCTGTAGCCAGCCCAATGATATCAGCAATTGCCTTGCATGTAGCTAATAATTAACTTTTGCATTGGCTCCATGTTATTACTTAGAATTTCACGATAATGTGCTTCTGCTGTTTCTTTATTACCTTTAGAGAAGCCAGCATTTTTGTTCAATTTCGTTATTGCTTCTGACAATTTTTTATCTTTACAAAAGCTTCCTTCATACAAAAATGCTGCTGCTTTGAATCTTGTGAGTTTCTGATTGAGTCTTTCTCTATACTTTTCCTTAGAATTAACTATTTCTTTACCGCTTTGGGCATACTCATATATCATGCCTAGTGTTTCTACATAATATTCTGCGGTATATTGAAACTGTTGATTACGGTCTCGCTCTAACATTTCTTTGTTAAACTTGGTTGTTATCGAGTTCATTTCAAATGCTAAATATGTGGCCATCAATGCCAGAAACAACTCAACTAAAAATCGCAATTTATTTATATGAAAAGAGCTGGCGTTTTGTACTTTATCTACTCCATTTTTTTCATCACTCATTGATAGTTCTCTCTCGTTTCCGTTAACTTTGCTTTATTAATTTACGATATACGAATATAGGTTCATGAGAATACCGATCAATGCCACTTTCACATTTAATTGAAATCACTTTAGTCGCAACCTTTTGAGAAATGATATTTTTATGAGCGACAGCGGCTTCGATATAAAAACTGTATAGATTGCTCCTTGCCAACCCATGACCTAATTCATTAAAACTTTTTTTAAGTATTAATTTAGCTAATCCTTTTCCCCTACGAAAGTTGGACAGCCATACGAAAGTTGGACAGCCATACGAAAGTTGGACAGCCAAAAATTGAATTATACCGATGACAATATCATGAATATCAGCCAAAGTAACAAGGGAATTTTATTTATTTTACGAACGGATGTTTGTCTTTCAAAAAAGAGATAATCGAAGAATTTAGAACAAGATAGACCTTCACTATCAATTAGCGGGCATCGTTACTGTTAAAGCTTGAAGATTAGTGAAAGATAGCTTCCTGCTCTCGCTGTCCAGCAATCCATTTTTTCCCCATATGTTGGGCATAAAGGGATAATTCCGCTAAAGAGCCCACTGCCCGGTGATATTTTTTGCCAAAGTGCTGCGCTAAGTCTATCCAGTCATCGCCAGAAAACCCTAGTTGCTGTAATAGCGGATAAGCATTTTCATCAATATAACCCCGTTTATCCTCTCTAATGGCTTTACCGGTAGCTTCCACCAGCTCAAAGTAATCAACAAGTGAAAAAACTATACCGTAGGGTTGGTCTTGATGTTCATTGCCAATAAAACCGAGTAAGGGCTTAACTTTAAACGGAAGCGTTGATGGATTGTCTTGCTTACTGGCTTTATCATGTGCCCGCTCGTATGCTGAGGTATATTCAGATTTTTGTACGGTACTTGCCATTTTAGCGCGAATGGGGTTTAAATCGACATAAGCCATACAAGCAAGTAGTGCTTTTTCATCCAGCAAGGCTTGAGATTTAAACCTGCCTTCCCAAAAGCGCCCCTGGCAGTTATCTTCTTTATTCGCTTTACGGGCAATATACTCATTAAGACTGCGCATCAACCAGGAAATATCGCTGAGTCGGCCACGCCACTTTTCGATAATTTCCAATGCCGCAGCCTTTTCAGCACTTGTTTTGGCTTCCCCGGATAACCAGCGTTCGACTAAGGGTTTATTAGCATAGAGTTGTAACCAGCGCCGACAAACTTCTTCATCACTCCAGCTATTGGCTTCCTGCTCATTAACATAGACCACTAAGTGATAGTGATTTGACATTACCGCATAAGCGGCCACCTCAATCGCAAATACCGATGTGAGGAAACGGATACGGTCAACCATCCACTGCCGCCTGTGCTCATAATTCTTGTTGGTGTATTCATCGTCACCGCACAGGAAAGCGCGGCGAATACAGCGGGAAACCAAATGGTAATAACAGGTATCGGAAAGGGAAATTTGAGAACATCGTGCTTGAGTCATAGTGAACACCATTGCCAGTAAAAATAACTGTGACACAAAGGTAGCTCAGCTTTTCACATTTACCAAAGTTTGAGTGTCCAACTCTGATGTGAGTGTCCAACTCTGATGAAGTACTAAAATTTGGGGGCTGGGACTTTAATATGGCCATTGCGCTACTAAATTATGGTAGTGATGAATTCATTGATGGTGTGACCATAGAAGAAAATGGAGAAATAAGAGTAGATCACGTTACCTCTAACCAAGGCGCTTTGATGTTAGAAGCCCATCACTATTGGGGAGAGCAAACAGGTAATTATGTTTGGGGCTGGGGCCCTTTTTTCTCTATTGGTTTAGCTAAAGAAGAAGGTGGAGATCCACTTTCAACTTATGGCGGTGGGTTGATGTTTGGTATTAAAAGCGGCAAAAGTACATTTAATGTCGGCATGGGGTATTACATAGATACAGATTTCGTTAAATTCCGAAAAGGAATAAAAGAAGGGGATATAACTACAGAAACAGATCCACAAAAATTATTACAACGAACAGATGAAGATGGAATGATGATTGTGTTTACCGCAACCTTTTAAATTGATTTTTCGACTGAGCGGTGTAGCACTACTAAAGTCCTTAATACCAAAGTTTGGGTGTCCAACTCTGCCTTCATGGGTGTCCAACTCTGCCTTCAACTCTGCCTTAATAGTAATAGCAGTTGTTGCATGAAATCGTCCGTTTATTATTTTTAGAGCTGGATAGTGTAGCGTTTTTTGGCGTGATTTTATAACTACTGTATTAGGGGACAGACGGGGGACGGAAAGGAGACGAATTTCAGATATAAAAAAAGCCTGAACCTCAAATCGGGCTGCAGGCCTTTATTTCGATGGTACCCAGGGGCGGACTTGAACCGCCACGCCCTTGCGAGCACTAGCACCTGAAGATAGTGCGCTTTCTTGGCAAAAGTCACTGGTGCATTACCAATACATTTCCTAATATAACAATATATTGTTCAGCATAGAGGTTTAGTCATCATGGATGGTCATTTTGACTAAGTGATGAGGCCAGATGAATTCTATCTATAGGAATGAAGTATCACTCTACGGTGTATATCAGAGGGCGTTTTTTAGCAAAGCTTTTAAGGAAAAGCTTATATCCCCTATTGAGCCTGCGCAAAAAGACATTGATGTAACTACTCTTGCAGAAGAAGATTACGACAGGCTGTATAAATACAATCCTAAAAAAACGTCTGTATTACAAATGTTTCTTCTTTTCGACCGTATAACTTTAATAGACGCTGACTTTGGTTTTGATTATTCAAAGCTTAAAGAAACTGGACTCATAGATGTAATAACATTATGGGAAGAGCCTCTTTTACTGGGGCAAAATGATTGGGACTTGGCGACAAGAAATTATGCTATGTATTTGAAGCCAATGATTATTCCAGGGCTGATTTCTTTCTTAGAAAAAGATGAAAGATATGCCCTAAAAAGGAGGTTTGGATTAACCCCCAAAACCTTCTTCAGTGCATTTTTTGATATGTGTATCCTACCTGAGCATACTTCATACGACATTGAAACATTCAAGAAAGTAGATCAATATATTATTGAACATACTGAGGCACGGTATATAAAGAACAAAGAAATGTGGGATAGTAATTCCATATCTAAAGATCAAGCGTATGAACGTATCATATCTTGGTGGTCATATCATGTTACTGAATCAGTAGGCAAATTAATGACACTTATTGATATCAGTAATCAACAAAACACAATAGTTGTACAGAATGAGTTTAGAGAATTAGATTCCCCTATAAATGGAATGAAAAATATTCATAGCAACATAGATATGACTATGGAAGCATATGGAATACTTAAAATGTCTTGTGAGCAGCTCATTGGAGCTTTACCTAAAATTGGCACAATACAGGATGTTCTTCGAATAAAAGAAAAAAGATCAAAGGACATACAAAGACTTAGAACCGCACTTAATGAGGTGGAGTACTCACTAAAAAATGGTGAAACTCATGCATTAAGAAAAGCCAATAAGATAATTGCTGGGGCTGCAAAGGAGCTCAATAAAGGTTTCGAATTGCAGAAAGTGAGTAAGTGGTCAACATATATGAGTCTCCCTATATCCGGTATAGAATATTTGTTCGGCCTGCCTCCCATATCGGGAATTTCTGTTGGGGTTATTGGAGCTGCATCCACTGCGTATTCAAACCAATTAGTTGGAAAGAATGATTGGATGAGTGTTATTCGATAAAAAACATCCCAAGCTCTATTTGATATTTGCAGCTTAATGTCGCTTTTGTGGCAATAGTAGATGTGAATCGATATAAATGATTTTTGGATCGATTTTGGATCGATCCAGAGTGCCAGCCAGTGTAATATAGTGCAGCGTGCTTTTGCAGGGGGCGCATTATATGGCACTGAGGCGCACTGAAAACTACAGCGCGAGGGTTCGAATCCCTCCCTCAGCGTGTTTGTTTATAGCGTACGGTTGATTTAGATTAAGTTTTGGACACTTTTCCGGTTGTGTGCTTCAACTTCATTGTTTGAATTTCCAATACCGTCCAGCTTCTGTGTCAATAGGGCTTAACCGAAACCTCTGATCTGGTCTTAGCCCGTTACGAATCAAATTAAATATATCTGATAAGACAGAACTTTCATCTTTGGGGTACGAATGCCCCAGAAGACTTGTATCCACAGCTGTAGCATCAATCGTTTCAATCCCAGAAACTATAACTAAGCCCTGCCCTGAATCTCCAGCACGAGGATTGCCGTGCACTTTCTTTGATGCTGCCAAAGCCAGATCTTTAGATGATGCATAAAGAGTGGTTGGTCGATTTGAATTGGCAAGTGCAGGAGCTATGTCTCTTTTGAATACATCAGCATCAATATCAGGCGCCATAAGTATTACCTCTTTAAGCCGTTCACGAAGCAAAGGTTTATCTGTGAGGAGTGACGCTACCACACGTGTTAATGCTCGGTTTCCCATACTATGAGCTATCAAATAGACATTTTGGGCTTCAGAGTGAACAAAGAAATCTACAAGAAAAGCTCTTAAATGAGCCTGCGACCATTCTATATTTTGTTCATCAATAGTGTATGCGGGAATTGTGCCCTGAGATGGCCAACTGTAAAAGACAGAAGCCCCTTCGAATCCAAGGTCATATGAAATCTGCGCGGTTCTTCTTGCAGCTTCTTCAAATGTAACGTTGTATCCGTGAACGAAAATAAATGCACTACGTGTTTGGGCTGAATTTACCATGGCAGCTAAATCAGTAAAGTACTTGTCTTTGGAATTAATCCAAGTACTTAGAAGGACAACATGTTTCGATGGTTCTTCTCTGAATTGGAGTCTCCATATTGACGGTGATTCTAGCTTTCCCATACGGTGATCACGCGGAATACTTACATCACACGTACCATATGTTAATTTTGATCGTTCAACACCAAACATTTCACCTGGTTTAGTTTTCCCTGTTAAGTTTCGATCCGTTGCAAAGAACGTTCTAACCACCGCAAATTCAGGTTCTATTAATTGCGAATGTGTGGAACATCCTTCTAAAAGTATCGTAATGATTAGGACGAAAAAGTATGGTACCTTACGCATGTTTCTTCCTTAACTAATAAATAGGTATTAATCAACTACATTATCCAGAGACATTATTTATGATAATTTAATATAGATTATATATTGATGAATTCTCACTAAATGGCTGTCTTAAAAGAGAGTCACAAGCAGATGTATAATCGAATTAAATGAGGAAAAAATTTCCGTTGTTTGCATTTGTTGATAAAAATAGGTGTCCCCTTATACAGTGGTTTTCAAGCTTAAAAAACTCGCTAAGCTATTGTTTTCCTTAATTTCCACTTTTTCACAAAATTGCTATTTTTCTATAGCTAAAAAGCTTCAGAAATTAACGTAAGCTCATGTTTTAACTGCTAAAGATGTATTGGTGTGCCGGAATCTTGAGGGGCAGTGCCGTCTTGAAAACTAAGCATTTGTTAACCCCGGGAAATCAGATTTTGGCTGTCCGGCTCTGTGCTGTTAGCGGTTTGAAAGCTCAAATTTCTCGTTTAGTGGCGACAAGCGGACATTCAATCACCATATAATTTCAGGGCCTGATGGTATAATGCCTGTAGGATTGATATGGCTATGAGAAACATAGTAATGTGCTTTCATATAAGCTATATCAACGGTCTCACGAATGCTTTCATTGCTTACCAGGTTCAGCATGTATCTATATAAGTTCTTAAACGCTTTTAATGGCTTTAAATTAGCTTTGAAGTGAATCTCATATACGGCTTCCATTCTTACCAGAGTCGGCAATAGAAAGAAGTCAGATAAAGTTATTCTATCGCCAAAAAGATATAATGATCCTGCCAATTTTTTGTCCAAGTTCTCTAGGGCAGAAAAGTAGTCCGAACTCGCTCTATCATAGTCCGTTTGATTTTTGGCAAATCCCACGTGGTACACATTACGATTAACATGTTGGTGCAACCAGATATTCATTTCTCTAACCTCATGTTCAAGCGATGTTGGAATTAAGGTTGCGGGGGTTTTTGCCAATGCCAGCCAATTGGCAGCTAAGTTTTCAGCGATTAACGAAGAGTCATTCTCGGCAACTGTATTATGAGCCTTATCCCACAGGACAGGCACAGATACTCTTCCTGAGTAATCATGCTTTGCTGCTAAATACAGATCAATCAAACGACTTTTTCCATTTACTTTGTCAGGAAATTGTTCGTTGAATAGCCAGCCATTGTCGTAACGTTTGGGAGCAACCGAGGATACCGAGATGGCATCATCAAGACCCAAGTATTTAATAACCAACAAGGGGCGATGAGCGAAAGGGCATGCAAGCGACATGTACAAATGATATCTGTTTTCCTCACTAATAACTTCAGAAGAAAATCTATCTTCAAATGCCAGTTCAGTCGCTTCTTTATTAATTTCCCAAATACCTTTATCTAAAACAGCCATAAGTTACTCCTATTTACAAAATCAATGTGGCTAATCAGCAAGCATTGAACGAAGCATTCAGGCCGTTTTTTCATGCTCACGCATTCGGTCAGATACCAGTGATGCCGATGATTCATCTTCCGCACTTTGTGCAAGGCTTAGAGCAATTCGGCAGGTTTTAACTATTTGCTCATGACCCAAAGTTAAAATCTTGACCATCTCACTCGCATTTGGAATGTCTTCAACCTCTGCAATAGAACTCAATTTGGTAAATGCTTTGTATGATCCGGGGGCAACTTCACCAAGAGAACGTATGCGTTCAGCTATTTCATCAACAGCAGTTGCCAACTCGTTATATTGCTCCTCAAACATTAGGTGCAATTCCCTGAAGTGCATTCCCGTTACGTTCCAGTGGAAGTTATGAGTTTGCAAATAAAGCGTGTATGAGTCTGCTAGTAAGTGCTTGAGTGATTGTGCAATTTCCACTCGTTTTTCTGCGTTTATTCCGATATCTATATTCATTTTTGTGATCCCAAATGAGAGGTTTAAAAGGTGAATTCACTATAAAACCTGACCTGCAGTAGATAAACATCACATTAGTGATAGAATAGTTTACTGACAGTTGATAATTGAGGCGTTCAATGGATAAATTAAGGGCTATAGAAGTATTCAGGCGAGTAATAGAACTTGGCAGTTTTAGAGCAGCAGCTGAGGATTTAAACTTATCCAAAGCCGCTATCAGTAAAAATATTAATGAGTTAGAAGACTTTTTAAAAACAGCTCTTATCAATCGCACGACACGGAAGCTGCATATAACGGAAAGTGGCCAAGTCTATTATGATCAAATTAAAGTCATATTAGATAATTTAGCCAGTGCTGATCTGTCGATGATCGACTCCTCTAATGTACTAAGGGGCTCAGTCAAAATTAGTATCCCAATGACATTAGGCGTTCTAAAAATAAACCCCATTATTTGTGACTTTATGAAATTGCATCCTGAAATTTCAATTGAAGTCATTATGAGTGATAGTTACATAGACTTAGTAGAACAAGGGGTTGATATTGCTATCAGGGGAGGAGGGCTACTCAAAAATTCCAGTTTAAAATCACGTAAGTTATTAGATATTGAAAGAGTGGTATGTGCCGCGCCGGAATATTTAAAAAATGCTCCTAAACTGGAAGTTCCTGAAGATCTCACCCTGCATAACTGTTTAATTTACACTCTTTCATCCTCCAAACAGTGGACTTTCAAAAAAGGCGAAGAAACTCAAACTGTTGATTTAAACCCTGGCTCTTATGCTGTAAATAATGGCTTGGGCTTAAAACAAGCGATTATATCCGGGTTAGGTGTGACATTAACGCCTAGGATGTTTGTCGACGATGCTTTAGCTAATGGCGATGTCGTTGAGTTGCTTCAGGATTGGCAAGCTGAAACACATGCTCTTTATGCTATTTATCCATTTCATAAAGAGCAATCACCCAAAATAAGAACTTTAATAGACTTTTTAGTTGAACAATTGCCTGGTTAAGTGGACTTAACTTTGTTTGTGCTAACTTTTTGTAGATAAAATGTCGCGATAACAGAAAGTATGATACCGGGGTATATCGGGCTATTAATTGACTGTCCTTGTAAAACGAATTGCAGCAATATTACTAGCGCTGGCGTCATGAATACATAAGCCATTACTTTCGTCGGACCAAGTTGAACAGTGATTTTTTGCATTATCAGCGTGGAGAATAAAGTAGCAAATAAGGCTAAGTAAAGGATATGAAAATAATCTGTTTCACGGATCTTGTCTATTTCTAGTGGTTGTCCGATAAAAATCAATACCAGCGCCATCCAAATAGCCCCGCCTATTAGCGTACAGAAAACCATGGCTGGCATACTTTCGCCTTGATATAAAGTTTTCATAGCAATGGAGAATCCTGCCATTGAGAAACAGCCCATTAAAAAGTATAAGTCCCCATTATTTAGCGATAGAGCAAAGATGGTGTTGATATCTCCTTTAAATATTACCCACATAGCTCCGACTGTTCCCATGGTATAGGCGTTTAACATATACCCGGAGATGGTTTCTCTGAAGAAAACAAAGCACAAGACAGCAGTAATAAATGGCACCAGGGTATACAGGGCGGTAGTGTTTAGTGCCGTTGTTGTTTCCAAAGATTTGAACATACACAGAAAAAACACCGAGTAGAAAAGACTGATAATTAAGCTTTTAGGCAATACTTTTTTAATCGCGGATCTGTGTTTTGGAATAGTTAGTATTACCGGGGAAAATGCTATTACGGCACCAATAAATCTTAGTAGTGTCAAAGCAACAGGATGAATGATACCTGATAATTCAGCCGCAGATAAAAAAGACCCTGCAATGAAAAGCGTCATCAAAATGGCTAACCCATGAGACGTTAGATTTGTCATAACCACCTCTAAAACAGGCATAGAAAACGAATACCTGAAATTCTAAATATCCAGCATCAGTAGATAAACATAGCTTCAGTAACAAAATTATTTACTCTTGGTTAATAATAGGGGTGAGTGATAGTAAACAAATGTGGCTTATTAAATGAGATAGTCTACTTTTGGTGAACAGTAAGTTGACTGAAACCGGGTTTTTCTTTGATGTCTCTGCTCCTAAACTGCTCAGTGTTAACCGAATCGCATCATAGTGATGCATTGACAGGAGCAAATTATGAACAAGTTATTAAACATGGTTTTTATAGCCGTACTTTCAACTGTGAGTGTGTCATCAGCGCTTGCAAGTCAACCTTCAACCAAAGGCCAGTTAACCTTGTCATTTAGCGATGGTCGAGCCGATGTAAACGGGGTCGAAGCTGTTAATCAACATCTGTTAAAAGTAGGTGTGAGAGTCAGTACTTTACCCTTGCCAGAGGCAGCAAAACCAATTCTTAAAGCGTCTACTAAGCGAGCAGTAACGCAAGAGGAAAGCGAGAAGTTATTGTCTTTATTCTCGCTTCACAGGGGCCAGTTATTGGATGAAATAGCGAAGGCTGGACGCAAGCCTGAAGCACACCGTGGCGGTTACCTGTCAACTTCAGAGCTTGGTGTCGCACCTTACCCTAAGGTGTATGATATGAATGCAATGACAACAGAAATTAAACACTACTTACAGAAAAAATTTGGCAAACTTCACGTAAATAGCTCTAATGCCGGTGTTGGCATTGATGAAGTAATGACAATCGTTTCTGGTGGTTCCTGGACTTGGTTTTTTGTCTTACCTGATAATGTTGTGGGTAAATTGACTTTAGGTTACGTCGGTTTGGATAGCAAAGCTTGGCGTATTAGTTACCCCGGACTGGTACCACATGGCGGTTACTTAGACTCTGATTATGGTTTAGTCGTTGCCTATGCTCACGGACCAAAAAACTTCGTCATGCGGTATGAAGAGCCAAGTGTAGAAGGTACAGAAACTTTGAACGATAATCCTTGGATTGATTTTTCAGGTGACAAGCCTAAGCTACTGAAAATGGCTAAGTAAATTATTGAAGCCGTTGCAAATAGAAACGGGCTGTCAACAAGCCCGTTTTAATTGTTTAATAAGCTGCCAATGTCTGCTAATGGCACTGAGCCGGTTGTCAGGTTTGGCCTGAACTAATCCATATTGATACTGTTTAGTTTGATGAAGCCAATAGCGTTTCGTTAACCGCTTCTCTTAACAGTCGACGGTTTAACCGGCTGTAGCCGGACTCGGTAGAGCGGGTGATCTTTTTCAATTTCGACTTTACTTTGCTGTAGAGATCTAAACTGTTCTGATCCTGTTTCAAAGCTTTACTCAGGTAAACTTTATTTTCTCCCAGTTGCCAGCCGTCCAGCCCCAGCTCGCCATGTTTGACCGAAGAGGCAGCAGTAACCAGTAATGGAATCGCCTCTTGTTGATGAAAATCATCAACAAAGGCTTTCACCTGATCCGAAGTACTGGAAGTGATATCCAAGATAATCATTTTAAGCTCTGAATACTGGCTGTCGGTGAGCTTGGATGCCTTGGTCATAATCGGCGCATCGGTCGTGTTGACGCAGGGATTATTATCTATATGCAGAATAAGAGGTTTTCTACACCACTCGACAAAGGGCTGTAAATCATTAGGTAAGGCACCGATTAAGAATTCCTTATCTTCATCATCTTCTGGCGCAACAACGGTATTGGTTTTTTTAAGCTCATCGATCAGGCTGGTAATCGTGGGGCCATAGTGCTCATTTACATATTCATAGGTATCATCACGGTTAGTCTCTTTCTGCAACGCGGCTTTATACATCATATTTTCCAAGTGCTCGAATAATAAATCGGCACGGTTAAAGTATTCGCTATCTAAGGTGCGGTTCCAGGACATGGATGCTTCAAAATAAGAATACTTTAAGCAGCTATAGGGAATTGGCAGTTGCTCTTCATTTAAGTCTAAAGAGTCCATTGCTTCTTTCAGTGCCACCATAGGCCCAAAGAGGGAGCTCATGCCTGACGGACTGTAAAAATTCTGCTGGCCGTCTTCATCATCAGAGGTATCTTCAACATCAAAAAAGGGATTCTCCTGTACCGTTTGCACGACCATGTCATCGGCCATACGTTTAAGTGCCTGCGACAGGTTTTTATAGTCCGGATAGGTGCGTTTTTTCTCCGGTGCGTATTTTTTTAGCGCCGTGGTGAAGATATTAATCAGCAATTCAAAGAGATCCTTGGCTTCCTGGTCCACATCCAGCTGGTTGAAATCGCCGTCGAGCGGGCTGTCATGCTGCCCTACATCATCGTTTTCCAAATTGCCGGTAGCGTAGGTATTATAAGCTAGCATAAACTCATCTTTATTAGCCTTAACGCCAAAGCAGCTATTGATATCTTCTATCGAGAGTACCTGGCCTTTACTGCTGGCTTTTTCCTCTATCTTGGCCCGTAAGATTTTATGGCCACAGGCACAGGCAAGTCCTCCCCTGAATTTATCTAACACCACATGCTTATATAACCCCGGGTGTATTTCTATTTCTTTCTCTGATAAGTCTAAAAAGCGTGCCTGATTTGGGCAGGCAGGGTTATCATCATTAAAGGTGAGCGATCCTAAGGCCAAATCTGCATCTACAATGCCCTGGATCACACAATCGATAAACTTCTGGTTTGGCGTAATACCCAGCGACAACCTGACCCCCGAATGGACATCGGTAATGGTGGGAGTAAGAAAGCCAAAACTCTGTCTTCTGGTGATGATCGGCCAGGCTTCCTCTGCTTGCAGGCGAAGATTGATATGAGCCAGGATCCAATGGGTAGCAAACTCCGGGTAGCCTTCGGGAATGTCTTTGCCGCTGCCGGGGATGTTATCAAAAAGGATGATCAGGCAGGGATAATTCGCATCCAGCTGATTACTGTCAATTTTAAAGAAGCGATTCTCGTCGTTTTTGGGCTGAAAACCGTCCACTATCTTCTTCAAGGTCGCCAGTTTATGATTTAACAGGCGGTCGATCACCCCGCGAACACTGCTATTATCGGCACGTTTCTTCCGTCGTTTCTTATTTGCCGTGTGGTACCTGAAGACCTCATCCATGGCGCTGGCATTGGCGCCAACATTATAGGCATAAACCTGGTCGAAATAGCTCTGGGTGCGTTCGCCAAAAGCATTTAATCCTTGTCCATGGAAGTCATGCTGTTTTTGTGAGCGCCGATAAACACCTTCGCTAAAAGGCTTACTGGAAGCTGCCTGTAAGTCATAGGCCTTTACATCCCGTTCTCTATCCTTTGTTTTTTCCAGCTTAGAGGTTTTAACTTTATAAATTTGTCTTTGATCATCAAGCATATTAAAGGCTTTAAGGGCCTTAAAGCTATCTCTGAGTTTGCGGTAGGTCACATAACTGCCGCATTTGTTAACCGCTTTTTGGATAACGAGATAGTCTGCTTTTAACAGTTGCCAGCTGCGGGACTTAGGAGATTTCGGGTTTTTTTGTGTTTGCAGCAGTTCGCGCTTAAAATCCTCACATTTACCGTAGAGGTCATTGGTTTTAGAAAGTCTTTCTAAGGTTCCTTTTCCCGGGTACATAGGGAGTTTGTTAACATGATCAATAACAAAATTTTTATATTGCTTTTCAATTTCTTCCAGGCATTTGATAAATTCAGCACTCATATAGCTCTTCCTTATATTGGCAGCAGTTAAGGTGATAACGACGAATATTTGTTGGAGCTGATATGGTAACGGTGACTAAAATGACGGACTCGGTGATTACTCTGCTAAACCCGGTTATTTCATGTATTGAGTAATTTCTTGTTTAACTTGGATAAAATTACGATATTCTTTTTGTTGCTAGCCATTGTGTTTGAAAGCTTTTAAAGAAGCGTTTCATCGAAATTAGTAATAGTTGATTAGATGTATTAGCGACCTAACCGTACAATTGGTTAGGTCGCTTGGGGCATTATTTACAATTTACTTTAATCCGCATGGTTCTCTTTTTCCTGGCCAAGACTATCCCAATAAGCACTACCGCCAAATTTTTCCTGAATAAACTTCACAAATAGCCTTACTCTGGCGGAAAGATGGCGGTTGGGAGGATAGAGTAAGCTTAAATGAATTGGCGGTGCTGTATACTCACGCAAGACATTCACCAGCTTACCGCTTTGTAAATCTTTGCCGGCAATAAAAACCGGTAATAACGCCAACCCCATGCCTGCTACGGCAGCATCCCGGAGTATTTCGGCATTATTGGAGCACATGACACCATTAACCTTGAGCATCTTATCACCGTCAGTCCCATGTAATTTCCAATTATTACCCGATGGTAAATTACCGTAATGCAAACAAGGTAAATCCCTTAATTGCTCCACTGTAACGGGTTCTTGATATTGTTCCAGAAATTTTGGTGAGGCACAGATAATTCTTTTCGATTCAACAATAGTATGTTCAACCAATGCCAGGCTATCGGTAGGACTGGCAATGCGCACCGTCATATCAAAGCCGTTTGAAACCGGGTCTATCAGTTGATCACTTAAAAATACCTGTACGCTTATTTTTGGATACTTTTGCATAAACTCAATTACGGCTGGGCTTAAATGCATAGTGCCAAACGACATCGGGGCATTTATTTTCAACTCACCGGCAGGTGAATGCTGGTTAGTTTGCAGCAAGGCTTCTGTTTCTTCCAGATCATTTAAAATGCCTTTAACCCTTTCCAAATAGGCTACGCCCGTGGGGGTTAAGGTGGTGCTGCGTGTCGTTCGATTTAGCAGACTAACCCCAAGATGATCTTCTAAATTGATCACTAATTTATTGATTTGTGATCTGGAACGCCCGGTTTTCCGTGCTGCTTGTGCAAAGCTCTCGGCTTCGGCTACGTCCACAAATGCCTTCATTGCAGAAAATTTATCCATATCACTCCTCCTGACAAAAGTATAAAGGATTTACTGTCTCATATTTTGAGACAGTAAAGGGAGTAATCGTCATATTGTTCGAAATTAGGCGCTGGCTTAACCTTGCAGCCTGTTAATGATAAGGGGGATAACAAAGGAAAATTATAACCCAATTGATAGCGCTTCGAGATGAAGGCGGTGTAAGCCGACGAATCATTTTTTATTTTAATCAACTAAGTAATCCAGAAAAAGTAAGAGGAAATAGCCATGTTAAGCACGATAAAACATTTTAGATACCTGCTCACCGGAGTAATGCTGACATTTTTAGTTTCGCCGGCGTTTGCCGCAAAACCGGGAAAAGATTTACTGACACCTGATGATCATGCCCTGTTGCTCATAGATCATCAGCCACAAATGGCCTTTGCTACCGCCTCCCACGATATTGTTGAGCTTCGCAACAATGTTACCGGGCTGGCAAAGGCTGCCAGGGCTTTTAAAGTACCGACGATTTTAACGACAGTAGCGAAAAAGTCTTTTAGTGGTCCGTTGTTTCCTGAATTACAAGCGGTATTTCCTAAACAAACCCCTATAGATCGCACCACAATGAATACCTGGGAAGATGATCGGGTAGTTAAAAAGTTTAAAACAACCGGCAAGAAGAAGCTGGTGATTGCTGCCTTATGGACTGAAGTTTGTGGCGTTGGCCCGGTATTATCAGCGTTGGATGAAGGTTATGACGTTTATTTCGTTACCGATGCCTCCGGCGGTGTCAGCAAAGAAGCCCACGACATGGCGGTGCAAAGAATGATACAGGCAGGGGCCCAACCTATTACCTGGTTGCAATATATGCTTGAGCTGCAAAGGGACTGGAGCAGGGGCAGCACCTATAAAGCGGTAACCGACATCGCCAAAGAGCATGGTGGTGGTTACGGCCTGGGCATTATTTATGCTAAAGCTATGTTCGGTGCTGAAGAAGGCCACTAATTGTAAATCAGACTAAAAACCGGCAGAGGCTGTGCTCACAGCCTCTCTTTTCCACTGTATTTATCCCGGACTTTCCAATGAAAATGAAAGCTAAAAAGCTGATCGGACTCGCACTGAGTACACTATTAACATCAAACCATGCCTTCGCTTTTGCAGACATCATAGTGCATAACGCTAAGGTCACTACTTTTGACGGCTCTAATATTACGGCTTTTTCGGTGAAAGATGGTAAGTTTGAACAACTGAGCCATGATGCCGATACATTGCTAAAAAACAAACAAGCTCATACACAAATTATTGACGCTAAAGGTAAGCGTATTATTCCCGGACTTAATGATTCACACTTGCATGTGGTCAGGGGAGGGAGGTTCTATAATCTTGAAACCCGCTGGGAAGGCATTACCAGTTTAAAAGAGGCCTTATCTCTGCTTAGCCAACAAGCGAAAAGAACGCCGAAAGGGCAATGGGTAAGGGTTATTGGCGGCTGGAGTCCCTATCAATTTGAAGAAAAAAGAATGCCGACGGTGAGCGAATTAAATGAGGCGGTACCCGATAATCCTGCCTTTGTTTTGTTTCTCTATTCCGGCGGTTTACTCAATAAAGCTGGCATGCAAGCGCTGGGGATCAATAAAGACAGTAAAGCTCCTAAAGGTAGTCGTTATCAAAGGGATAGTAGCGGTCAACCAAGCGGAATGTTGATTGCGGATCCCAATCCCGCCATTTTGTATCAAACCATCAGCGCCTTACCGCAATTAAATCCTCGGCAGCAATATAATTCTTCGATACAATTTTATCGAAAACTATTGAGTTTAGGTGTCACCAGCGCTATAGATGCCGGCGGTGGCGGTCATCAGTTTCCGAACAATTATCAGGCGAGTACAGATTTAGCCTTAAATGGCGAACTGCCAATACGGGTCTCTAAATACTTGTTCCCGCAACAGCCCCAACAGGAATTAAACCAGTTTAAAAGCTGGATGACTGGTTATCAAAGAGAGCAGAACCAGCATAGTGATTTTGATTCGGGTTATGTCATTGAAGGGGGAGGGGAATTGTTGGTGTGGTCCGCCTCTGATTATGAGAATTTTACTTCAAAGCGGCCTGAAATGGCAGCCAATGCGGAAAAAGAACTCGAAGCGGTTGTGCGTTTGCATCTTAATAATCGCTGGCCATTCAGGTTGCACGCTACCTATAACGAAACCATAAACAAAATGTTAACCGTACTTGAAAAAATTAATGAAACCCAGCCGTTAACTAAAGTACGGTGGTTTTTCGATCATGGAGAAACTATCTCGGATGATAACCTGATACGTCTTAAAGCTTTAGGGGGAGGTATTGCGATTCAAGGGCGTTTAGCTTTTGCCGGAGAAGACTTTTTAGCTCGATACGGAAGCGAGCAAACCCGGCGCTCGCCGCCAATCAAGAAAATGTTGGCATTAAATATTCCCGTAGGCCTGGGAACGGACGGCACCCGGGTTTCGAGCTTTAATCCCTGGAGTACCTATTACTGGGTGGTGTCTGGTAAAACGATTGGCGGCACACAGCTCTATGACGAGCGTAATATTTTGGACAGATTAACTGCGCTTAAACTCTTTACCTTGGGCTCCGCCTGGTTCTCAGGGGAGGAAGAAGTTAAAGGAGCAATAAAAGTAGGAATGTATGCGGACTTTTCTATCCTCAATCAGGATATTTTTACCGTGGATGAAAAAAAACTATTGCAAACGCAAGCTGAGATGACTGTGGTTAACGGTAAAGTAAAGTTTGCCACCCGAGAATTTGGTGCTTATGCCACCCCGGCATTAAAAGCTTTACCTGCATGGTCGCCGGTAAATTTTTCTGGAAATGAATGAAGGCCTGGTGAAAAATTAATGTAACCACTTTGGTGCTAAGCTATGATGCTTTCCGGCAAAGGTTTATGCCTGGGGGCCGCGGCCAGAATGCTTTTGTATAAGATGTTTCACTATATGCTTAGCATTGTGCTTCAGCCATAGTGTGTCTCA